>JAVHQF010000215.1:0-2045 GCA_036170995.1 Sideroxydans sp. | reverse complement strand
TATGTTTATCAGTTCAACGGTGAAATAAAATCCGTGCCAGCGAGCGTAAATATCAAGACATTACTTGTGCAAATATTTGGTGCTGTTGTTGTAGGCGGTTTGGCGTTTCTTGCATGCAACAAATCACCATCAGATTAAATGCTGAGGCTCTTACGTAACGTGCCTAACTGGCGGTTCAACCGGAGCGCGCGAAATGCCGGTTCACTTCGTGGTTGCCGGCACGCGCGCGCCCGGTTAACCTAAGACGTTAGCCATCCAGAGTCCGCTGATGAAGAGTTGGAGCCACGATTACCCTTGTATAGACACAGAACAAACATCACGTCGAGGAGAAATGCCAATGGCCCGGAGTTCTGAGAAAAGCAAAACACCTGCAACGAAGGCAGCCACGAAGAAGAGCTTGCCAAGTGCAAACAAGGCACCCGACAAGACTCGCGCATACATGTCACAGGAAGAAATACCTGCTTACGAGCTTGATGAAGCGCTCCTAGTGTCTAAAGCTTTGCTTCAAGAATATGGCGGCCATCCGTCCACGCCGCTAGATGTCGCTGCGGCCATGGACCTTACGCCAACGAGCGGAAAGTTTCGCATGCTGTGCGGAGCTTCAATTGCATATGGTCTAACTACAGGTGGCTACAACGCTGCACAAATATCCGTCACTGACTTGGCTAGGCAGATCATTGAGCCGCAGGAGGAAGACGCCGATCTAGCAGGCAAGCGCGAGGCAATCATGAAGCCTCGAATTCTCCGTGAGTTTCTGTCGAAATATTCCGGGTCACCCTTGCCACGCGAGGACATCGCTGCAAACGTTCTTAAGGGCATGAACGTTCCAGCTGACCGTACGAAGCAAGTCTGGGACATGATCTTGAAAAGCGCCGAGTCTGTTGGATTCCTACAGACGATCAAGGATCGGAGGTATGTCAATCTTGGAGGTGTAAAGCCAGCCCCCGCTGCAACAGTGACGCAAGATAACCCAGCAGTTGAGCCGCCGCCCGAATCCCAGATCAAGGAATTGGTTAAGACAGTACAAGAGCCAGAGCCTGCAGCGGTTGCTCAGGAATCGCGACGCCCATCAGCCCAGAACGAGGCGAGAATGCGCCGAGTCTTCATCACCCACGGAAAAAATACATCTTTCATAGAGCCGCTGAAGGAACTTCTAGGGTTTGGAGAGCTAATTCCTGTCGTGTCTATTCAGAAGGAGTCGGTGGCACAACCCGTGCCTGACAAAGTTATGAATGACATGCGTGGATGTGGTGCGGCCATCATTCATGTGGATGGTGAAATGAAGCTTCTTGACTCGGAAGCCAAGGAACATACCGTAATCAACCCTAATGTTCTGATTGAGGTCGGCGCCGCCATGGCTTTGTACGGCAGAAGATTCATTCTGCTAGTCCGTGACGGTGTAAAGCTTCCATCTAATTTGCAAGGCCTGTACGAGGTGAGATATCAAGGCGAGGCTTTGGATGGTGCGGTGACTATCAGACTCCTTAAGGCAATCAATGAGATGAAATCAGCTCCGCTGCCTGCTGGCGAGTGAACAGATGGCTAACCCATCATTCCACCGGAGCTTGCGCATAAAGCCGCGCAAGGCCGGTGAATTCAAACGTTGGGCCAACCTGAACGTATGACCACGGGTAAGAAAGCGCTTGATCACGATTGGCGACTTCACGCCACATCAACTTTGGCTGAGCCATGGACATCCCCATGGACGGGACAACATTTTGGTGTTGGAACTCGCATCACCCTTACATCGATCGTTCGTTACCGAGGAAACAAGACAATTGCGGTACCGATTCCAAATGCAACCGCCATGTTCCTAAGCCTGTCAGCTTGCTCATTTGGCAAGGCGAAAGAGATCATTGAGGGCGATGGCCTGCCCAAGAGCATCAAGAAGGAGCTACATTTCAAGACCGAAGAACGCGCGATTGACTACATCGAGAATGTTTGCGCGGCCTTTGTCTTTGCATATTCTGCACTTGAAGCATTTGCTAACGAATCAATACCAGATACTTACGAGTACAAGACACAGAGGCAGGACAAACGGTGCC
>JAVHQF010000214.1:0-2052 GCA_036170995.1 Sideroxydans sp. | reverse complement strand
ATCGAAGCGGTGGCTACCCACCAATTTATTTACAGCAGTTTAAGGACTCAATCCTCACCGCTTCTGCCATTCGCTTCTGAGTAATAGCAATCCCACGTTCAGGTGCAAATGTTCCACTTATGGCTCGTTCTGCAATTCCTCGCAAAAATCCAACAGGATTAGCAATTGTCCGATTTAACATTGCACCGGTTAATTCGTCCAAGACTTCTTGCCATTTTGATACATCCATCCCGCTACTTTCCAATACTGCTTGGATGGATTTGCGCTCGGCATGAGATGTTTGGGTTGGAAAAATTAAGTCACTCACCACCACATGACTTTCCTTTTGTGAAGATGCGTTTGTGGTGGTGGTATTAATCTCTGAAGGTAATCTCTGCTCTATGGACGTTGGTTTTTGGGAGGACTGTGGCTTCAATCCACCAATGTCTGTAGATCGCTTTCCCGAGATGCTTAAATTTATTGCGCCATCAGCAACAAACTGATCTAGGAATGCATCCACAAATACATGATTGCGGAAGTAATGAGTCAGATTTTCTTTGCGGTCTACGTAACTACAATATCCTCGTCCGACAAATGGATCATCCGCATTCATGAATTCGCGCTTTGAATTCCAGCGAACGCCTACCGCATCGAACATCCTGCGAAATTCATGCGGTGTGCAGTTCAGTTCTTCGCACCAACTATCGCCAGGACGATAGAGTCTATGGCCTGGAATAAGATTACCTTGTGCATCCTTACCTTTGGGTTTGACAGGTTCAAGGAATTTGTAAAACCCATCCGGCTTGATTGCGAACCAGTAATCCAGCTGCTGCATCAATATGCAGCCTTCCATGCTGCCAGCCATAGAGCGCAACTCTTTGACATATGGAATGACAGCTTGGAAGATGGAAAGAACTCTGTTTCTCATGTCTTTCCCTTCGGTCGCCCTACGCCACAGGTGCGCCAGAAATTATCTGCCCGCGTCGTCCTAAGCTTGCGCACTACGAACTCCACAGCATTAGCGAATCGATCTGAATCGATCTCATACGCCTCAAACGCCGAAGACAGGCTAGGCATGCGCAAGCTAGACAAAATAGCCTTGCGGGTAGATTCGGCATGCGCAAAACGCAGTGAAAATAACGAATTCGCAGCGTCCGTTATTCGCAGGCGCGCGACCTCCAACACTGCGGCCATCTGGGTGTCTTCATCTTGCGCATTCAACCAAGACCTAACTTGCTCCACTTCACGCTGGTCGACGAAATTGACTTGAGGGTTCATGTTGCCACCCCCTTCTTTTCCGCTTCACGACGGATTGATTCCTCTTTCGTTGGACGCCCGACTTTGCTTGGCTTAGCGATTGCATCACCTACGGTGGCGTTAAGCTTTTGGACAACCTCTATTAGGTCTGAAGTTCGTACCATCTTTCGCCCGTCGAAATCAACCAACGGGATGGGAAAGTTCTTTTCGTTAATCTTGTTGTAAACGGTTTGTTTGGCCCAACCACAAGCTGCTCCAGCTTCTACGGGGGTTAGAAGAACTCGATTTTGAAGCAGACCTAGTAGCTGGTTCGCAGCCCATTCTTTATGAAACGGGTAATTCTTTACTGGTGTTTTGTGCATCTAACACTCCTTGAATAAAGTGCGCGCGGTGCCGCGCGAAAAATTGGTTTTTCGAGTACTGAATTTTCTACATTGAATTCGGAAAAGGGTAGCAACCTCCCGTCGCCGTTGGGGGGAGCAATTAAGTTTGTTCTGGATTAGAACCGCCGCCCAGAAATATAGGCGGACTGATTGGGGGAACAATCGTACTGAGCTGCAGTGCGTGTAAGCTATCGCCTATTCTTTAGGGGATAAGACTTCTGATAGACAGCAGTGTGGGGAGACTTTGTATCCATTCGCTAGCGAATGGATACTTAAATTTAATCGACCGAATTAAAGCCAATTATCTTTGACTCAATAGTTAGATGCTGAGTATTTTTTGGATTGATGTGCCGCCACGTTTATTTAGCGAACAATCATTTTGGGTGATGCTTTTGGGTGATGCTTTTGGGTGATGCTTTTGGGTGATGCTTTT
>JAVHQF010000213.1:0-2060 GCA_036170995.1 Sideroxydans sp. | reverse complement strand
ATGACTGGTGCTCTAGTTCTTAACGCTGATCCTGTTGTGGCTCTTGGCGCAGCTACAAAGCAGTTTGTTGAAACAAGTGTTGCTTCTGCTAACAGCTCATCAACAACTGGTTTAGCTCTAAAGGTTGATAAGGCTGGCGATACCATGACTGGTGCGCTGATTCTTAATGCTGATCCAGCTCTACCATTAGGTGCCGCTACAAAGCAGTTTGTTGAGTCTAATGTCGCTACACACGCAAGTGATGCAGCACTTCACTTAACCGCTGGTCAAAATACTTTCCTTGATGCAGTGACAGTTACTTCTACTGAAGTAAATCAACTCGCAGGGGTTACATCTGCTGTTCAAACTCAAGTTGATAGCAAGGTTGCTAAAGCTGGCGACACCATGACTGGTGCCCTAGTCCTTAACGCTGATCCAGTTGCAGCACTTGGTGCCGCTACAAAGCAGTTTGTTGAAGCACAAGATGCATTAAAGGTTGCTAAGGCTGGTGACACCATGACTGGTGCTCTAGTTCTTAATGCTGATCCAGTGTTAGCATTAGGCGCAGCAACAAAGAGTTATGTTGATACCAATGTTTCAACACACGCAACAAACGCAGCTCTTCACTTAACGGCTGGTCAAAACACTTTCCTTGACGCAGTGACGGTTACTTCTACTGAAGTAAATCAACTTGCAGGAGTAACGTCTGCTGTTCAAGGTCAAATTGATACTAAATTTGATAAAGCTGGTGGCACTATTACTGGTGATGTAACTCTTGCAGTTGGTAAAACTGTAATTGTTAATAAAGTTCCAGTGACACCAACCGAAGTAGTTAATAAAGCTTATGTTGACTCTATTGCTAACGGTCTAAAATGGAAAGATCCAGTTACTGATGTCAATCTAGTTGATGACTCATTGTCTACACCTCCAACAGTTCCAGTTAACTTTGATGTGTATATTGTTGGTGCTGCACCTACTGGTGCATGGGCTGGCAAAGCAGGTTACGCTACGTTCTTTAACGGAACCTCATGGGTATTCCTACAAGCACGTGCAGTAGCTACTGGTGATCGTTTTGGTGTTGGTATTTATACCGCTACCACTGTTGGTGCTTCTTTAACTGCACATAATGATAAAATTGTAACTGTTGTATCAGCTACACCTGGTGCTATTACTTATGCTGATGCAGTATTAACTCCTGGTTCTACTACTTTAGTATTTGATCAAGATTCTCATAATTTTGGTATTTCATTTACATATACAGATGAACTCATTTGGGTTCCTACTAATACTTCAGTGAACTTAGTTCCTGGTACTGGTGTCTCTTTAAATGGTAGTACGCTTAATGCTAAGCTTGGTAAAGGTTTAGAAATTGATGGCACTAGTGCTAATACACCTATTGCTGTTAATCTTAATGCTGCTGCTGGTCTATTCTTTACACTCGACGGTGTTGCTGCTAGCACATCTGATACGGCTGAACTCTCTGTTCAACTTAAAGATGCAACTTTAGTTAAAGATGCAGCTGGTGTTGCTGTTGCTCCTACAGTTATTGCCGATATTGCTGATCGTGTCTCTAAGACAGTTGATAGCACTGTTTCTGCTAATGTTACTTTTGCTGCTACTAAGAAACTAAAAGTTACAGACGCTCCAGTTGCTGGTACAGATGTTACTAACAAAACTTACGTTGATGCTGCTGACACAGTTCTTCAAGGACAAGTAACTACCTTACAAGGTACTGTTGCTACTTTGAATGCTGACCCAGCTACTAAGACTTACATTGATACACAAGATGCACTAAAGGTTGCTAAAGCTGGCGACACCATGACTGGTGCTCTAGTTCTTAATGCTGACCCAGTTGTTGCTCTTGGCGCTGCTACAAAACAGTTTGTTGAGTCTAATGTTGCTACTCATGCAACTAACGCTGCTCTTCACTTAACAGCTGGTCAAAATACTTTCCTTGACGCAGTGACTGTTTCTTCAGCTGAGGTTAATTTCCTCTCTGGTGTTACTTCTGCTGTTCAAACTCAAATTGATAGCAAGGTTGCTAAAGCTGGCGACACCATGACTGGTGCTCTAGTTCTTAA
>JAVHQF010000212.1:0-9999 GCA_036170995.1 Sideroxydans sp. | reverse complement strand
GCAATTATATTTTTGGTTCAACCAGCATTTGCGTGGGGCAAGACCAGATAGCCAGCCGTTTGCGGGAGCGATTGCCCCCTATCTTGCTTCAGTCACCCACGCAAATCCTAGATGAACCATATTTTTACTGGCCACTAGTCTGCGCTGGTGTGACAACTTAATTCATGCCGCCGCCTGTACTTCTAATGCATCGGCGGGATTCTACACCAAGGCAGCAACACCTTCGTGCACCCTGCTTATTCTCGAATTGAACTTAATCAGGATGGAGTAGTATTGAATCAGCACCCCGCAAGTGGGTGCAACACAAGTTCAAAGAGAGAACCTAGGGAGCGCTTGCAATGACAAGCAACTTGGTCACGCAGATGCAACGACTGCGGGGATGGCGACTCGTCACCCTGCTGTCGATTTTGATTTTGATCGCGGTAGAAATCATCGTGAGCGGCATGAGTTTATTGCTGCAATCTGCCATCACTTACGACTATTTGATCACAGGGTTCGTCGCCGCCTCATTAGCCGCCCCCTCCAGCCTCGCACTCATCAACCACATCTTGGATTCGCTTAAACAAGAGCAACTCAAGTCGTTAACGCTCGACGATCACCGTAATCGACTCAAACTTGAAATGGCCGTCGAAGCCGCGCAGATGGATATGTGGGAATTGAACCTCGCCACCTACGCCATTAAATACAACACCGCGCGCATCAAGCTCCCTGGTTTCGCCGATGTTGAACCTCCACGCAATCTGCAAGCTTGGCTTGCCTGCATCCATCCTGACGATGTCGAACTGTTCCAACAACGCATCCAGCAGGCATTACAACCAGGGGCTGCCCATTTCGATTTTGAATATCGAGTCGCGTTGAATGCAGGAACGTGGGCTTGGGTGCATACCCGAGGCGGCATCATCCAGCGTGATGTCACAGGCAAGCCAATCCTCGCGGCAGGTAGCACCATGAACATCAGTGCGCGCAAGCATGTCGAAGCAGCCCTTATACGTAATCAAGTGTTATTACGCGCCACACTCGAATCCACCGACGAAGGCGTATTGATGGTGGCGCACGATGGGCGCGTACTGTCCACCAACAAACGTTTCCTTGAATTGTGGCGCATCCCGAATGACATCGCAGCAATCGGGCATGACGATTTGTTACTCAATTATGTTTTGCAACAACTGCTTTACCCTGACGTGTTTCTTGATCTAGTGAAAAGCTTATATGACACGGATAAAGAGGCACGCGACCTGTTGCACTTTAAGGACGGGCGTGTGTTCTCTCGTTTCACCAAAGCACTACGCATCGGAGATGAGCTTGGGCGCATCTGGTGTTTCAAAGACATCACCACGCAATATCAGGATGAAGCCGAGTTAAAAACCATCAAAGAACGTTACGACTTCGCCACGCAAGTGGGACATGTGGGCACATGGGATTGGGACCCCGCCACTGGGCAACTATTTTGGAGCGACGAGACCTTCCGCCTGATGGGGTTCGAACCCGGGACGCTCACACCCACCTACGAGTTGTATCTGGGACTAGTACATCCCGATGATCGGGTACGACTCAATAGCGATGTGCAGGCTGCGCTAGAAAACAAGAAACCTTACGCGCTGGACTGCCGTATCGTGTTGCGCAACAACAGGGAGATCGTCTGCCATGTAACAGGCAAGGTCGAGTTTGATGCGCACAATCAACCCATCCGCATGTTGGGCACCATCCAAGACATCACGCAACGCAAGCAGGTTGAATCGGCGCTTGCCGAATCGCGCAATCTTCTCAAAACCGTCATTGACACCGCGCCCATGCGGGTGTTTTGGAAAGACCGCGAGTTGCGTTACTTGGGCTGCAATCCCGCGTTCGCCAAAGATGCGGGAAAACTTGATGCGCAAGCGCTAATCGGCAAGACCGACTTCGATATGACTTGGCGCGCACAGGCCGAGCTGTATCGGGCAGACGACAAACAAGTAATGGAGTCTGGCATCGCCAAGCTCTCCTATGACGAACCGCAGACCACGCCTGAGGGAAACGCTATCTGGCTACGCACCTCCAAAGTGCCCTTGCAAAATGCCAGTGGGGACACCGTCGGCATCTTGGGCATTTACGAAGACATCACCATTCAGAAGCAAGCGCAACTCGCACTCATCGCCAGCGAACAAAAACTGCTGACTATCCTCGACAATGTGGATGCATTCATCTACCTAAAAGACATCGACGGAAAATATTTGTTTGCGAATCGTAAGGTACGAGAGCTGTGGGGCGTGACGATGAAAGAGATCGTCGGTTATGGCGATGAAAAATTCTTCGATGCAGTCACTACCGAAAACATCCGCCGTAACGACCGCGATGTGTTGGATCGGGGTGAGACCCACACCGACGAAGAGACTAACACCGTCATCGCAACGGGCAAGACCTTCACCTACCTTTCCACCAAGCTACCGCTCCGTCACGCAGATGGCAGTATCTATGCCCTGTGTGGAGTCTCCACCGACATTACTGTACGCATACAAACGGAGCAGGCACTCCATGCAAGCGAACAACGCGCTCAAAATCTGGCGGCCTTGTTGCGCGGGATTACCGACAACGTCACCGATATGATTTGGGCGAAAGATTTGAACAATCACTACCTGTTCACGAACAACGCAATGTGCAAACTGCTATTGAATGCCAAGGATACCGAAGAACCCGTTGGCAAAGACGATATGTTCTTCGCCTTGCGTGAACGCAAAGCGCACCCCGAAGATATGAACTGGCACACCTTTGGCGAGCTGTGCCAAGACAGCGATACCGTCACCTTGAAAAATGGCAAGGCTTCTCAGTTCGACGAATTCGGCAATGTGAAAGGCCAGTTCCTGTTCCTCGACGTGCATAAAGCCCCTTTCGTGAATGATTTTGGCGAGGTGATTGGCGTGGTGGGTTCTGGCCGCGACGTGACACAACAAAAAATCATCGAAGAAAAGCTGCGTCTAGCCTCGATGGTGCTGGAAAATAGTAGCGAAGCCATGTTCGTTACCGATGGAAAAAACAACATCATTGAGGTGAATCCCGCCTTTACTGTGTTGACAGGCTACCCCCCAGCAGAAGTGATCGGAAAAAATCCAAGGATATTGCATTCGGGCAAACATGATGCCGCCTTCTACGCCGCCATGCAGAAAGAGTTGAGAGAAACGGGGCATTGGCAAGGTGAGATTTGGAATCGTCGCAAGAACGGCGAGATCTATGCCGAGTGGCAAACCATCAATACAGTTTATAACGCGGATGGCTCCATACATTGGCTCGTGGCCTTATTCTCCGACGTCACCGAACGCAAGAAATCGGAAGAACTGATTTGGGCGCAGGCAAACTTCGATCCACTCACTGGACTCCCCAACCGCCGCATGTTCCGTGACCGTCTGACGCAAGACATCAAAAAAGCACACCGCGCCAAAGCGGGATTGGCGCTAATGTTCCTCGACCTCGATCATTTCAAGGAAGTGAACGATTCTTTAGGCCATGACCAAGGGGATGCGTTGCTAATGGAGGCGGCACATCGCATCGTGCTCTGTGTGCGCGAGTCGGATACCGTCGCACGACTCGGCGGTGACGAGTTCACCATCATCCTCTCGGAGTTGGAAGATCGGAGCAGCGTCGAACGCATCGCCACTGACATCCTGTATTCGCTGTCGCAACCTTATGAGTTAGCGGGCAATAGTGCTTATGTTTCAGCCAGTATCGGCATCACGCTGTATCCCGACGATGCGACGACGCTGGAAGACATGCTGAAAAATGCCGATCAAGCAATGTACGTCGCCAAAAACGCGGGGCGCAATCGCTTCAGCTACTTTACCAATGCGATGCAAGAAAGCGCCCTGTATCGCTTGCGCATAATGAACGATTTGCACGGCGCGCTGGCACAGCAGCAAATGCAAGTGCAATACCAGCCCATCGTGGACATTTACACAGGCAAGATACACAAAGCCGAAGCGTTGTTGCGCTGGTTCCATCCGCAACGCGGACTCATCAGTCCTGCCGAATTCATCCCGTTGGCAGAAGAGTCTGGGCTCATCCACGCAATAGGCGATTGGGTGTTCCGACAGGTCGTTAAACAGACACTAAAATGGACGGCTGACTACGGCGAAGATTTCCAAGTCAGCATGAACAAATCCCCGATACAGATGCAATCCAAATCAGAACTCTGTAGATGGCAAGAGTATCTGACTGCAACTTGCTTACCTGGCAAGAATTTGGTCATTGAGATTACGGAGGGGGTGCTGTTAGACCGCACGCCCGCCGTCATCTCCGAGTTGATGGCATTCCGCGATGCAGGCATCCAAGTCGCTATTGACGATTTTGGTACAGGTTACTCCGCGCTGTCTTACCTAAAAAAACTGGATATTGATTACGTCAAGATTGACCAATCGTTCATCTTTAACCTAGCGACCGATGACAACGACAAAGCGCTGGCCGAGGCCATCGTGGTCATGGCGCATAAACTGGGATTGAAGGTCATCGCTGAAGGGGTGGAGACGCAGGAACAACTCAACCTACTCGCCATGATGGGCTGCGACTACGCACAAGGTTTTTTATACTCCCGCGCGCTCACGCCAGAGGATTTCGAGCGTCTGATGAAGAGCCGGCAGGGATAGATACTCAGAACAACTTCGATTCAACTTGCGAAATACCACAGTCCACGAAAAGCACGAACGGACACGAACAAAACCAAAACGACATCGCCTCATTTCGTGAGTTTCGTGTCTTTCGTGGATGCCTTGAAGATTAGGCTGAAGTCTCCCACTCAACCTTTCGCTACCGTCCTACTTGCTCGGTGTTCCAACCCCAGTGTCGCCAACGTCCGATTGCGTACCTCATGTAGCAACGCCACATTCGTATCAAGCGATTCGCCGTAAGAGGGAATCATCTCTTTCATCTTGCGTTTCCACTCGACCGATTTCATACGGTGTTTATAGCAACGTTCGATGACTTCAATCATCGCCTGCACCGAGGTGGATGCGCCAGGTGAAGCGCCCAACAGAGTCGCCAACGTGCCATCTTTTGAAGTTACGATCTCGGTGCCAAATTCCAGCTTGCCGCCGTTCTTGTCGCAGCCCTTAATGATCTGCACACGCTGCCCTGCCGCTGCCAATTCCCACTGCCCTTCTGCGGCGTCCGCATAAAATTCACGCAAAGTCCCCACACGCTCCTTGTGCGACTTGAACGCCTCGCTCACCAGATAGCGCGTGAGGTCCATGTTGTCGCGCGCGACCGACAACATCGGTTTCAGATTGGCTGATTTCAGTGACGAGAACAGATCGAGTACCGACCCTTGTTTCAGGAACTTGGTGGTAATGCTGGCGAACGGCCCAAACAACAACACCGACTCGCCGCCGATGATGCGCGCATCTAAATGCGGCACCGACATCGGTGGCGCACCCACCGCCGCGCGGCCATACACCTTAGTCGTGTGCTGCCGCACGATCTTGGGATCATGGCAGATGAGCCATTGACCGCTGATAGGAAAACCACCATAGCCGCTGGCCTCGGAAATGCCAGATTTTTGTAGCAGCGGCAAGGCGCCCCCACCCGCACCAAGGAACACGAAACCAGCGTCAATGGTTTTGGTCTTGTCGGTATGGTTATCCGTCACTCGCACATGCCAACGACCATCGTCATGCTGCTTCATACTTTTGATAGTGTGACTCAATTTCAATTCGAAGTTATCCAACTTCAACAGTGCCTTCACCAGCTTGCGCGTAAGAAAACCGAAGTCGATGTCCGTACCGTGCTTCACCTGCGTCGCTGCTACTTTCTCTTTAGCGTCGCGCTTACGCATCACCAGCGGCATCCACTTGTGCAACACCGCATGATCCTCGCTGTACTCCATCTCTTCGAACAGATGATGCGTGTGCAGCGCTTGGTAACGTTTGCGCAAGAAAGCGACGCTCGCTTCGCCCTGCACGAAACTCTGGTGATACACGGGGTTGATAAACTTCTCGGGTTGCGGCAGCAAACCTTGCTCCACCAGATACGACCAAAACTGCAAAGACATTTCGAATGCGGCATTTATTTCCAGCGCACGATCTATTTTCACGCTACCGTCAGCTTGCTCGGGGGTGTAGTTCAACTCGCAGTAACCTGCATGACCTGTGCCCGCGTTGTTGAGCCCGTGCGAACTCTCATTCGCCACCTTGGCTTGGCGCTCCACCATCAAAATCTTCAGGGATGGATCGAGTTGCGCCAACAGCTTACCCAGCGTCGCACTCATCACCCCCGCACCGACTAACAACACATCTACTTTTTTGACTGACATTTTTTATCCTTGGTGTTTCTTTGCTTGGTGGTAACTGATACTGCGTTCCCTCACCCTAGCCCTCTCCCAGCGGGAGAGGGAATAAGAATGGAGCTTTGGTTTTAGCCCCTCGCCCTCTGGGAGAGGGGGTGGGGTGAGGGAACACTCTTAATTTTTGTGCAATTCTACCTGTTCATCTCCGCCAACATCTTCTCCAATCGCTTCACCGACACGATGACGGGCGTCTTCAACTCCTGCGCGAACAGTGACACGCGTAGCTCCTGCAGCATCCACCCAAAGTCTGCCAGACGTGCATCCACGTCCCCCTGCTGCGCCGACAGCTTGCGCCCCCATTGCTGCAACAGCGGATTCATCTGCGCCATATTCTGCGCATCGCGCGCAGGGTTCGCTTTTAATTTTTCCAAGCGCACATTGATGGCCTTCAGGTAGCGCGGCATGTGCTGCATACGTTCATACGGCGTGCGTCCTACCCATTCCTTGCCCAGCAACCATTCGCATTGGGTGCGGATGTCCTGCAGCACTTGCGCGTGCACCTTTGACACGTTACTGGCGAAGCCAGCCGTTTGCGGGAGAAGGTGCGACGCGGCCACTCCCGCCCCCTTCTGCTTCGCCGAACCGTCATGTGGCCGCGCCTTGAATTGCGGCAGCGTCTTGTGTAGCGCGTGATGTTCTGCCAACACCGCCGCCACCAAACGTGCGATCTCTTGTGCCACCAGATTCAATCGCCCCTTTGCATCCTTACAACGTTCGGCAAAGGCTTTTTCATTCTCAGGCCACGGCTCGTTGAGCGAACAACGATCAAAGGTCAGCGCGATGATTTGCCGCTGCAAGTCTTGTTGCGAACCGAAAGGCAAGAACTGCATAGCCATTGCTTGCAGTCCGGGCAGATGCTTCTCCAGATACGTCACCTGTTCCTTCAGCGCCAACATGAAGAGACGACGCAAACCAGCACGATGCACCGCCTGCGCTTCTTCGCGCGTATCAAAACTGCGCAAGCTCACCGCATCGCGCTCGTCCACCAAAGCATTGAACACCGTGATGGTCTGACCTGCGCGTTGCTCGGTGCAAGTCGCAGGGAAATCATTAAAGTCCCAGGTGGTGTGTTTTTTGGGTGCTGCGTTGAGGGAGTGCTCCCTCACCCCAACCCGCGAAAACTCCCTCTCCCCCCGGGAGAGGTTATGGGGTGAGGGCGGGGAGAGGGAGTCAGAGTGGCGCGCTGTTTTTAGCCCCTCGCCCTTTGGGAGAGGGGTTGGGGTGAGGGAACCCTCTTGTTTTTTGAGCGCCCACTCTCCGCGCAGCGCCGCAAAATTGCGCGACATCCCCAACTGCCTGCCATGCTCATCCACCACGCGGAAGTTCATTAGCAGATGCGGTGGCAGCTGCTCCAAGCGGAACGCATCCAGCGGCACGTCAATCTGCCTTTGCTCGCGAATGAAACTTGCCAAAGCTTGCAACAAGGGTGTGTCTGATGGCCTCACCGACCCCGCAAAAAAAACCGAGAACTCGGGCACGGGAACACAGTGACGGCGCAATTTCTGCGGCAACGACTTCACCAACTGCGCGACCTTGTCCGCCAATACGCCTGGCACCAGATACTCGCAGCGTGCTGCCGACACCTGATTCAACAAAGCTTGCGGCACAGTCAGCGTCACGCCGTCGTCGCTCTTGCCGGGGGCAAAGTTGTACGCCAGTGCGTAGCTCACATTGTTCATCACCAGCTGCGGCGGGAATTGCTCGGTGGTGATGCCCGCCGCTTCGTGACGCATCAAGTCGGTTTTTTTGAGGTAGAGCAACTTGGGCTGCTCGCGCTCGGCTTCCTTGCGCCATTTCTCAAAAGCCGCGCCGTTATGCATACCGGCGGGAATATGCTGGTCGTAAAACGCGAAGATGAGTTCATCGTCCACCAGCAAATCTGGACGGCGCGATTTGTGTTCCAGCGCCTCGATGTCCTCGATCATTTTTTGGTTGTGCGCGAAGAACGGTGCTGTCGTATTGAACTCACCATTCACCAAGGCCTGGCGGATGAACACGGCGCGCGATTCCTCTGGATTCATCGGCCCGTAATGCACGCGCTTCTTGGGGTTGATGAGCAGCCCAAACAAGGTGCTACGTTCCCACGCCGCCACCTGCGCCGCCTTTTTCTCCCAATGCGCATCGAAGTAACTGCGCTTGATGAGATGCGCGCCCACCTCCTCCAACCACTCAGGCTCGATGCGCGCCACGCAGCGCGCGAACAATTTGGTGGTCTCCACGATCTCCGCTGCAAACACCCACTTCGCGCCCTTCTTCGCCAACACCGAATTCGATGCGATGAAGAATTTGATCTCGCGCGGGCCGAGATAGTGCGGCTCGCTGGTGGAACGACAGCCGATGTTGCCGAGCAATCCAGTGAGCAAGGCTTTGTGGATTTGTTCGTAGGTGGCGGGTGGCGGGGACTCGATGGTCTGCGTCGCTGTTATCAAGTGTTCCCTCACCCTCAGTCCCTCTCCCGAGGGGAGAGGGAAGCTAAGCCCCTCCCCCGCTGGGGGAGGGCTTGGCCTGTCCTGAGCTTGTCGAAGGAGGGAGGGGGAACACTCTTTCAACGCAGCGCCCCACACACACAACCCCATCTCGCTCACCTGCGCATGCAACTGCTGATGCAGCTCATGCCACTCACGCAAACGAATCGGCGACAGAAATTTCTCGCGGCATTCCTGCGCCCACAATTTATTACTCTTCTTGTGTTTGATCGCCTCTTGCAACCACGCCCACAATTTCAGATAAGCAAGGAAATCCGAACGCTCATCGTTGAAGCGCTGATGTGCCGCATCCGCCGCCTCGCGCTTGTCTGCGGGGCGATCACGCGGGTCTTGCAAGGCCAAGGCACTAGCAATGATGAGTATCTCTTTCAGACAGTGATATTGCCGCCCTGCCAACAGCAAGCGCGCCACCTTAGGATCGAGTGGCAACTTTGCGAGTTCGTGGCCTAGCGGCGTGAGGTGGCGCATCAAGCCCCTCTCCCACCGAGGGAGGGCTTGGCCTGTCCTGAGCTTGTCGAAGGAGGGTGGGGGAACACTCTCTGACATCGCCCCCAACTCCATCAACAACTGGTAACCATCCGCAATCGCGCGCGATCCAGGCGGCTCGATGAAAGGAAAGTCTTCTATCTCTCCCAGTCCCAGCGCACACATGCGCAAGATGACCGTCGCCAGCGACACACGGAAAATTTCCGCATCGGTGAACTCGGGACGCTGCAAGAAATCCGCCTCTTCGTAGAGACGAATGCAGATACCGCTCATTACCCGGCCACAACGACCTGCTCGCTGGTTGGCCGCCGCGCGCGCGATGTTCTCGATGCGCAACTGCTCCACCTTGTGCCGCACACTGTAACGGTTGATACGCGCCAGTCCGCTGTCGATGACATAACCAATGTTGGGCACGGTGAGCGAAGTCTCTGCCACGTTGGTGGCCAGCACCACGCGGCGGCAGCCCTGCGCGGGTTTGAACACACGGTCTTGCTCCGCGATGGAAAGGCGCGAGTACAGCGGCAGAATCTCAATGCCCTTGTGTTGATGCTTGCGCAAGGCCTCGGCGGTATCACGTATCTCGCGCTCGCCCGGCAGAAACACCAATACATCGCCGCGCAAGCCGCCGATAGACAGTTCGTCCAGAGCAGAACAGATCGCCTGCGGCACATCCTGCGTGTCGCCCTCTTCATTCTGCTGCGGCGGACGATAGCGCACCTCCAC
>JAVHQF010000211.1:0-2072 GCA_036170995.1 Sideroxydans sp. | reverse complement strand
GCCGTTTGGTGGGCGAGGGTGGTGTATTGGAATTGGGCAGGCATGTGCTCTTGCTCAAACTGTTGCGATGACAGCTGCAACAGGCAAGATGCCATGACTGCGGTTGTAACGCATGTGAGGGCAGTCAACCTGTAGCTTTGGTGGGCTCCAGGCCGGTATGCTTGGTGTACTCAATGCCTTTTGTGCAAAGGGCAATGTCATAACGGTCACTGCACCAAATTGGGCGCTGGGTGTGTCTGCTTTACCTACGCAAGCCATGCGATGTAAAAAGTGGCAAAACGCCAGAGATGCACCCAGTTGCTTGCGCGACTCCCCAGATTTTTGACTTTTAAGTTCTACCAAAATAAAGATTGGAATGCGCTTTGTTTTGTCCCAGCTGATCACAATGCAGTCGCAGCGTTTGTGAGCATAGTTATGAGGACTTTTGAAACACTGCCAGTCACCACCGGGGAGCTTTTCCAAACAAACCGCTTTATGGGAACTGAGGTGGCGTGTGCTAAGTTGAAACGCTGTTTGCCCTGGTTCTTGTATAACGTAATTTCCACCTGGGGCACCAGGTACTTTGCAGATACGGGCATCTAGCAACTCTTGCAATGCATCAAAGTATTCAGATTCAGTCATGTACGAACCTTTGATTTTTTGGCAACCTTTGGCATTGGGGGTGATAACGCCGTAATGACTTCTTCCGTAGCGCCCTGGCGGGCGAAATAAATGTCTTGTGCAGCGGCGTTCAAACTTTGAATGCTCGCATCAAACAAATCCGTACGGATACCGCCATCTGCCGTTACCTGCATGCTTTGTGCGCCACCTGCGTTGAATTCATAGGCTGAAACTTGCGAGGTATTGAGCCATTGCGAGGACGGCAATGCATATTGGGAGGCTAACTCGTTGCGCCCTTCAAAATCCTGATTTCCCAGCATGATTAAGTTGCCCCATGTTCGCACCATGTAGTCCGAATGCGTACTGACGACCACGTGGATGCCACGGTTTACCAACTGCGCCAACAGTTGTGCAATGGCGAGCTGGTTGTGCGGGTGCAGATTTAACTCAGGCTCGTCAATCATGAGCCAGTCGCCCTTGCGAGCGAGGTGATTGAGGTAAGACCACAGACCAAAGAATGTCTTGACTGTAGATGAGCCCAGGTGTAGCCCTAACTCCGCACCACTGCGCAAGGGTGCAATACTGATGTCGCCATAACGGTCAACTTTGTATTTGGCGCGTAGAACCTCTTTTTGCAGCCAAGCAGCCAAGTCGGCAAATTCACTTTCCTGTCGTTTTATTTCAGGTTGACTGTTCAAAAACTCGATGTAGTCATGAATGGGCTGCGGGTAGCGAGAAACGATGATGTCCTTGAGTAGTTCATTGGTATCTAGGGTTTGACTAGTCACATGGCGCAGCAAGGCCGCGCGGCGTGAGTTCAGCTCCCGAAAGAACAGATTGATGCCCGAGCGTTCGGCTGGAAGCAAAAAGTCACGCCCTTTGCGCTGCGGCAAATACAGTTGCATCAGGAGTCGGTGAAACGCGTCTTCAACTTGCTGCACCGAGGCCCATTTACCGACAATGGAAATAGTTATTTGCTCCTCTGACAAACCACCGATGTGAATGATGCCTTCGTCAACCTCTGCGTTACCCCACTTAACTTTTAGACTGACGGAGGGTTCAATCAAAATTTCAACACTGTCTAGTTCAATGGCAAATATTGCTGCTTCTGTCAAAGTGCTTTCGGCTACAAAAAATCGCGCAAGCGTTGACTTCAGGCCTTGAGCTATGGTTTTACCGGCATGTTTGAGCGCACTGGTTCCCAGCAGCGTGTCGGTTGAAATAGAAAAATGTTTTTCTTGAAAAAGAGTTTTCGCGTGAGTTTTTGCAAAATCAAAATGCGCCACAAATCGTGAGTCCATCAGTGCATTAAGAACATACAAGGCGTAGGTCTTGCCGGTATTGTTGGCTCCACACAAGAGCGTAAGCGCCTTGGGTTCGATCACAACAGGCTTCTTGATTGGGCCAAAGCCTTCAATGCTTAGTTTCATGGATGTTCCTTGTTGTCTGTTTCAGTGTACTTACCCGCGCAG
>JAVHQF010000210.1:0-2078 GCA_036170995.1 Sideroxydans sp. | reverse complement strand
CAGATATTGCGGGATGGGAACTAAAAGTGCGACGCGAGTGAATCATCAGATATGTTGCCTGTGCAGCGTTACCGGGCATTGGGATTTTGGCCGGGAATGACTCCAGAAGGCTGATACCGGTCAGCCGCTTCGCTCTAAAGCTGTCATTCAAAATGCAGGTTTAACGTAAAAGTGAGGGGCTGCGCGCTTTTGCGCAGTCCCTCTCGACTGCCAGGTTAGATGCCATTGGACTGTGCCTGCGCAAATGCCTCTTCGGGAGAGAAGCCTTCCATGATTAGCTCCACGATAAGTTCGCGATGATCCCGGATAGAGATGGGCAGAGTGCTTCTGTTGTTTTTGTAGTGCTCCGCCATTAATTCGAGCGCCTTCTGCTCCTTAACTTTCTTTCGCGGCTTGATCGCGGATTCGGTGTGTTGCACGAACCCATCGAAGTCCGTGGATACCTCGCTCCAGTCAAACGCAAAGACCTGCTCGCGGGTTGCCTTTGGATCAAAGTGCTGAGTGAAGCCGATGCCACACTCGCCCAGGCCCTTGTTGATGATGAGCGAGGTGAGATCAGGCAAGTCTCGCTCAGATGTGAAGATGCGAACTACATCAAGCCGACGCCCTGTGGAGACCGCAATCGCTTTTTGAACGACCGACTTGTCCGGGTACAGGCTCTTTGCTCGCTCAACGAGTTCACCATAGGTCAAGCAATGCTTGTGCTTGGCAAGATCAATGAGGATTGGGTAATACGCCGAGGCGAGCTGAACGTCCGTTAGCGTGATGTTTGCGTAAAAACTCTCAGTCTGGATCGGCATCTGCTGGGCTTTCGTGAATGGTATCTAACGTTTGAATTCACCGGCCTTACGCGGCTTTATGCGCAAGGTCCGGTGGAATGATGGGTTAGCCCGCATAGGTCACGCTTTAGTTGGTCGACATGACCGTAAATGCGGTAACAGCGCTGGGCAAAATACTCGTCCGCAGCGTCGGAAAAAAGGGTCTTTGTAAGGAGTTCGGCACCTTTGTTAATTGATTTGTAGCCAATTTTTGCTTCATTCAATCCTTCAAATATCAATGCAGCCAAAGCGCCAGGTGACTGGCGGACGGCGCTCAAAACTCGCCCATCCAATCGAAGCCTCTCTAAGATTCCAACGAACTCGTCAATGTCGGCTTCCGATTGGCAAAGAAAGTATTCCTCTCGAAGAGCACGGAAACTCTCAATTCGACGAAGCTTGAATAGCGACTCAGATGTAAGGAAATGCACCTGTGCCAGCTTAGCCTCAAGTCCAATTGCGTTGAGAAAATTGCTGATAGCCTTTTGATGCCATACAGGGGAATCATCACTGTTCATGGCTTCGACGCCCGTGGCATTGGCCTGCCGATAGCGTCCTCTCGTTGCCAAATACAAAGCATTTGCTTGTTCTGCTTCTTGAAGGTTTAGTGAGGAGATGAGCCTAAACGTCTGAAGATTTTCAGTTTCATTGACCTTCTCAATTGCGCGAGTGGATGTTTCGTCAGATATTCCAGATACCTTTGGATTGTTTATTCGTAGAAGTCCGAGTAGCCCTCGCCTAAATGCCTTGGAAA
The DNA here is from genome assembly GCA_036170995.1 of Sideroxydans sp. Taxonomy (GTDB): domain Bacteria; phylum Pseudomonadota; class Gammaproteobacteria; order Burkholderiales; family Gallionellaceae; genus Sideroxyarcus. The sequence continues at coordinate 509 of JAVHQF010000210.1, read as the reverse complement.
CTGACCTTTTGCGGCGAGGAACATTCACCGCGCCAAGATTACCATCAAGGAGTTTTGCTGCATCAAGGGCGTTGTTCGCAATGTATGCTTTTCGTTCGGCGTTGGAATCTCCTGCCTTTCTAAGTATGTCCATCCGGTCAAGGATGTATTCGGTATATCCTTCGGCCTCGTCGCTAAGCGCGAAAGCGAACACTGGGTTGGGTTCGTGGTCTTCATTTCTCTTGAATGCTTCAAGTAGTCGGATGTATGCGAGAAGAACCTGCTTGCTTTTTAATGGAGCTGAACCTTGCATGAGAACTTGGTCAGCGATCAAACCGTATCGAAACAGGTACAAGAGTATGTCTTGGTCATTAGCATCGCCGTCCGGGCGACGAAGGTCAAGCTTCGCGTCAGCTCCGATATCAACGTGGCCCAAGTACACTTTACGAGTTGGCATAGGGAATATTAGTGCTGGCTAACGTAATGTACACGGCAAGACGTGCAAAATATCCTGGCCGCTGCGTATTAAT
>JAVHQF010000209.1:0-2079 GCA_036170995.1 Sideroxydans sp. | reverse complement strand
CGTAAAGAGCTCTCCGGATATGCAGTGAAGCATTCTGGTAAGTTCGTCTTGTACGGGTCTGCCGCGCGAGGAGATTTGCGATTCGATAGTGACGTCGACCTGTTGATAGATTTTCCGAAAGAAGAGACTGATAAGGCGTGGAAGTTCGCCGAGTCGGCTTGTATCGATCTGGGACTTAAGCCAGATGTTAGGCTTGCCCCTGTTGGCAGTTGAAAACGGACACTAACGGTGTCCGTTTTCATTGGTGATTAAGCACGTAGAGGGATTATTTCTGCACCTTCCTTGAGTTGGTCTAGGTAGTCTGACCAGCGTTGCATCATTTCTTTTCTCTCAACCAATCTCAATAAGTGCAAGTCCCTTTTGTAGGCGGCCCTTGTCTGATTTTCGTCTGCATGTGCAAGTTGAAGTTCAATTAGGCGAACGTGGTAGCCAAGCTGTTCTAAGTTTGTCGAGGCCATAGACCTAAAGCCGTGAGCTGTCATCTCTTCTTTGGTGTATCCCATTCTGCGTAAAGCCGCCAATAAAGCCACATCAGAAAGACAGCGTGTTTGAGCTCTTGGAGAGGGGAATAAATAATCGCTGGAATGTAATACGCGCAGATTATTTAGTAGGGCCGCTGCCTGTTTGGATATCGGAACTACATGAGGTCGTTTTGCCTTCATCCTGCCTGCAGGAATTGTCCATAACGAATTGGGCATGTCGAACTCTTCCCATTTGGCTTGTCGCAGCTCTCCTGGGCGTACAAAAAAAAGTGGGGCGAGCTTGAGCGCGAACCGCACCACCTCGCTTCCCTTATAGTCCTCAATGTTGCGAAGTAATGCACCGATTTCTTTGGGATTGGTAACCGCGCCCAAGTGCGTTTCATGTGCTGGTGGCAATGCACCCCTTAAGTCGCCCGTAATATCGCGTTCTGCACGGCCTGTGGCGACGGCATAACGCCATATCTGACCGCAGTTCTGATGGAGTCTGTGCGCAGTTTCTAGCGTCCCTCTGGCCTCTATTTTGCGTAACACCATCAAGAGGCCAGCAGGGGTAATCTTGGCTATATCTGAAGCGCCGATGTGAGGAAAAAGATCGCGCTCAAGTCGGCGGATTATTTTCGATGAGTGGCTATCAACCCACTGAGGGCTGAATTTCACAAACCATTCGCGCGCAACAGCCTCTAGGGTATCGATTGGTTTTTGGGCGATAGCGCGTTCGGCGGCTTTTTCCCGCTTAACTTGCATGGGGTCAAGATTGTTGGAAAGTTGCTGTCGTAACTCGAAAGCTCTCACTCGCGCTGTGGTGAGAGATACCACGGGATATTGCCCAATGGAGAAAGTCTTTTCTTTCCCATTAACGCGGTATCGAAGCCACCAGAGCTTTGTCCCATTCGGTTTAATCACTAGATTCAATCCATCGCCATCAATAAGTTTGTGTTGCTTATCTTTGGGTTTCGCTGAAAGTATCTGCTTGTCGGATAGTTTGCCCATGATGTTCTCCTGTGAGGGTATCGTTCGATACCCTCAGGATGGCATTTTGCGGGTATTTATGCAAATTGATACCCGCAGAATTGATGGAAGTTGGCGATGCTTGGCGAATTGGGGCGAACGCTGGCGAAATACTGTATATATCTGTAACTTGATGAATTTGTTGAATCAAAATTGGTGAATGGCAACAAAAAAGCCACCTTGAAGGGTGGCTGATTTGTTTGTTTTGGTGGAGGTGGGGGGAATTGAACCCCCGTCCGCAAGCCCTCTACAGGCAGTTCTACATACTTAGTCTAGTTATTTGATTTTATCCCGCAGACGCCAACCGACAGGCTGCTACAGGACGAGTCACCTTAATTTTAGCTTCGTACAAAGTGACCCTGTACGACACGATTCCATGTAAATGACCTCACTCATCGCGGCATTGCTGCCTTGAGCCCCTCCATGGACAGCAGGGTGTGAGGTCTAACCGGTTAAGCGGCTAGAGCGTACTTTTCGTCGTTTGCGACTATTGGTTTTCCAGCTGATTTACGAGGTGGCGGGTCCTCGGTATGCCCTACACTGCTTTGTAGCCCACGTCGAAGCCATGTCACCCCCGGTTCGATAGTGT
>JAVHQF010000208.1:0-2079 GCA_036170995.1 Sideroxydans sp. | reverse complement strand
ACCGTGCCATTGATGGAGAAACTGGGCTATGCGAAACGTGCGTCTTGTCTAGTGAGCGGCGACACCTGCGAACACGCCAAACCGCATCCGATGCCGCTGTTACATGCCGCCAGTTTGATGGGGGTGGAACCGACCCGCTGTCTCTATCTGGGCGATGACCTACGCGACATGGAAGCGGCACACGCGGCGGGCATGATCGGCATCATCGCCAGCTATGGCTACTTAGATGCGGCGGCTGGCACTGCGTCATGGCCGGCCGCCGGCAGTGTGCCGACCCCCTTCGCACTTTTGCGCTACCTCGCGCTCTGAAGGACGTTATCATTCCACCATCACCTTGCCGCATTGAGGAATCAATCGAGGCTCACTGTGTTACCAACTAAGATATTTTCAAGCGCCCGCCCCTTCATCACCTCCATCGTTGTCTTGGTGCTCATCGGCCTGTTGGTCTTCGCGATCTACTTCACAGAGCTAGGTAGAGAGTGGATTGTTTTCTTGGGGGGCGTGCTCGTCGCCTCCATCATCAGCATGGCAAGCCGCGCCTCGCGCGCGGAATGGATTATCACTCAACGCACCGAACAGCTCGCACTACTCAAAGACAAGCTAGAGACGGAGACCAATCTCCACAATAAATCCATCGTCGAACTCCAACAATCGCTCACCGTGCTGCATCAGACCGAGCAAGCGTTCAACCGCCTGATACCGCATCAACTGCTTCAACTGTTGGAAAGAGACAGCATCCTCGATGTCAAACTGGGAGACCAGATTGAACGCAAACTCACTATCGCGTTCACAGACATCCGCAGCTTCACTACCCTCTCCGAAAGCATGACTCCGCAGGAGAATTTCAATTTTTTGAATTCGTACCTGAAACAGATGGAGCCGATCATCGTGCAGCATCATGGCATCATCGACAAATATATCGGCGATGCCATCCTAGCTTTGTTCTCGCGCGGCGCTGACGATGCCTTGAGTGGTGCGATTGAGATGCTCGAAAAGTTGGAGGAGTACAACGCTGGGCGTGCGCGCGCAGGCTACCCCCCCATCAGGATCGGCTTTGGCCTCAATACTGGCCTAGTGATGGTGGGCACGGTGGGCGGAGAGAACCGCATGGAAAGTACCGTGATCGGCGATGCAGTCAACTTGACTGCGCGTATCGAAGAATCTACCAAAATCTACAACACCCCACTCCTCATCAGCCAGAACACCTTGTATGACCTCTCCATTCCGGGTAAGTACGACATTCGCTTCTTAGACCGCATCCGCGTCAAAGGAAAAGCACAGCCGCTCTCCATCTACGAAGTATTCAACAACGACCCCGTCAAACTACGGGATGGCAAACGCGCCAGCAAGGTACGGTTTGAGAAAGCGGTCATCTACTACCATTTGAAAGAAATCGAAAGCGCCAAGACTTTATTCGCCGAATGCCTCAAAGTGGCACCACAAGATCAACCCGCTCATATTTATTTGGAACGCTGCAACACCTATCTCAACTCAGGCTATTTCCTCAGCACAGACGAACTGAACAACCATCTAGAATGGAAAGAGGAATTCAAGGTGGGCATCGAAAGCATTGATGCCGCGCACAAACGTCTGTTCGATAAGACCAATGAGTTCATCACCGCCTCGATACAAGGCGACAGTCAGGTAATTCGAGAAGTCTTCTCGCAACTTGCCAACGACCACATGGAAAGCATCCGCGAAGAAGAGAACTTGATGCGGACATACAACTATCCTTTTCTCGACACACATTTGCGCGAACACAAACGCTTCATCGAGAACTACGTCGCACTCAAAGAAGATATCGTCGCAGACAGTGCCGACCTATCCTTCATCTCCTTCCGTGCGCAACTTCTCCTGTTTGACTGGTTCACCGGCCACATCGCAAAGAGTGACCGCCACGCAGGCAAACACCTACTCAAATCAAGGCATGCCGCAGAAGAATCATGAGCTTCGCGCCGCGAACAGTGCCGAAGATAACTGGTATGCACAAAGCCACCTGCGCTACAATCCGCACCGCTAGTAAAACACTATCGAACCGGGGGTGACATGGCTTCGACGTGGGCTACAAAGCAGTGTAGG
>JAVHQF010000207.1:0-10249 GCA_036170995.1 Sideroxydans sp. | reverse complement strand
GGGCGCAAGATTCAATGGTTGGCGCTGATGGATTTCATCGCGCCGCTTGTACCCCCAGGTTTGGGCTTAGGGCGCATTGGTAATTTCATTAACGGTGAGCTGTGGGGGCGTCCCACGGATGGTGCTTGGGGCATGGTGTTCCCTCGTGTGGACAACCTGCCACGCCATGCATCGCAGCTGTATGAGTTCGCTTTGGAAGGTGTGCTGTTTTTTATTTTGCTGTGGTGGTATTCGAGTAGACCGCGCCCTGTGGGGGCGGTGTCAGGCTTGTTCCTCATCGGCTATGGCAGTTTCCGCTTCATCGCCGAGTTTGCGCGCAATCCTGATGACGGCATTTTCGGTTTGATGACGTTTGGCGTAAGCATGGGACAGTGGTTGAGCTTGCCCATGGTGTTGATTGGTATCTGGATGATGTTACACGCCACCCGCACTCAGCGCCTGCCCAGTTGACATGCTGCAAGCGCTACATTGATACTCGGCCTATGGTTTTTTTGGGTGGTTAATTTTGGATGATCTTTCAATTGGTGCGTTGCTTTGGATACTCGCTGTCCTAGTCATTTGTAGCGCCTTCTTTTCAAGTTCGGAAACCAGCTTGATGGCGATTAATCGTTATCGCCTGAACGCACTGGTGCGCAAGGGGAATCGTAGCGCCAAATTGGTAGCCCGTTTACTCGCCCAAGTTGACAAGCTGCTCGGCTCCATTCTGCTGGGAAGCACGCTAGTAAATGTGGCAGCAGCCGCTGTGACCAACATCATCATTCTGCGATTGTTTGGTCAAAACGACTGGGCGATATTGAGTGGGACACTGGCGATTACTTTTATTTTGCTGGTATTCAGCGAGATTACGCCGAAAGTGCTTGCTGCCAGCTATCCAGAGCGCATTGCAATGCCGTTCAGCTACATCCTCGTGCCGCTTATCACGCTGTTCCATCCCGTTGTTTGGGTTGCGGGTATGCTGGTCAAGTGGTTCTTGAGAATCCTTGGAATAAAACTACATAACGACCGTAACAAAACAAAAGTAACGTTGGAAGAGTTGCGTTCAATGGTGCTTGATGCAGAGCATTTTTTGCCACGGAAACACCAGAAGATGCTGCTGAACCTAGTCGATCTGGAACGCATTACCGTGAACGATGTGATGATTCCGCGTAATCAAATTGAGTCCCTTAATATTGATGTTGATCCCTCAGAGTTGCACCAGCAGATTGTCACCAGTCACCACACCTTGATGCCTGTGTATGCAGATACTCAGAGCAACATCATTGGCATCTTGCATATCAAACGCACCCTTCCTTTGTTACAAGAGCAAGTCATCGCGGTCAGTCAATTGCGTGAGATATTGCAAGAGCCGTATTTCATCCCTTCTGATACCCCGTTGCTCAAACAATTACAGCAATTTCAAGAGCGGCACACACGTATGGGATTGGTTGTGGATGAATACGGTGAGCTACTGGGATTGGTGACGTTAGAGAACATTCTTGAAGAGATTGTGGGTGACTTCACTACGCAGTCACCTTCACAGACTGGAAAGTATCTGCGTCATTCCGATGGAAGTATGTTGCTGGAAGGGAGTAGCAGCTTACGCGACCTGAATCGGAAGCTAGGACTGCATCTTCCTCTGGGAGAAGCAAAGACCTTGAATGGCCTGATTATGGATCACTTACAAGACATCCCCGAACCAGGCACCAGCCTCAAAATAGCAGGCTATGCAATTGAGATTATCCAAACACAAGATCGCTCAGTCAAAGTGGCGAGAATCTTCCCGGCGCGACCAGAAATGCATAGGCCTTAGACCCAAGCTTTACAAAGCCTTCAAAGCCATGCATGATTCAAAATAATCTTCATAATCTAGCGCGTTGACGCATTGATTTCAGAATGAACGGAATCTTCACTATGGCAACACTTGGATCGAGGTAACACAATGGCTACCGCAAAACCCGAGAAGCTCAAAGAAATCCAGTACAGTTGGGAAGGTAAGGACAAAACTGGAAAAGTTGTAAAAGGTGAAATGCGTAGTGCTGGCGAGGCGAGTGTTTCTGCCCACCTGCGTCGTCAGGGCATTCAAGTCAGCAAGATAAAGAAAAGCAACAAAAGTGGCGGCTCTGTTTCAGAAAAAGATGTCACCTTGTTCACTCGCCAGTTGGCCACCATGTTGAAATCTGGCGTTCCTTTACTGCAGGCTTTCGACATAGTTGGTAAAGGTCACGATAACCCTGCTGTCGCCCGACTGCTGCTGGACATTAAGACAGATGTGGAAACAGGTAGCAGCTTGGAGCAAGCATTCCGTAAATTTCCACTGTACTTTGACGAACTCTTTTGCAATCTCATCGGTGCGGGCGAAGCGGCAGGTATTTTGGATAGTTTGCTAGATCGTTTGGCGACCTACAAAGAGAAAATCCAAGCAATCAAAAGTAAGATTAAGTCAGCATTGTTCTATCCCGTCTCTATCATCGTGGTGGCATTGGTCATCACCGCTGTCATCATGATTTTTGTAATTCCTGCATTCAAAGAGTTATTCGGGAATTTCGGGGCTGATTTGCCGACCCCCACATTGGTAGTCATGGCGATATCCGACTTCTTCGTTGCTTGGTGGTGGGCAATCTTCGGTGGCCTCGGCTGTGCACTTTATGGCTTCTTTTACGCTTGGAAACGCAATAAAACCATGCAACGCAAAATGGATCAGTTGATGCTCAAGCTTCCAATCTTTGGACGCTTAGTGCGCATTGCCACCATTGCACGTTGGGCGCGCACCTTGTCCACCATGTTCGCCGCTGGCGTACCTCTCGTGGAAGCATTTGATTCCGTTGCGGGGGCATCGGGCAACGCGGTCTATTACGATGCAACTAAGCAGATCCAGCGCGAGGTCACGTCGGGGAGTAGTTTGAATGCAGCCATGATAAATTCCAACGTCTTTCCAAGCATGGTGCTTCAGATGGTGGCCATCGGTGAAGAGTCTGGCGCGATTGACAGCATGCTTTCCAAGGTGGCTGACTTTTATGAAGCGGAAGTGGATGATGCAGTTGAGGCACTTTCCAGCCTGATGGAACCTATCATCATGGTCGTACTGGGTACGCTCATCGGCGGCATGGTGGTCGCGATGTACCTGCCAATTTTCAAGATGGGTCAAGTCGTCTAGCCCTTTCTGCACAACCCTAGGCGCGGCACTTATGCCGCGCCTTTTTTATAGGCTCAGCACATGATGTTAGCTTTATTTGAATCTTCTCCTGCTGCTTTCTCAATTTTTGCAGGCATCTTTGGATTACTCGTGGGTAGCTTCCTCAACGTCGTCATCCATCGCCTCCCTAAAATGATGGAACGCGAATGGCAACAGCAGTGCGCAGAATTAAACGGACAAACTGTAGAGCCTTCTCCCGTCTACAACCTCGTGATTCCTCGTTCCGCATGTCCACACTGCAATCACGCAATCAGTGCACTTGAAAATATCCCCGTCCTCAGTTATCTATTTTTACGTGGGAGATGCGCTGGTTGTGCAGCACCCATTTCGCCGCGCTACCCTATCGTCGAATCAGTGAGTGGGCTATTGAGCGCCTATGCCGCATGGCATTTCGGTTTCGGCATGACGGGCATTGCCGCAATCGTATTGTTATGGGGATTAATCGCGCTCACCTTCATTGATTTCGACACTCAATTGTTACCCGACAGCATTACCCTCCCGCTCCTTTGGTTGGGACTACTAGTAAACCTAAATAGCGCATTCACTTCATTACCGAGTGCACTTATCGGTGCAGTGGCTGGCTATCTCGTTTTGTGGTCAGTGTACTGGGCATTCAAATTGACTACTGGCAAGGAAGGTATGGGCTACGGCGATTTCAAATTGCTAGCCGCCCTCGGGGCATGGCTGGGATGGACGATGTTGCCACTCATCATTTTACTTTCTTCGCTAGTGGGCGCTGTAGTCGGAATCACCTTGATCCTATTCGCCCAACATGGGCGCAACATTCCTATTCCATTTGGCCCTTACCTCGCTGGCGGCGGAATAATTGCACTTTTTTGGGGACAGACACTGACCCAGAGTTATCTGCAACTACTCGCCACACCATGAAGCTCTGCCACGGGCTCACTGGTGGTATAGGCTGCGGCAAGAGTACCGTCACGTCACTATTCTCGGAACTCGGGGCTCGCATCGTCGATACCGATCAGATTGCACATCAACTTACCCAAGCTGAAGGTATCGCTTTACCCGCGATTCGTAGCGAGTTCGGCAATGATTTCATTGACTCATCTGGTGCGATGGATAGAACCAAAATGCGCCAGTTGGTGTTCCGCGACGACTCAGCCAAGAAACGTCTTGAATCTATTCTTCACCCCATTATCCGAGAACAATCAAAGAAACTTGCTGAATCAATCAGTGACGCGCCTTACACTTTGGTCGTTGTACCTTTGCTGTTCGAGAGCAAATGCTACCGCGACTGGCTGCATCAAGTAATCGTCGTCGATTGCGCAGAAACGCAGCAGATAGCGCGCACGATGCAGCGCAGCAAACTATCCAAGGCTGAGGTCGGCGATATCATGGCGCAACAAATTTCCCGTGCTGAACGTTTGAATTTGGCAGATGCAATCATTCGGAATGAAGGGACACTCGACGACTTGCAACGCAAGGTAAAAGAATTGCACAGCCGATTGATTATGCTATGAAAAAGATTGACGACACGAGACGCTGCCTATATCTTTCGCACCCAACCACCACCCCTCTTTTTGCTAGGTCAATGTGATTAGTTACGAGTTTCCTCTGAATGAACGCGTACGTACCATGTTGCGGCTGGAGGATCTTTTTCTGCGCATTATGCGTTTTGTTGATAGCGAAGAAAGTTCGGATCATCATGCGGCCCTCGGCGTCTTGTTCGAAATTCTCGAAGTTGCATGCCGCGCGGACCTTAAATCAGAACTTCTGCAAGAATTAGAACGCCAAAAGAAACTACTCAATGCTTTGCATAACAATCCTCAGATTTCAGAAGATGCGCTTGATGCCATCCTGAGTCAGATTGAGGAATACAGCACAGCCTTATTTGAGATGGGCGGCAAAATAGGCCAGCATTTACGCGACAACGAATGGTTGATGGGCATCAAACAGCGCGCCTGCATCCCTGGCGGGGTATGTGAGTTTGATCTTCCTTCCTACCATTATTGGCAACATCAATCAGCGACCATGCGCCGTGCCGATCTTGGCAACTGGATTAGTCCCTTGCTCCCCTTGCGCAACGGACTTTCAATCCTGCTCAAGCTAATGCGCGAAAGTGGTAAGTTGCATCACTTCACCGCTCATCAGGGTACGTTCCAGCAAATGCAAGGTGGGCGTGTAGCACAGATGTTAGTCGTTACACTGGATCGTGCCTTGCCATGTATCCCCGAGGTCAGCGCCAACAAGTACGCGCTCAATATCCGCTTCGTCACAGCCAACTTCACTGCTAAAACATCTTTGTATGAGTGTGATGTTGATTTCGACCTAACTTTCTGCTCCTCACAATGAGTAAGCTACCTGTCGTCTCTTGCCCACATTGCGGCAAACAACATCAATGGGACACCGCAAACAAGTTCCGTCCATTCTGTAGCGAACGTTGCAAAATGATCGACTTGGGAAAGTGGGCGAACGAAGAATATCGCGTCGAACAACGCGAACAATATCTACAAGAACCAGATCACCAAGCCTGACGCAATAAGGCGATACCGTGTGCGCCATGTTGCCACGCCACAGACATATCATCTTCAGCTAAACCGCCTAGTGCATACACTGGGATAGATGCCCCCGCCAGCATTGCGGTGAAACTTTCCCAACCTAGATGTGGCAATCCCGGATGTGATTGCGTTGGTAGCACGGGGGAGAGCACGGCGAAGTCACCGCCCAATGCTTCAACTCGCCGCAACTCTTCTGCGTTGTGGCATGAAGCCCCGCACCAAGCCACATTAGGTCTTTCTGATAATTCTGCGAGTTGTGATGAGATCAATTGCACACCATCAGCACCAACCTGTTGCGCCAGCACCACATCTCCATTGAGCAATACTTTCGCGCCATAACGGTGCGCCATCAACACCACCCGTTGCGCCAATTCTTCCAACTCATCGCGTGCAAGATGTTTTTCTCGCAACTGAATCAAGCGCAAACCTGCATCCAACTTGATTTGTAAGCGAGCGAGGAAAGCCTCCTCACCCAACTCGGACACATTGCTGATGGCATACAAAGTCGGCAATTCAAGTGCGCGCAATATAGGCGCATTAGCGGGCAAGATGGGCGCAACCAGAACAGAAGTCGGCAATTGCCATGAGAACTGCTGGCCCTCATGCGGATGCAATTCTCCCGACCATGCAGTCACCCGAAAGAAATGCAAGCGTACCGTAGCGTGAGGATAGGTGAACACTCGCGTTAGCCAGGGATACGCAGTGCGCACTTCGATACCAAGCTCTTCATGCAACTCGCGCACCAATGCCTCGTGCGCAGATTCACCTTGCTCCAACTTGCCGCCGGGGAACTCCCAGTAACCCGCCCATATTTTGCCAGCAGGGCGTTGCGCCAATAGGAAAAAACCATCAGGCCGCTGCAAGACGGCGGCGGCAACGTCGACAATCTTATTTTGCGACATGTTGACCGCACCAATCTTTAGCGAACTGCCCCGCCACTCGACCACTACGCGAACCGCGCAGCAACGACCACTGCAACGCAGCCGTACGCACCTCGTCTGTCAGGCCCTGCTTCCAACCATAATGCGCCAACCAATGTGTCGCCACTTGCAGATACTCATCCTGCGTGAAGGGATAGAACGATATCCACAAACCAAAACGTTCTGACAGTGAAACCTTTTCCTCTACGCTCTCAGCAGGATGTATCTCATCGCCGACATATTTCGTGGCAAGATTGTCCTGCATGTAATCGGGCATCAGATGACGACGATTGGAGGTCGCATAAATGAGCAGATTGTCGGAGAAGGCGACTAAGTCACCATCTAACGCAGCCTTGAGTGCCTGATAACCAGGCTCGGCATCGTTGAAAGAAAGGTCATCGCAATACAGGATGAAACGTTCGCTGCGTCCCTGCACCAACCCAACGATATGCGACAGGTCGATCAAGCCCTGTTTGTCGATCTGAATGACGCGCAGCCCCTGAGTGGCATATTCATTCAGAAGGGCTTTCACCAACGACGATTTACCTGTACCGCGCGCGCCGGAGAGCAACACATTGTTCGCTGTCCCAGCGCGCACAAACTGCAACGTGTTCTGCTGGATGCGCTGCTTCTGATCATCGATACCGAGCAAATCGTTCAGCGCGATGCGTTGAAAATTGGGAACTGGATGTAAGACACGTTGCTGATTATCCCAGCGAAACGCGGCTGCAGCTTGCCAATCAGGCGCTTGCAACTGAGCACTAGGCAAGATGCTTTCTAGGCGTTTAAGGAGACCATCAGCACGGGAGAGGAATTCGTCTAACTTGTCCATAAATCTCTTTCCTCTCCCACGTAGGAGCGGTGAATCAGCTTCTATAACTCGCGTTTATTTTGACGTAGTCGTAAGAGAAATCGCACGTCCACAACGTGGCGTTGGCCGCACCGCGATTAAGCTTTACGCGGATGGTGATATCGCTCTGCTGCATGACACGCGCGCCCTCTTCTTCCAGATAACTCGCTGCACGTCCACCGTGCTCGGCGACCAACACATCATCCAGATAGACCTTCAACTTTTCGACATCCAAATCTGTCACACCCGCATAGCCGATCGCGGCGAGGATGCGACCCAAATTGGGATCAGAAGCAAAGAAGGCTGTTTTCACTAGCGGCGAATGCGCGATGGCGTAGCCGATTTTTTTACATTCAGCTTCGTCTTTGCCGCCTTCCATCTGGATAGTGATGAACTTGGTTGCTCCTTCACCATCACGCACGATGGCTTGTGCCAAGATCGTAGCGACTTCGGTAACAACGGCTTGCATGACGGAATGGTTCGCCGCATCAATCGTCACGCCGCTCTTGCCAGTGGCGATCAACATCAACGCGTCGTTGGTAGAGGTATCACCATCCACAGTGATGCAATTGAAAGAACGATTCGCGGCCTCAATCACTATTTGCTGCAACAGCGGTTGCGCGATGGCGGCATCCGTCGCGATGTATCCCAGCATGGTCGCCATGTTGGGATGGATCATGCCAGATCCTTTCGACATGCCTGTGATGGTGACCGTCTTGCCGTTGATTTGAAGTTGACGCGAAACCGCTTTGGCGACGATGTCTGTTGTCATAATGGCTTGCGATGCGTCGAACCATTTATCTGCTTTCAGATTCGCGATGGCGGCGGGCATTGCTGCGACGATTTTTTCAACAGGCAGCGGCTCCATGATGACGCCCGTGGAATACGGCAACACTTGCTCGGGCACACAGCCCAACAACTTGGCTAGTTCCACACAGGTCGTATGCGCTACTGCCATGCCTTGCTCACCTGTTCCCGCATTCGCATTGCCTGTATTAACGAGCAACGCACGAATGCCTTTACCCGCAGCTAAATGTTTCTTCGCCAAGGTGACGGGGGCAGCACAGAAACGATTGGTGGTGAACACGCCTGCCACCGTCGCACCCTCATCCAACTTGATGATCAACAGGTCTTTACGATTCGGACGTTTAATTCCTGCTTCGGCGATACCTAAAGAAACGCCCGCTACGGGTAACAAAGAACCCGCCACGGGCGCAGAAAGATTAACTGGCATTTGGATACCTCAAAAAATTCAGGTTCTAAGCTAGGCAAGGCGCGAACGAAAAATTACGACGCGGCATATACCAAATATGTAAGGAATAATTTCACGTTCGCAACGCCGCATAGGGACGAAATTGGATTTTTGGTGGTATCCAATTAGAAGCGTCCGCCAGTCTTGTAGAGGTAGTTAGTCATTTCGACCGATTGCGCATTCATGCGCCGCACGATGCCGTGCGTATGGCGCACGATGCCGCGCATCACGTAATACACAATGGCAGGTTGCGAGTTCAACAGAGATTCGAATTTGCAGCGCTCCAACAACAACACTTTGCAATTTGTCTTCGCTACGATGGTCGCGCTAATCTGCGAGACATTTCCACCGACAAAAGTGATGATGCCAGCTAGGTCGCCAGGCAGAAGCAAATGCAATGTCGCCTGTTCCCCACCCACATGCGCCGTAGCTTCAACTTCACCGCTAGCCAGTACGATCAAGGTGTTTTTCAGACGCTCCTCACCCGGCTTCAGCAGTGCTTGTCCCGCCTTAAATTCAACCACCTCAAATAACTGACCCAGCGATTCGATCTCAGCATCGCGCAGTTCTTCAGTCAAAGTGGAGCTATGTAATGTTTGCAGAATCAGATCATCAATCGGCATGCTTATCTCCCTGTGAAATCAATACGTTTAGTTCAACTTACCGTGGCACTGCTTGTATTTTTTACCCGACCCACAAGGGCAAGGATCGTTGCGCCCCACCTTCTCACCCGCGCGCACAAAAGGTTTGAGTTCTTCATCTTGCTGCGCCGTTTGCGCCAATGCCTCTTCATAGTCGGCGTGATGATACTGCACATTTTCTGGTGAATGGGGTGCTTCAGTGGCAGCTACATCGGCTTCACTGCGAATCTGCACATTCATCAAGGTCTGTGTCACCTCACGCTTAATCGAATCCAACATGTTCGAGAACAACTCAAACGCCTCGCGCTTGTATTCTTGCTTAGGATTCTTCTGCGCATAACCGCGCAAGTGAATGCCTTGGCGCAGATGATCTAATGCGGCCAAATGCTCACGCCAATGTTGATCCAATGTCTGCAACATAACGATGCGTTCGTAGCCATGCATCACCTCAGCGCTGACCTGATCCACCTTGGCTTGATACAGTGTGTGCGCTGCCGCAATGATGCGTTTCAACAAACCATCCTGATCAAGCTGTTTGTCCGCATCCATCCACTGCACCAATGGTAGCTGGGTTTGGAATTCGGCGGCCAACGCCTTTACCAATCCAGGCACATCCCACTGCTCTTCCATGCTGCCCTGTGGCAGATACTCGGCGAACAGCTCGCTCAACACACTCTCGCGCATCGCAGTGATGGTCTCGCTGATGTCGGTCGCTTCAAGCAATTCCGCACGTTGCTGGTAGATGACTTTACGCTGATCGTTGGCGACATCGTCGTATTCCAATATCTGCTTACGCATATCGAAATTGCGCGCCTCTACTTTACGCTGTGCATTCTCAATGGCCCGCGTCACCCACGTATGCTCGATGGCTTCACCTTCGGGCAACTTGAACTTG
>JAVHQF010000206.1:8436-10290 GCA_036170995.1 Sideroxydans sp. | reverse complement strand
TCTGGATGCGTTTTGCATCGGCAATGTCCCCGTAGCCGATGGCACTACCGAGTGCCACGGTCATCATGGAAAGTTCGGTTTTTTCTACTTGGGTTGTCATGATGCTTCCTTGTGTTGGTTGTTGCTTGGCTCTATTATATCCACGTTTAGACGTGGATTACAACAGGATGCAAACTATTTTCTAGGTATTTACCCTAACCCTGTTGCAATTTTCGCAAGCCAAAGCGCCCCGCGAATCCTGACCACCGTGTTGTTCACGCTTGTGGGTAATAAGCCCGTCTGGCTTGCCGCAGCCACACCGGACAAACCATCAACAAGGACAAGTCTTGCTGCCTTTTTTGTCTTCCCTTCTCGCACCCGAATCAGAGTGCAAAGCGCCTCAAACGCCGCATCTGTAAGTAGCTCCTTTGCCATCACACGGCCCCTGCCACGATGTCGGCCAGGCGCACCGGGTCACTGCCCACTAGGCGCTTGGTAGTCGTGATCGACTTGTGTCCCAAGATCGCCGCAATGTGCACAAGGTCGTACCCTTGGCGATGCAGCTTGACGGCCATCGTCCGGCGTGCTGCCTGGGCATTGCCATCAACACCGGCATTGGCGTGCAGCTTTGTGATGTAGGCACCCAGCGTATTGCATGAGTAGCTTAAAACGCCCGATGCCAGCGTCCGTTTGGTCAGTCCGTAGGGTTGCCCTTCCTCGGTCAAAAAAATCGGACTATCCGGGTCTAGACCACGGTACGCGCCTTTTTTGATTGTGACACCGTGCTTGTGATCCAGCCGCCAGGCAAGGTACTTGTCCAGCGCCAAGACGACGCGCTTGTTTGACCAAAACAGAGGCCTCTCGTCACCATTGTGCGCGACCTCGACCGGGATTGAGCTGGTGACCATCACGGCCCCATTGGGGCGCAGGTAGGACGCGACTTTGATTGTGGCCAGCTCAGTGATGCTCATGGCCGTACCGTACAGTGTGAGCAGCAGGGCCGCATCACGTTCAGGTGTTTTTGTGTAGGCAGCGGTAGCCCTCAAAAGGTGCTCAAACTGCTTGTCTTCGACGACTGTGGCTTTTGCCATGGTTTTGTGTAATTGTTCGTATTGGAGTAATTACACTGATTTTAACCGTGTGACACTCCAAGATCAACCCGCCAGGCCACGCAAATCCTCAACATCAAGGAAAGTAGCAAAACGATAGGCAAAGAAAAGCCCCCAGACAACACGAAGTTGACTGGGGGCGTAGTGAGTTTTGAGATAAAGACCGCATTGCGGTGGAGTCTCAATTTAGGGTGGCCCCTTCTGGATCAAGATCGCCGCCAGAGAAGTAAGTTTCTGGCAAATATCCTGAAAAATCGGGGTGTTCCCGCAGTGTGTCGCGTGCAACGATTAACTTGTGCAATTCATGCGCATGGTTCTGCAAACCAGCCTGCTTTGACAGAAGCTCTGCAGCAGCGTCAATGTAGGCATTTTCAAGTTCAGTGATGCTTGTAGTTATGGTTTTGGCTTTGGCTTTTCCCATGATTTGATTATTGCCCATTTTTTCTTCATACCCATTGATCTCTTCAAGATTAATCCAGGTTGGTTTTTCTGTCAGGCTTTCGTAAAGCTCCTTCATTTTTTGAATTTGAAGGACTTCATCAAGAGCCCAAAGATGTTTTCTATTCCTATTACCTGCACCCAAGTAATATTCGCAATCTTGCTTCAATCTCCCGAGCAATTGATAATCAAAATTATTCATTTCCCTTCAGGCCAAAGCCTGCTCCGTGGACTGTTCGGCCTTAAGTGCATCCCAGCGTTGACGAAAGTCAACAAGCCAATTCTTTTGAACGGATGTCAAGTAGCCCTTGGCTGCAAGATCGTCCGC
>JAVHQF010000206.1:4724-8336 GCA_036170995.1 Sideroxydans sp. | reverse complement strand
GTGCATGCGCGGTTGCAAAGTGACTATGGAACAGGCAACCGGATGGCCCATCCTCGAAGTCCTGTTGCGCACATCGGGTGAAATAGTCATCGTCACTTTCACCCGCTTCCTGCTCATGAGATTCAGAGTAAAAAATCAAGAGTGCTTGTTTAGACTGCTCATCCGTGCGAATGAGTTCGATGTAAGCGTTGCGTGCATCATGTTTATCAATGTTGGTGTTTGGCCTTTTCACATCTGCCATGATCTGCACCCTGTTGTCGACTGCACACGTCCAATGGGCTTGCAAATCACTCAGCACTGCCATGGCGGCATCACCGTGGAGTCTTGCTAGACATCCATTCACATCAGGAACATCAATCCAAATCAACTGTTGATTGCGTTCAATTACGGTTTTGATGCTTTGCATGATGGACAGTTTTGCCTTTTCAGCATCACAGTTCTCATTCATCAACGGGTGAAAAGTACTACCTATTGAACCACTGGATACTTGAACCTGCCACCGCTGATTTTGTACTTCGTGAAACTCGATCAGCGTAGCAATGTTGACCATGGTTGTGGTCTTACCCTCAAAGCGGATTTTTCCATTTTGCATTTTTCGGTGTCTTTCAAAAAAGAACGCGCACCGAGCCCGGGTGGGCATCAAGTGCCCGTTCGGGTTGTTTGGAATTTCTGGTACATACCCATTGGAAAGGAGACGACTCACTCCAAATGGACGGTCTTTCTCATGGGCTGGTTGTGAAATTGGCCGCATTGCGACCACCATTGAGTTTTTTAAGCTAAACGCATTTGTACATGCGGTCTAGGTAATTGTTAAACCCAATGTCGAAAGCTTGCTGCTCGGCGATCCCCTCGGGGGTCTTATTGAATGCGGCAAATTCAGCTTTGCGAATTTTGATCAGTTCCTCAGTCCAGATTTTTGGATTTGGGAATGATGGTTTGAATGCTGACGTCATATTTTGCAAAGTCATTTTTTCTTGTCGTGTTTGAAACTCACCAACTGGTAAGCGGGACCCATTGGGATTGGTTCCTGCTTCGGTTATGAGCTTGTATTGCTTGCGGTTAGAAATGAAATCACCCTCAGACCGAGGCCTGGGGTGGTTTCGGAAATCCACGTTGATAGTGAATTTCAGTCGATGGATGCACACGAAGCGAGAAGCATGGGCTCGCGCTTGGCTCCAGTTGCTGTGTACTCAATCCGCACTTCCACCCGAGAGGTTTCAGTGTGGAATGTTTCGCACGGGTCTGCGTGACGCCGCTTGGCACTAGATGTGCCTTTGCTACGCTTGCTGGTCAGCCGAAACATCAGTTCGAAATAAGCGTTTTCACGCTCAATCCGTTTGGTTTCACGCTTTTCAGCGATCACGATGGTTTGCTCTTGCAGAAGCTCACGTGCGGCCAATTGACGCAACATGGCACGTTCGCGCTTGCGTGCGATCTTCTTGGCTTGAGCAATGGCTTTTGGCTTTCGGGCCAAGCCCATAACGCGAGGGCTATTCGAACTCGCGGAATCATGGGCAATATTGCGAACAGAGCTGTTGATGATCTTCATGATGTGTCCTATTGGTGAAGGGCACATCCCCATTGGGACTGTGCCCAATGGGTGAAAATTAAAACAAGTTGAAGGCTGGTACAAGACCAGCAAATCAGCACTTGGCTGAAGTGATTTCATTCTACCAATCGATATTTTTACCGTCAAGCAACCTGTAGCTGTTTGTACTTAGCCAGGAACCGTTTGATGGGTGTCATCATTCCTGCCATTGATGCGTCATAAATACGCGCATCGAGCCAGTGGACTCGTCGGTTGGGTGGTGTGTCAGGGCTTCGCACCAGACGGCCTAAGGCCTGGCGAACCAAAACCAGCGCCTGTGCAGCAACCTCAAAGTGGCCACTCTTGAGCATCTGTCGTCTGATGCGTGAAACCGTGGCGCTGGACACCCCAAAGGGGGCATTGAGCATCACTAGATCGGTGAGTGAATCCGGGTTTTGTGGATCGTGCAAATCAAACCCAGTCCACGCCGCCCCTACAGCGCACAGCACAACAGGCCCCTTGCGGGATGCCTCAAGAAATTCCTCACGCAACCCCTGCAGCGTCACCCCTTTGCGTTGTTCGAACACAATGAAAGCTGGTGTATCTCCTGCGTTAAGTCGTAGGCGGTTGGCAATTTCCTCGATGTCCGCAAAAGCTGTGCCCAGGATCATGGTGCCGCCCTTGGCGCTCTGAATGACACGTAAAGCGTACCCACTCACATCATCTATCCATGCCTGCCTCGCCTGCATGCGCAAAGATTTGTCAGTCTTCGATGATGGTCGAACAAAGCGTGGCTGCCCGGTTGGGTTGTGAACATGAGAGATCATGCACAAGGTCACTGGTGTGAACTGCCAGCCAGCGTGAATGGGACTCATGGTCATCGTGTACTTGAAGGGCACGGCCAGCGCCCGACGCAGCGTCTCGCAACTTGGCTTCGGGAATTCCTCATACAAAGTACCCGACACCAGGGCGGTACGGCTCGTCACTTGCGTCCATATGTAGTCCATTTCACGGTCAAGCCGCAACTTGCCCATGCTCAGACGCGGGTACGATTTGTTTGGACTCCAATGCAGGAACGCACCAACGCCGCCAGTCTTCTCCACGGCCGCGATGATCACCTCAGTGGTGCGAAGAGCACTGTGAATGATCTTTGCGCCCCTGGAAACCATGGCAGTTGCCGTGATCGTTTTACCGGCTCTTTTGGATGGTGTCACTGCGCTTTGCAAAGCGGAAAAAAAGTCGTTCAGGATGCTCTTATGTTCCTCGCTGGAATTGAGGTCAATCACTTCGTCAGCATTTTCCCGTTTGAATCTCAGTATCAAAGAATTCAAAGGTTGTTGAGCGTCTTTGGTAAAGACGGATGGGTATTTCTCGCAAAGATTGCTGATTGTCTTTTCCAGCGACCGAAGAGAGAAATAACTGCCGAATGCATTGGCAAATGCATCTTCAATCGTGTGAGCCTCATCCACAATCAGCAAGTCCGCATTTGGCAGTCTGTCACACCCGGCATCGTTGCCTAAATCGGCCACCGCCTGATTGAGCAGGGAATGAAGATGTTCCTCGCGCTCAGTGGCTGGTAACTTCTTCCAGTCCGCCACCATCTGTCCTACTGACTCATTGTTGTGAGCGGCCCGCGCCTGCGCGTACATGCGCCGCTTCACCAAGCTGGCCAACATGGCGTGTGTCATGACAACCAGTTGAGAGGTGTAAGCAGAGCTGAATTGCCGCTCGTAAGCCAGCCAGCCTTGGTCATCATCGTCGCTCCGGTCCGACAAAGTGACATCTGATGACCATGCGAACTCTGGGATGGCATGGATCAGCGCCGGCATCGTCCAGGCACACTCTTGAAGTGCGTTGCCAGATGATTCAGCGCCCATTTTTTGCCACTTCAACAGTAGCTGCCAAATTGCTGTTTTCGTGGGATCGTCGAGCCGATCATCAAACCCATCAGCCATGGACTGCAACGCCTGTTCACTGACAAATTCACTTTGACCCGCCAAAAAAGCGTAGCTGACGCTGGATTTTCCAAATGCCAAAAGAAGTTCGAGTTCTTTTCGTATCTGTGCCAGCAAGGCAAAACTTGG
>JAVHQF010000206.1:2179-4624 GCA_036170995.1 Sideroxydans sp. | reverse complement strand
GGCCAGCTTTCGGGTACATCAAGATCGACTCCACGAGTGCCACTGAGTGCCCACCAGTCGGCAATGGTCAAGCTGTTGAGGATGTCGAGAGCTGCACGACCTTCTTCGCTATGGCCTTGAATCATGTCACAGTAGATTTTGATCGGCGCACCAACCACCGGACTTTTAAGCGAGTATGACAATAGGTATGCCGATGACTTTGGCTTTCCGAGTTTCTTTAATATGGCTTGCGTGGTTTGCCATGCGGTAACACCGTGAAGAACACGCTGGCGATCAATGAGCATGATTTCATCGTCAATACGCACCTGCAAGTAGTCGTTGGACTTGGCTGCAACCGGTGTTTTCCAGATCATGTGCGCTTGCTGGCGTGTGTTGAAGATTGCAACGTAATCTGATTGTGGCGGCTTCAGCACAAAGCTGGCAATGTCCTCATTCGTAGCCAGCATGAATGCCCCGCAGCCAGCGACAGCGTAGGACTTGCTGGACTTCTGCATCCATTGCGGATTCCAGAGCGCCAGGCAATGACCGCACACTGCCTCACCGGGTTGATGGCAGTCAAGCTTGTTGTTGAAAGAGTCGTTAATCAGCTTTTTGTCTGCCTTTTGCGCCAGATCACCGGGGGAAACATCAGCAGAACAAAGTAGGCAGGTGGTTTGCTTGCCTTCCCAGGGGCTACCAATTGGATCCTGCTTGATGGCATCGGCCCACAGAGCACTAGGAGTTTGATGAACTGAGTTTTGCATGGTGACCCTTGATTAGTTGCTGTTGATTGGAGCGGTGTGACCAACCAAGCCACCACGCTTAATGACACCAAATCCCATGGGTGTGAGCTTTCCGACAAAAAACTCTCCATCCAATTGCCACGGCACAATGAATTTCACGCCAAGTCGCGCCATGCCACGTGGACCGTCCCCTTGAACAATCGGCATGGGGCGACCAGCATCGATGATGATTACACCAAGCTGAGTCACATTGATACCCCACACCGCCAATTCCTTGACAAGGTCACTCTCGATGACCTGTTTGAGTTGTTCCATCTGTGCGTGCGTCAACTCATCCTTGCGCCACGCATCCCAATCACTGCCTCGTTTCGAGTTGGCCACTACAAGGCGAGGGACAACATACAGGCCGCGTGCTGCATCTACATGCGGCTCGCAAGTTGGCATTGCGTCATTCAGGTCGACGGCCAGCATCTGCCCTGCTTCATCTGCCACTGCGGCAAAAATGCGACTCATGTTCGATTGCATCCAGCGGCTGCTGTCTGGTGTTCGGCTGGTCATGGTCGTGGAGTTGGCCGAAAACCGCACCGTTACATCTTGCAGATCGCAATTCAGTGTTGCCTTGAGTTTCTTGCGGATGGTGTAACTGCCACACGAGCGCATGGCCGGGGCACACCCAAGATTGAATCGCCAGATTGACTGGGGTGTGGTGATGGTGTTGGACGCTTCGATTTGAGTCGAATCTTCATCTGCATTCATCATAAATATTTCTATGCGCATTGTTAATATGATGATTGAATGATAGCATTCATCCTGTTTCAACAACGAATTTTTCAGGAGTTTTATGAAGATTGTCATCCGCGGCGTTGTGACCACTACCTCTTTAACGCATCAAACAGCGCCCGAAAGCAAGGGTCAGCAAATGAAAACCAATGTATTTACGGGTAACGGTCTGCTGCGGGGTGTTCCCTACATCACCGCCAACAGTGTTCGAGGACTGATTCGTCGCGCTGCGGCAACGTTGGTGCTGGAACAGTTGGAAAAAACACATGGGTTCATCAGTAAAAATCTGTACCTGTCGATCGTTCGGGGTAGTTTCGGCCGCACGGCCATTAACGCCGGTGGCTTGACGTTCTCACAAGCCGTCAGCGCAGCACAACATCCATTTGCAGGGCTCTTTGGCGGCGGTAGCTTCATGCTGCGTTCGCCTTGGCGCATTGAGCGCGACCTTATTCCAGTGATCGCCGCTACGGCACCATTGCTTCCGCAAGAAGTGCAACATGCCGCGCTTGACTGCAATAAACCCGAAGATCTGCTGACGTTTTCCTTGATGGCTCCGCGCGATGACTTTGCAAGGCTACCAGAAGGTGCACGCGCCGTTGTTGCTGACGCCGAAGCCGCCTATTCGGATCACATGGCCAACAAACTCGCGCAAAGTGCCGCAAAGAAAGATGACGACACAAAATCCAAAGATGATCTGGACAACTTTGCCATGACGGAGTGCATCATCCCCGGTGTTCCGCTTTACCTTGGCATGACCACATCAGACATCACGCCGGCGCAAACGGGCATGCTGTTGAACGGTCTGCTGATCTGGGCCAGAAACAATGCACTTGGTGGTGGATCGGCACGTGGGCGAGGTGGTTTTATCCCCAAACTCTCTTTGACAATTGACGGCAAGAAAATTACCGATGACCTTTTCACAGGCGATGCGCCCGAGTTGATG
>JAVHQF010000206.1:0-2079 GCA_036170995.1 Sideroxydans sp. | reverse complement strand
CCATGGGTGCCTCCAGCGTTTGGTCTCCATTTGGATGGGCTGCTGGCATGGTCACTCGTCGAAGATGCAAAGGCATCAGTGAGCGACACCGATGCAAAGGATATGGCTTATGCCGACATCATTGCCGATCTGCCGCTTGAGCGTCATGATGCTGGTGAAGGTCGGGCCATCTGGTGCGCCAGTCAGTTCGTGCCTGTTGGCTGGTTGACTCAGGAGCGTCGCTATCTGACATTGAAGACATCCATCGAAGACACATTTCAATGGATGAATCGTGGGGTGGTCTCAAGTAAAGGTTCGAACACCATTGATACAGTGCGTGGCATAGCCAAAAACGGACAGACCTTTTTCACAATTGAACATACCAAGGGATTGCGCGCCTGGGCGGTTGGTGACGCTGATGCCATCATGGACTTGTTGACAAGAATCCAGGGTGTAGGTGTCAAAACAAGAATTGGTTTTGGTAGCCTGTTGCCATACGAAAATGGTGATTTGTGGAAGATCACAGAAGTGGCCGACGATCAGTGTCATTGGCAGCGTCGGGCTTCGCCGTGCAAATTGATTGAGGATAGCTACCATGCCGTAGGCTCGTGGCAATCTCCCTATTGGCAAGGTCATGATCGCATCTGGCGGCCTGCACCCATGCGACTCCCTGCATCATGACTCAGACGCAGAAGGAAGCATGGTGTCACCGCTTGGTTGTGGCAGGTCCATCGGATATGGATTTGTATGCGACCCACCAGGCGGTTTGGGATGTAGTCAGCAAACGATGTATCACGTCAAACCCACAACTGATTTACAGGGTTGACAACTGCGGTGATGGCAAAGGCGGCTTAATCCATGTGCGTGTGGTGGGCGCTGCCCTGGAGGGTTCACGGGCAATGCGCACGACATTTGCGGTCGGTCAGCGCCTGACGGCCTCATGCCGGATCGCACCTTGGCGCTCTGTACGCCAGTTGCAGCACGCAAGTGCCGAGGTGTTGCAGGATCGGGTAAGAGACATTTTTGCCAATGCCGGGCTCGAATTGCCTCAACATGATGGGTTAAATATATTGCAAACAGGTGTGCAGACAGGTCGTAAATGCAAGCTCGGTGTGGACATACAGTTGCCATACGTTGACTGTCTGGCGCAATTGCTTGTGACTGATGCCAGCCTTGCCGCACGCGCATGGAACACGGGTATCGGTAGAGGAAGGCGGTTTGGTTTTGGCATGCTTTGCTTGGTGTAGATAACAGCTCCAGTTGGACATATGCAGTCCAGTATCCGTCCATCGTGGCGATACAACCGTTCATTAAAAAATGACTAATTTAAGTGTGCTAGCAGTGGGACAGTCCAGGAAGGATCTACTGCTTGATGTGCCGGTGACAAACCGGCTTTCCTGGGTCGCGCTCGGAAAAGGTAGATTGGAGGTGGACGGCCACTGCCTTGTGCTGACGCGCGAAGACAATGTGATCGAAATACCACCAGGGGCTTTCGCATCATTGTTGCTGGAGCCAGGTGTTGTATTGACTCATGAGGCTGCAAAGTTGTGCGCAGAAAATCGCACCACTTTATTCTGGGTTGGCGAAGGAGGCACCCGCCTGTATGCCGTATCTGGTTTGCATGCAAATTCAGAGCTAATCCTTGCCCAGACTACTGTCAGGATTGACCTGTCGAAAAGAATCGCGGCAGCAAGGAGGTTGTACACTGTCATGTTCGATTCCCCGTGTCCGCCAAGTCTCACAATTGAAAAATTGCGGGGAATTGAAGGCAGCAAGGTCAAAGCGTGGTATGCAGAACAGGCCATTGCTGTTGGCCTCGAATGGGACGGACGCGCGACAAAATCAGCTTTTCAGCAGGCAATTTCGTATGCGAATAGTTGCCTTTATGCGTTGTCAGAGATTGCCACTCTCATGCTTGGCTATTCACCAGCAATTGGAATCATGCACTCTGGTGATCCAAAATCTTTTGTGTACGACATTGCAGACACCGTGAAGTTCAAGCATTTCATGCCGCATGTGTTCCGCTGGATTGCTACTAGACAACAAAGCGATCCCCTCAAATATTTTGCCTTTTCTGAGGTGAGATGTGTATGCCGTGAC
>JAVHQF010000205.1:26691-34815 GCA_036170995.1 Sideroxydans sp. | reverse complement strand
AGATGTGACGCTGGTCATCACCCGCAAAGACGGTAGCAAGCAGAACGTCAGCGTGTTGTTGCGTATCGACACACCGATCGAAGTGGATTACTACAAGAACGGCGGTATCTTGCCGTTTGTGTTGAAGGAGTTGGTGGGGTAAGTGCCCCTATTCAACTCACGTTGAAAAAATGAATAAGCCCGTGTAATAGCGGGCTTCTTCACTTTTACCCTGTCCTTCACCTTAAAAGCATACTAACCATGGATGCAAAAAAGCCCATCCCGACCGATGAAGTCATCTGCCACTGTAGTGGCACTCGCCGAGATGTGGTGCAAAGCTTATTCGAGCAGGGCATGGATATGGCAACCATTTCCAGCTGGACAGGTGCACTCTCTGGCTGCGGGGGATGTGAGTGGGATATTGCAGAACTGCTAAAACAACTCGCAGAAAAAAAACAGGCGACTTCTCCAGCAAGTCTCGATTCACCCCTTGTGTGACGGGCGGTGCGACCACCGCCCGAGCACAAATTGCAATCAGTTGATTGTGAGTCGTTTAGCTTGTGTGACGGCTTTCTTAGCCAGCTTTAACTCGAGGATGCCATCGTGATACTGAGCATGTGATTGCGACTCATCCAGCTCATGGGCAACGCTGAACGCACGTGATACCTTGCCGTAGAAACGCTCGCTGCGCAGTACTTTTTCGCCTTCTTTTACTTCCTTCTCTTTTTTAATTTCAGCACTGAGTGAAACTTGGTTGCCATCAATCGCGACGTGAATATCCTCTTTATTCACACCAGGAATCTCTGCATGCACGGTGTATGCGCTGTCATCTTCCTTCACATCTAATTTGATCTGAATATCTTGCGAACCTTCCATGCGTACCGGACGCAACAGCATCCCTCGGAACAAGTCGTCAAAAGCATCGTCCGCAAGGTTGTATCGAAGTGGATTTGCCATGATTTCCTCCATAGTGGTCAGGTTGAAAAATACGGTATTTCCGTGATTCCCCATATGTGGTTCAGCTTGAACTTTTCAAGAGAGGGGGTTAGATCGATTCAAAATCGATCAGCATAGCCGACGTTTAAGCAGGTCTTTCTAATTTCAAGTGTGGTTGAAAAGTTGATTCTGGCCCCCAATTTTGCGAACTGGAAAAACCCAATATGAGCACTTCAAAATGACCAAATTTTATAGAGCCGTCATACTTCGCGCTGGCGGGTGTTTGCGCCCTGGCACACACCGCCCACACCGAGAATGGCACGTAGCCCCTGTGTGCCATCCGATGCCGTGCCAGAGAGGATGATGCCGATGGCATATTCGCCTTGGTCGTCCGCCAATGAACTCAGAAAACCATCGATGGGCAATCGCTGGCCACGTGCCGCATCCGGCAATGAGAGTTGCAACAGGCCATTGCCTAGCGTCATGTCGCGGTTAGGCGGAATGATGTAGATATGATTGGGTTCGACTCGGTCTTGATCGAGTGCTTGTCTCACCGGCATCGTGGTGCAGCGTTGCATCTCCTGGCTGAGAGAGGTATCCAATGTCATGAGCATCTCTTATATTTGATTGCTCAATGACTGAGCCTCTAAGCCGATGGGCTGGCTTCCTCCACAGTAAACGAAGTCGCCTGCAAAAAACCGCTCAGGTCATGCAAGCGATTGATGGTCAACTCGGTCAGCAACTGTCCCCGCTTCATCATCAGGGTACCATCCTTAGCGTAGATGTCTTCGCAAACCGTCATCCCCGCCCGCAACTGGCGCAAAGGAATTGACACACCGTGGTGCTTCTTCGGCGCGGCGGCGGGTTGCTGCTTGATGATGGCCGCGCCCGAACGTGGCTGCTTGGAAACAGCATCGTTGTGTATCCCCGGCAAGCCGGTCACCACCGCCTGATAAGCCAAGGGCGGGCGCAGATGCAGCTTCTCGTTCAGCGCCTGCATGATCTTTTCCTCCATCACCGCAGGCACGATAGGCTTGACCAAGAAACCGTTCACGTCCAACGCCAGCGCCACGCTCAGCAACTCGCTATTGGAATAACCTGTCAATATCAGGATGCGCGTATCCGCCTTGGCATGCGACTTTCCGCTGCGGATGCGGTGCGCGAATTCCAGCCCGTTCATCCCCGGCATGTCCACATCGGTCACGATCAGGTCGAAGCTCTGTGACTCGCACAACAACAATGCCGCCGTGGCGCTGGCGACATCACGCGTCTGCACGAACCCCAAGTCACGCAAGATGCGCACGATGATGGAACGAGTGAAGTCGTCATCATCCACCACCAATAACTTCACGTGCTCGCGCCCCGATTTAAGCTGCGCTGCGGGTGCCAGCTTGGTCTTGTAGCTGGTGATGAATTCATTGAACGCGGACAACGACAAGGGCTTGGCGATGAAATAACCCTGCGCGGTGTCGCAGCCCATGTCCCGCAACATATCCCAATGCTGCTGTGTCTCCACCCCTTCGGCCACACTCTTCACTTGCAGCTTGTGCGCCATCTCGATACTGGACTCCACCACGATGCGCAGGGCAGCGTCCTGGGTTGCATCCATCACGAACGACTGATCGATCTTCAGCTCGCCGAAACAGATACGGGTAAGTTGCTGCATGCTGGAATAGCCGGTGCCATAGTCGTCGATGGACAACACGAAGCCGTGCATACTCAAACGCGTCAGATTTTCGAGAGCCTGCCCCGTGTCCGTCATCGCCGCCGATTCGGTGATCTCCAGCACGATGTAATGCGGGTCGACCCCAGCCTGCTTCACCATGCGGATGATCTGGTCGGCCAGCTTCGCTTCTCCGAGCGAGGACAAGGACAGATTGACCGAAATAGTGAGTAGTTGTCCCTTGGCATGAAAGGTGCGACACGCCTCGGCCGCGCGTTGCAACATGACAAAGGTCAGCGCGTCTAGCTGACGGTGCTGCTCCAGCAAGGGGATGAAGGCATAGGGCGCGATCACTCCCAGACTTGGGTGAACCCAGCGTGCCAGCGCTTCCGCTCCCACTAGCCGCCCCGATCTCATATCCACCTTAGGTTGGAAGAAAGGCTCAAACTGACCGTCGCGCAAACCCTGCGCTATCTCCTCCAGCGTAAAGCTGGGTGCGGCAGCGCTCGGCGCTTGCCACTTCTTATCGCGCTTGCCGTAGTTGGACAACATGTCTTTCAGATACGCGAGCGTGATAGGTTTTTTCGCCACCCCCAGCAAATGCAGACCGTACATCTTCGCCATGCGGTCAGCCGAAGACAGCAGCTTGTCATCCAGTGCACTGGCAATGATCACCGTGGGTTTGCAACTTTCCGCACTCAGGTGGCGCAAGAACTCCAGACCATCCATCTGCGGCATGCTCAGGTCGCACAGCACCAGATCGATACGCCCAGCTTGGGTGTCGCGCACTCTGTCGATTGCCTTTTGCCCGTCTGCAGCTTCGGCGATATTAGTCGCCCCCAATGAATGCAACATGTTCACAATCAATTGACGCTGGAAGGCATCGTCCTCCACCACCAACAGATTCAATTCACTGATATTCATCAAACACCTTCTTTCACAATCAAAATGAACCCGCTTTGGTTCATACCCTCATCCTTTTTTCTTGCTATTTATCGGTCGATCTTGAGCTCGACTCTGTATCACCCAACCACTGACAAAATCTGTATTACCTTTTGCTGCGAACCACAGTCTCATTCCACGAATCTCTCCACATCCGCCAGCGCCGCATCCAGTTCCGCCATCACAACTTGGGCTGTGACCAGATCACCCGCTTTCGCCGACTGCTCGATAGCGGCACAGGCATCGCCCAAACGCCCCGCGCCAACCATGCGGCATGAACCTTTCATGCGGTGTGCCGCACTCTGCACGGCGGTACGATCTGCTTGTGCCAATTGCTCACCCAGTTGGCTGCGGTCGTTGCGCAGGTGTTGCACGAAATCGCGTAGCAATTTGGCCTGCTCATCCTTGTCACTCATGATGGTGTCCAGCACCGCATAGTCGATGGGCGCTACGGCGGCTGTCGGCTTAGCCTGCGTCACACCGGCTTCACTGCTGCCGGTGTACGCCACTTCCTGCGGAAAGAACCACTTCTGCAACATGCGGCGCAACTCATTCAGATTCACCGGCTTCACCAGAAGTTCGTCCATGCCTGCCGCCTTGATACGATTAGCTTCTTCGCTTAAGGCATTTGCCGTCCACGCGATGATCGGGGTGCGCCCACGCTTCTCGCTCGTTTCGATCTTGCGGATAGAACGCGCCATCTCGTAACCGTCCATGTCCGGCATGTGGCAATCAGTGATGACCATATCGAAACGCCCATCACGCCACAGAGAGACGCCGACACGACCGTTCTCTGCGGTCTTCACACGCAAGCCAAGTAGTTTGACTTGGCGTGCTAGCAGTTCGCGGTTGGTCGGGTGGTCATCCACCACCAGCACCAGCGGTGCCTCCAGTCCATTCTCGAACAAGGGCAGAATAGCGCGTTGCGCCACTTCCACCGGCCGTGGCAATGCCATCTCCACCACCGAATCGGATTTGGGCAAGGTCAGTGTGACGCTGAAGGTGGAGCCACGATTGGCTGCGCTCACCAGCTCCAATTCACCGCCCATCATCTCTGCCAAGCGACGGCAGATGGACAAACCCAGCCCAGTGCCGCCATACATGCGCCCGGAATTGTTGGCGACCTGGACATAGTTCTGGAACAGTTGAGGCTGGTCTTTTGCTGCGATACCGATGCCAGAGTCCTTCACCGAAAAACGGATGAGGTCTCCAGCCTCACGTGATTCCAGCAATTCGGCGCGCACCTCTATCTCACCACGATCGGTGAACTTGATAGCGTTGCTGACGAAATTGTTGAGAATCTGCGATAAGCGCAGTTGATCGACCGCATACGGTGTCACCAGACGCGAATCGACGTGCTGCCACAACATCAGCGACTTGGCACTGGCTACACGTGAATAGGTGTTCACCACGTCTTGCAGCAGCGGTGCCAGTGCGGTGGGCATGGGGGAGATATCCAGCTTGCCCTCTTCGATCTTCGACCAGTCTAGTATGTCATTGACAATGCGCAGCAGGCTGCGCCCGGATGCCCATGCGGTATCCAGCGTCGCCATCTGCTCCTTATCCAGATGCGACATAGAGAGCAGCTCAAGCATACCCAACATGCCGCCTAACGGCGTGCGTATCTCGTGACTCATGGAGGCGAGAAAGGAAGCCTTGAGGCGGCTGGCTTGTTCAGCTTGCTCCTTGGCTTGGAGCAAGTCTTCTTCGTTCTTCTTACGCTGGGTGATGTTTTGTGCAGTGCCCATCACAAAGGCGGGCTGATGCTCGGCATCGAAAGTGGTTTCGCCGTAACCGCTGATATGGCGGATATTTCCGTCAGGCGGGATGACTCGGAATTGTAGCTCTCCCATATCTTCTCCAGCCATGCAGGTATTCATCCAGTCCTGCATCAAACCCCGGTCGTCGGGATGGATCAGGTTGATGAAGGACTCTACATTCGGCACAAAGGTATCCCGGTCAACGCCATACACGGCGTACAACTCATCCGACCAGTGCAGCGGCCCCGTCAGATCCCAGGTCCAACTGCCGATGTGGGCGATGCGCTGGGATTTGGCTAGCGCATAAGCGTTCTCGCTTAATTCTCTTTCTATCTTTCTCGCCTCTGTCACATCGCGCGCCGTGGCATACATCAAACCATCAGGCCCGGGTGCCGAGACCCAAGACAATAAGCGATACGAACCGTCTTTGTGGCGATAGCGGTTTTCGAAGTGCATCACGCGCTCACCGCGCGCCACCTGACGTTCCACTTCCTGTGCAGTGGCAGCATGATCGTCGGGATGAACGAGTTCAATATAGGGGCTCGCCAATATCTCTTGTGAACTCCAGCCCAGTGCCTGCGT
Organism: Sideroxydans sp.; assembly: GCA_036170995.1. Lineage (GTDB taxonomy): Bacteria > Pseudomonadota > Gammaproteobacteria > Burkholderiales > Gallionellaceae > Sideroxyarcus. The sequence continues at coordinate 28,953 of JAVHQF010000205.1, read as the reverse complement.
AAAGCCGGGGTTGATGCGCTTTAAATAACCGTCGCTGCTGGCGATGCACAGCAGGTCGAGGGAAAGTTCAAAGAATAGGTCGAGTTGTTTTTCAGCGGCCTTGTGCGCGGTGATGTCGCGCGCGATCTTGGAGATGCCGACCACCTTGCCTGTCGCATCCAGAATGGGAGACATCGTAGTGGAAATGTCAATCAGTTTGCCGTCCTTGCGACAGCGCTGCGTTTCAAAATGTTCTATGCGTTCGCCCGCGCTCAAGCGCTTGAGGATGTCCTCCTCTTCATGCTGACGGTCGGGGGGGGAATAATTTCTGCATCGGCTGCCCGATTATTTCCTGCGCGCCGTAACCAAAGATACGTTCCGCGCCGAGGTTCCAACTTTCGATGACGCCAGTGAGCGTTTTGCTGATGATGGCATCATCGGACGAGTCGATGATGGCTTGCGATTTTTGCAACTGAATGGCGTCTTGTTGATGCTGCCTCAGCGCGCTTTGCAAATCTTCGTTCAGTTGCGCGGTGATCCTTTCGGTCTGTTGCGCTGTGGTCAATTCCTGCTGGAATTGGCGACGATAACGGTTCATCGCATCCAGCGAAAAAGACACGATGGCACCGTCGAACAGGAATATCAGATTCGGTAAAACCTCGTGCAATTCAAAATCAAAATGAAATCCCCAGTACGGCGGGGTAAATATCCAAGTGGCAAAAATAACGCCCAGCGCCGTCGCCACCAGACCTGCACGCCAGCCGCCGACCAGGGCCGCCAGTGTGACCGCAGGAAAGAAGGTGACATACTGCAAACCAGCATCCACGGGCGCGATCAGCAGGCGGATGCCCAACGCAACACCCATGAGCAGCACCGCGTTAATATATCCGGCGAGTGGTTTGTCGTGTAGGGAGTGGTCGGAAATCCAGCGGCCAAAGCGATCTGTCAGTGCAATGAGCGATTGGGTCATGGGGTGCTCCAATATATTGTTGTGTCGCATGAACCCTCCGCACTCACTCGCTGTTGCAATTTCGGCATGCAGCCCTGGTCGGGATGGTGCCTATTGAATTTACGGGGGGGCAGAATATTCACTTTACTCACCTGCGGCGATGGCGTGTGATTCACTATATACCCCTAAGGGTACCCTCAATTGACTTGCATGCGTCCGATATCTTGCATTTCCTGCAACAAGCGCAAACACTCTTGCATAACGACGACGTGCCAATGCGTGACCGTCAGCACGCCTTGCCTGACATCAACCCTGCGCCAGCGCTTCCATACGTTTGCGTGCGGCAGCAGAAGCCATCACCATCAATATATCCCCCCCATGAAGCAAATAATCCGAGGTGGGTTTGAAGTGCCACTTGCCTTGCGTGTTCACCGCCATTACCAGACACTCTTCGTTGTCTGTGTAAAACATATTCAAGGTCTTGCCGTGCAGTCGCCCGGGAATGAGTATTTCTTCCATGCGTAAATCACCTTCTGCGTTGGTAATCTCATCGAGGAAGCCCGCAACATTGGGACGCACCATAGCTGAGACCATGCGTACGCCACCAGTGAAGTCTGGTGACACAATTTCGTCCGCCCCTGCACTCTTGATCTTCACCACGTTTTTCATTTCATGGCAGCGTGCAATGACGCGCACTTCTGGATTGAGTTGCTTGGAACTGAGGCTAATGACGAGATTCTGGTTATCCTCGTGTGCTACAGCGAAGATGCCAACAGCATGTTTGATGCCAGCAGCCAGCAAGATTTCATTGTCTGTTGCATCACCCATCACATAGAGTTGGGATGGATGCTGCGCAACGTAATGTTCCAAATTGGCTTTGTCTTTATCTACCATGACGAAATGTCTGCCCGTAATCGCCAACTCATGGGCAACGTTACTACCGATTTGCCCCATTCCGCACACGATGAAGTGACCTTTCAATTGCGCAATCTTTTTTTCCATTTTATTTCTCCGCCTGACTTCATTGAATTCACCTTCCAGCATGAACGCTGTGACTGTAGACAACACATAGCCCAACACACCAATACCCGTGAGACCGATGAAGATGGTGAACAGCTTGCCGTATTCGTAATTTGTCACATCGACTGCCTCGGTGTAGCCGATGGTGGTGACCGTGATGAAAGTCATGTAGAAACAATCCAACCAAGAGTAATGCTCACCACCCAACCAGCGATATCCCAAAGTGCCTATGAGCATCACCGTGATGGCCGCCAGCAGTGACCACAGCAGGTTGCGCGTCGTTTTAGAGAGTTGTGAATTCATCATTCGTCCTG
>JAVHQF010000205.1:7051-26591 GCA_036170995.1 Sideroxydans sp. | reverse complement strand
ACGGTCTCAGCATCGGGGTAACGCGGATTGGCATTCACTTCAAAAATGACAACGCGTAAACTCATGCCAATCTGCGGCGCAGCCAAACCAACACCATCCAACTCGCACATGGTGTCGCGCATGTCCGCCAGCAAAATATTCAATTCGCGGCTACCAAAATTGGTGACTGGCTCTGCGCGTTGCAACAAGCGTGGATCACCTAATCTCAGAACTGACCTAAAGGTCATAATTCTCCACCACGCCTTCCAATATCTTGCGCACTCTTGCCATCGCTGGTTGTGCGAATATTCCAATCTCGTCCAATGGAATGGCTTTCTCACTCGAGCCACGTCCTGCTGCATAGTTCACCACCACGGTGATGGCGGCATATTCCAATCCTAGTTCACGCGCCAATGCCGCTTCTGGCATCCCCGTCATACCAACCATATCTGCACCATCACGTTCGAGGTGATCGACTTCAGCCGCCGTTTCCAAGCGTGGGCCTTGAGTCACCGCATAGACACCGCCATTCAGACAAGCTTCTCCTGCGCTTTTTGCAGCATCCAAAATGCGTTGGCGTAGTGACTCGGTGTAGGGCAGGGTAAAGTCAATATGTGTGACAGATTGTTCACGACCATCGAAGAAAGTGAATGCGCGACCGTGCGTGTAATCGATGAGTTGGGTCGGCACAACTAGCGTGCCAGGCACTAGGTCTGCGCGGATACCGCCCACAGAAGCAACTGCAATGATGCGTTGCGCTCCTTGGTCACGCAACGCCCACAAATTGGCGCGATAATTAACCATGTGTGGCGGAATGGTGTGGCCATAACCGTGGCGCGCGATAAACATCACTTCATGTTTATTGATGGTGCCAAATGTCATCGGCCCAGATGGTTCACCATAGGGTGTACGCATCACCTGCCGATGGGTAATCTTGAGATTGCCGAGTTGATTGAGGCCTGTACCACCAATGATCGCTAACATTTGAAACTCCTTTTTTAGGAATGAGGAGCTAGGACTAAGGATTTAGTAAAAACAGAGCAGCGGCAATCCTCAATCCTATTCCCTCACCGCATAGATGGCTGGCAGATTACGCCATGCACCATGAATGTCCATCCCGAAGCCGAACACGAAACGGTTCGGTAATTCCATCCCAATGAAGTCGGCACGGATCGGCTTGGTCTTGCCGTTCACCTTATCCGCGAACACGGCGCAATAGAACTTGGTCGCGCCCAGTTCCATCACCCGTTGCTTGATGGCATGCAGGGTGTGGCCTTCATCAAGGATGTCATCCAATACCAATACTACTTTGCCTTTTACGTTCTCGCGTGGGGCGACCTTCCAATGCAATTCTCCGCCCTGCTTCTCGTTGCCATAGCGTGAGACATGTAGGTAGTCGAAGTCCAAAGGGAAATCCAACATCGGCAATAGCTGCCCCGTGAAGATGACTGCACCGCCCATCACCGACAGCACCAGTGGGTGCTGATCCGCCAGTGTCGCGTTGATCTCCTTAGCCACATGTGCCAGCGCGGTATGCACTTCGTCCGCGCTGAACAACATCTCAGCATCGGCCAAAGTATCACGCGCCTGTTGGTTGGTCAGCATCAGGCCACCGTTTGTAGATACGCGGCGAACTCTTCGCGTAGCTCTGAGTGCTTTAAGCCGAAGGCAACTTGTGCTTGCAGATAGCCAAGTTTTGAACCGCAGTCGTAGCGAATGCCATTGAAACGATAAGCTAGCAACTGTTCTTCTCTCATCAACGCAGCGATACCATCCGTCAGCTGAATCTCCCCCCCGGTGCCCGCTTGCACATTTTGCAGATGATGGAAGATGCGCGGTGTAAGGATGTAACGCCCGACCACCGCCAAGGTAGATGGTGCGACATTGGGATGAGGCTTTTCAACGATGGTATTCACCTTCTCTACACTCAATGTTATCGGCGTACTACCCACAATGCCGTATTGCTTGGTGTTCTCGCGTGGCACGTCCTGCACACCGAGGATGGAGCATTGATGTTGCGCAAACACATCGGCCATCTGTTTTACTACCGAGGGAGAACCATCAATCAAATCATCTGCCAGTATCACCACGAACGGTTCATCTTGAATGACGGGTTGCGCGCACAACACGGCATGGCCCAGACCCAGCGGCTCTGCCTGACGGATATAGATGCAATTCACATGCTTGGGTACGACTTGTTGCACGATGCGCAGCAACTCTGTCTTACCGCTGGCTCCCAGCGTGGCTTCCAATTCATAGGCTTTATCGAAATGATCCTCAATGGCACGCTTGTGCCGACCCGTGATAAACACCATGTCGGTAATTCCCGCCTCCACCGCCTCTTCCACCGCATATTGGATGAGTGGCTTGTCTACGATAGGGAGCATCTCTTTTGCGGTCGCCTTGGTGGCGGGGAGGAAACGACTGCCCATACCTGCAACAGGGAATACTGCTTTAGTAATTTTCTGCTTCATATTGATCCCAATTCGTTCAACTGTTGGAGCAAGGTCGCCTCATCCCATACCGTTACGTTCAATTCTCTTGCCTTATCTAGCTTGCTTCCTGCTTCAGTTCCTGCAACGACGCAGTCCGTCTTCTTAGAAACCGACCCAGCCACTTTTGCTCCCAAGGCTTCTAGACGCGATTTTGCCTTATCCCGACTGAGGCTGGCGAGTGTTCCAGTCAAGACGAAAGTCTTACCTGTCAGCGGAAACACTTGTGTGCTCGTCCCATCGTGTTCACCCCACTGCACGCCCAACTCGCGCAATTGTTGCACCACTTCTCGATTGTGTGACTCTGCGAAGAAGGCGCTTATACTTTGCGCGACGACCGGCCCCACATCGGGTACCGTCAACAAGCGTTCTGTGTCGGCTTGGACGATGCTATCCAACTTGCCAAAATGTTTGGCTAGATCTTTCGCGGTGGTCTCGCCGACATGCCGTATCCCAAGTGAGAACAAGAAGCGACTGAGCGTGGTGTGTTTGCTCTTCTGCAGCGCCTCCACGATGTTCTGCGCGCTCTTCTCGGCCATACGATCCAACGCGGCCAGTGTCTGCACATCCAATCGGTACAAGTCTGGCAAAGAGTGGATGATGTTCTCGTCCACCAATTGCTCCACCAACTTATCTCCTAGCCCTTCGACGTCCATCGCGCGGCGTCCCGCGAAATGCAGAATGGCTTGCTTGCGTTGCGCCACACAGAACAAACCGCCCGTGCAGCGCGCATCCGCTTCCCCCTCTTCGCGCACCACATGACTGCCGCACACGGGACAGGTCGTTGGCATGACGAACGCCTTGGCGTCTGCTGGGCGACGTTCCGCGAGAACACCAACCACTTCTGGAATCACATCACCCGCACGCCGCACGATGACGGTGTCCCCAATGTGCACATCCTTACGGCGTATCTCGCCTTCGTTATGTAGCGTGGCGTTGCTCACCGTCGTGCCGCCCACAAAGACAGGCACCAACTTGGCTACGGGCGTGAGTTTGCCAGTACGGCCCACTTGTATTTCGATGTCGCGCACAGTGGTGAGTTGTTCTTCCGCCGGAAACTTGTGCGCCACCGCCCAGCGTGGTTCGCGCGACACGAATCCCAATTCAGCTTGCAGCGCAAGGCTATTGACTTTATAGACCACACCATCAATATCGAAGGGAAGTAAGTCTCGTTTGCTGGCGATGCGTTGGTGGAAAGCGGCCAGTTCATGCGCACCGTTGGCGACGGTGCGCTCATCACACACGGGTAGACCACACGACTTGAGTGCATCCAGAATGGCGCTATGTGTTGCAGGTAGTGGCCAACCTTTAACTTCCCCCAAGCCGTAGGCAAAGAAAGAAAGCGGGCGTTTGGCCGCCAAGGCGGGATCGAGTTGACGCAGCGTTCCTGCCGCACCATTACGCGGATTGACCAGCATAGCCAGGCCTAGCTCGCGCTGTTTATCGTTGTAGCGATTGAAGTCCTTGCGTGACATATACACTTCGCCGCGCACCTCCAATACCTCGGCTTCACAATCACGCAAACGCAAGGGAATGGATTTAATCGTGCGCGTGTTCTGCGTCACATCCTCCCCCATTTCCCCATCGCCACGGGTTGCCGCTTGCACTAAGACACCGCGCTCGTATCGAAGATTGATGGCTAGGCCGTCAAACTTGAGTTCACAGTTGTACTCAATCTGTTCGTTCGTTTCTAGGGCGTTCTTCACTCGCGCATCAAAGTTGGATGCACCGCTAGATTCAGTGTCCGTCTCGGTGCGGATGGATAACATGGGGATGGCATGTTTCACTGGGTTAAAACCAGCCAACACTTTCCCGCCCACGCGTTGTGTAGGTGAGTCAGGTTTCAGTAGTTGTGGATGTTGTGCTTCTAAGGATTGCAGCTCGCGGAACAGTTTGTCGTATTCCGCATCGGGAATGCTGGGCGCATCCAGCACGTAGTAGCTGTGATTATGCCGCTCGATATCGGCACGCAACTGGGCAATGCGTTGAACCGCATCCATCAGGCGAACAGTCGTAGTGCCTGATGGCTACCAGGAGAGATACCACCTGCCAGCATGCGCTGCTCGACCGAAACCACTTGTGAGCGGATATGGGAGATCGCAGTGTTATCCAAAGTGACGCGCTGATCGTCAACGAGTGTGGCACGCAAGGTGGTGGCCACTTCCATTGCCAACAAGGTCATCTCGTCAAAACATTTAACGGGTTCTTTGACGCGTGGAATGTCGAGCAATAAGGTCATATTACCTACTTGCATTTGATCCAAGGTGTGATGTTGGAAAGGCCTGCCATCGGCAGCACTCAGGGTGAACAGCGTTGTCCCCTCTGCATCGAACTGATGAAAACTACCATCCGCCTGTAGTTGCATTCCAACGCGCTGCACGGCACTCGCAACCTCATTCGCGAATAAAGTTCGCTCTCCATTGGGCACGATATTGATGCCAATCATTTGGTCCACATCTGTACAAAATTTATCCAATTCACGCGCACGTTCGACTGCACTATCCACCATAGGCAGCATCATGTCGGCATCTAACTTTTGTCCGATGGCGCCCAATAGTTCACGAAAATCGGCCAGTCGGGTATCGCTGACCAGACCATTTCTGTCCACCAATTGCAAAGCAATTTTGAATGCACTGTATGAATTACGACTTTCTGGAATGACGCGCTCCCACACACCTGATGCTGCACTGCAACCTACGGCTTGGATGGTCTTGCCATAATCGAAACGACGCTGCCAATAACCGTCCAATGCTTCAGCACTCTGCGGAAATTTGAGCGTCATGCTGACAATGTAATCAGTCTTTTCATCGAATTGCGGTGAAGTCTCAGGAACAGGATCGGCTATGTAGTGATGTGTCTCAGCCTCATCTAACGCTACCAATGAAGAAGGATTCGCCACTACGGTATTTTCAGAACGCCCAGGCGAGCTACCAAGACTGCGGCGATAGCGCCACTGTTGCCATAGACCATAGAGATAAACTCCCGCCACCACGATGACGCCGATGCTCAATAGACTTAACTGAAATTCACTCATCTCTTTGAAAACTACAGGCTGAAATAAACGGTTGCGATTCTATACCAAAGGCAGCTCACCTTCGCTTACCCCAATTTTACTAATGTCCTGTAGGTCTTTGATAAATTCAGGGTCTTCATGTAGCTGCGCGAGAACTTTGGGATTGGGTTTACCATGCATCTGCGCCAATCTAGCTTTGGAAGGCGCGGTCATCTCCCATTTCAATTCAGCCAGTAGTTCGTCGGCAGACGCTGGTTTGTTACAGACTAGTACCATGTCCGCCCCTGCATTTAAGGCCGCCTCAGCACGTTGCACGATGCCACCCGCGACTGTCGCCGCTTCCATGCTTAGATCATCACTAAAGATACAACCGTCGAAACCCAATTCGCCTCGTAGGATGTCTTTCAACCACACTTTGGAAAATCCAGCAGGACGCGTGTCAACCTTGGGGTAGATGACATGTGCGGGCATCACGGCGGTCAATCCAAAGTTCACCATCTGGCGAAATGGGATGAGATCACACAGTTCAATATCGGTATAACTTCTTTCGTCCACGGGAATCTCCAAATGGGAATCTGCGCAGACATAACCATGCCCTGGAAAATGTTTGCCCACGGTGGGCATACCGCCTTTTTTCAGCCCCATCAACAATCTGTGTGCCAACTCGGAAATGATCTGTGGGTCGGCATGGAAGGCACGATCACCAATGACACTGCTTGCACCGTAATCCACATCCAACACTGGTGTGAAACTAAAGTCCACGCCGCAGGCACGCAACTCAGCCGCCAGCACATAACCTACCTGCTCGGCGAGTTGCTTGGCACGTTTGGGATGCTGGTCGTAAAGCTTACCCAGTTCACGCATCGGCGGAATTTTAGTGAAGCCATCACGAAAACGTTGCACCCTGCCCCCTTCGTGATCAACAGAGATCAACAACGGCGGCGTGCGCAAGGCACGGATACTGGCGGTCAATTCGGCAAGTTGACTAGGAGACTCATAGTTGCGTGCGAACAGAATGACCCCCCCAACTAATGGATGCTTGAGTCGTGCTTCGTCTTCTGGCGTGAGTGTCTTGCCAGCCACATCCAACATCACTGGTCCGATACCCATCAATCATTTCCTTCCAAAATAACAAATGCCAAGGCGGTATCTTTCTCATCGCTCAGACTCAAGTGATGGCGCACGATGCCCATCTTGACTAAGTGGTTGGCCAGCATCTCTGCAAATACAAAAATAGGTTTGCCCAACTCGTCATGGCTGACGGTGATACGTTGCAAGCTTACTGGGTGACGCAAGCCTTGACCTGTCGCCTTAGCGAAAGCTTCCTTGGCGGCGAATCGTTTAGCGAGGAATCGTGCAGGATGAGCCTGCGCGGACAGTTCAAGATATTCGTGTGCACTCAAGATGCGTTTGGCAAAAGCATCACCATGACGCTGCGCCGCTGTTTCGATGCGGGCAACCGAGATAATGTCAGTGCCGATCCCGAAGATCATGCGGTCAGCAGTGCTTTCATGTTCTTGACTGCCTGCTCCAGCCCGATGAACACGGCCTCGGCAACGATGGCATGACCGATGTTGAGTTCAGCGATGTGCGGGATGGCGACGATGGGTCGCACATTGTGATAGTTGAGTCCGTGCCCCGCGTTCACTTGCAATCCCAATCCATGTGCATGCAACGCGGCCCTATGGATACGTGCCAATTCCGCATCGCGCGCAGGCACACTGTCGGCATCGGCATATTTGCCCGTGTGCAGCTCAACTACGGGCGCGCCCGCCCGCTTTGCCGCCTCCAGTTGACGCTCATCCGCATCAATGAATAAGGACACGCGAATGCCAACCTCGCTACATCTTTGTGTAGCACGTTGCACGTCATCAAAGTATTTGATGACGTCCAATCCGCCTTCGGTGGTGAGCTCTTCACGTTTCTCTGGAACGAGGCAAATATCGTGCGGCTTCACGCGTAAAGCATTAGCGATCATTTCGTCGGTGACGGCACATTCTAAGTTCATACGCGTCTGCAACATGCTACGCAGGATGTCCACATCGGCATCTTGGATGTGGCGGCGGTCTTCGCGCAGATGGAGGGTGATGGCATCCGCCCCTGCTTCTTCGCAGACCAATGCCGCCCTGACCAGATTGGGATAACGTGCGCCACGCGTTTGACGTAACGTAGCCACATGGTCAATATTGAGTCCAAGCTTAATCATAATTTCTGTAAATCCCTCATCAGTTCGCGCGTGTGCAATATCTTTCCAGCCAAATAATGGTCGAGCAACATCCGTATCAATTGCTTGCTCTGGCGTGCGCTGTTGGCATCACGATAATCATCCGCCGCCATATCCAGGAGGGTCTTGCCTGTGATCAGCATCCCTTGCGGTGCATCAGGCGTTTCGGCCACTGCACCCAGTTCGAGTATATAGCGGTAATTCTGAGTCTGGGCTATGGGCTTACCGCTGACTGCTTCCGTTTCTAGCTGCAAGGCATAACCCAACTCTTGCAACATGTGCTTCTCAAAACAGCGTAGCGTGAAAGCATGATCATCTTCCTGCGCCAATCGCTGCATCGTCTGTTGATAATAGTCGAACAGTCGCTCATGTGGATCGTCACGCGCCATCAGATTGAGCAGTAGTTCGTTCAGATAGAAGCCGCATAGCAACGCCGTACCTTGCAATTGCGGCTGACCACCTTGCCACTCGGCACCGTGCAAAGTACGCAACTCATGTTTGCCAAACCAACTCAATGACAGCGGCTGAAAACTCATCAGCAAACCGCGCAATGCAGAGCGAGGCCGCCTTGCGCCTCTTGCTACCAAAGGCACACGCCCATGTTGGCGACTGAACACCTCTAATACAAGACTGGTCTCGCGAAAGGGGTAGCTATGTAGAACGAAGGCAAGCTGATCTGCAATCCTTTGTTTAGCTAAAGACATAAGAAAACTAGTCCATAAAATTCACGAAATACACGAGCATCAATATTGCATGCCACTCACATAGTAATTCTCGTGCTTTGGGTACGTTTCGTGAATAACTTGCCTTATTCATATCCTAGGCTTTTCAACATCTGTGCGCTGTCCGCCCATCCGCTACGTACTTTTACGAACACCTCTAAAAAAACTTTTCCGTCAAATAGCTTTTCCATGTCGAGGCGTGCCTGAGTCGCTATCTCTTTGAGCTTCTCCCCTTTGCTACCAATAAGCATGGCCTTGTGTGCATCTTTATCCACCAAGATGGCGGCATTGATGCGGCGTAACTTACCTTCAATCTTGAACTGTTCGATGATAACGCTGACCGAGTAGGGAAGTTCATCGCCCGTGAAACGGAAGACCTTTTCACGCAATAGTTCTGCTGCAAGGAAACGTTCGTTACGATCGGTGATGTCATCCTCGGCGTAGAGATGTTCGCCCTCAGGCAAGAACGGGCGGATAGCATCCAGCAAGGTATCCAGATGTTTGTTTTGGCGTGCACTGACGGGCACGATGGCGGCGAAATGACGCAAGGCAGCCACCTCTTGAATGAACGGTAACAGTTCACTCTTATCTTGCATCAAATCTGACTTATTGATCACGAGTATCACTGGACGGTCTTGTGGCAACAGCGTCAATACCTGCTTGTCACGCTCATCTAAATGGCGTGCTTCCAGTACAAATAGCACGACGTTGACTTCACGCAGGCTGTTGGTAACCACGCGGTTCATGCTGCGATTCAGTGCATTGGTATGTTGCGTCTGAAATCCTGGCGTATCAACGAAGACGAACTGGGTCTTTTCTTCGGTGAGGATACCCGTGATGCGATGACGCGTGGTCTGTGCCTTACGCGACGTAATACTGACCTTTTGACCGATGAGGTGGTTGAGCAAGGTTGATTTACCTACGTTCGGGCGACCGACGATGGCGATGAATCCGCTGTGAAAGTTTTCTGTTTCGGTCATTTTGAGATTCTCTTATAAGCCGCTTCTGCGGCAACTTGTTCTGCCACACGGCGGCTGTGTCCTTCACCTTGCGTCTCGATCTTTAATTTTTCAATCTCACATTCGACCACAAAGGTCTGCGCATGGGCTTCACCTTTAATTTTGATTACGGTGTATTTGGGGAGCGAAAATTTTCGACCTTGTAAGTACTCCTGCAATTGAGTCTTGGCATCCTTACCCAGATTTTGTAAATCCATCTTGGCGACGAAGGGGACATACAAGCCTAGCACCACTTTTTCTGCGGTCGCAAAATCAGAGTCCAAAAGTACCGCCCCAAATATCGCCTCCAAGGCATCCGCCAAAATGGATGGGCGGCGCGCACCGTCACTCTTGAGTTCCCCTTCGCCCAAGGCTAGCAGCTCACCAAGTTTCAATTGCTGCGCAAGTACTGCCAGTGTTTGTTGATTCACCAGATTAGAACGTAGGCGTGAGAGATCGCCTTCTGGTATATCGGAATAGGTTTGATATAGGTATTTGGCGATGGCGCAATTCAGGACGCTATCGCCGAGAAACTCCAGTCGTTCGTTATGCACCGAACTATAGCTACGGTGCGTCAACGCACGCCGCAACAGAGCAGACTGGTCGAACTGATAGCCAAGCTGCCTACACAGCCGTGCTTCATTTGATGCGTTACTTATCACTACGAGGATTAAACTCTAAGAGTAGCGTGATATTGCCGACCAGCGGAATCTTGATTGAGTAATTAGCACTCAAACTGATCATCGTCCCGTCTTTGCCTATCTCGACATCATCAGGAGACAAATCATTGATGGCATTTATATGGGCACGCTTGCCATACGATTCTTTAATTTCTTTGATGGAAGCACCCTGCATGGCTGGGTCTGATGCGACTGCCTGAAATATAGAGGATATTTGTGCATTATGGATATAGGCTGGCACCAACTTCATCCCCAATATCGCCACAAAAATTAGCAGAAACGCAACCATAATGAACCCAGAGAAGCTAATTCCAAGCTGCTTGTTTCTTAATGTATTCATTCCGTCTTCCTTTCTCAATGCGCTAGTCTAGCGACAAACCAATTCGATTTAATTCACCAAAATTCATCCAAATGAAAAATGCCTTACCTACAATCATTTCATCTGGTACAAATCCCCAGTAACGACTGTCGCGACTGTTATCTCGGTTATCACCCATCATAAAATAATGACCCGCAGGCACGGTACAGCGCATCTCATCAACACTATAACTGCACTGCTCATGCAGTGGAAACGCGTCCACACTGGCTAGGTGAATTGAAGGCATCTCTGGATTGATCAAAATGGCATGTTTCTTACCTGTCAAATCTTCCGTATAGCCCTCTGTGTGAACAAAGTTTAAGCCACTCTCAAGGAAATTATAATCATCGCCGCGCACCTTGGTTTGCTCCACCCCATTCACCCAAAGTCGCTTATCACGATAGATTACAACATCCCCAGGCAAACCAATCGTCCGCTTGATATAGTCTATCGATGGATCGTTCGGAAAGTGAAATACCATCACATCACCACGCTGTGGCTGATTCACATCGACGATTTTTTTGTTCACAATAGGTAAGCGCAATCCGTAGGTATAGCGATTTACCAAGATGAAATCGCCCACATGTAGCGTCGGCACCATTGAGCTTGATGGAATTTTGAAGGGTTCTACCACGAATGAGCGCAGCACAAAGACTGCCAAGATGACGGGAAAGAAGCTTTTTGAATACTCGACCCACCAAGGCTCTTTATCTTCAGTGACGCGCCTAGCGTGCAAGACAAATTTATCAAGCAACCAGACCACTCCAGTCACCAGTAACAACACAAACATGATCAAGGCGAACGTCATTTCACTTAACTCCGATTATTTATCGTCAACACGCAGAATTGCCAAGAATGCCTCTTGCGGAATCTCGACGCTACCAACTTGTTTCATCCGTTTTTTACCCGCCTTCTGCTTTTCTAGCAGTTTGCGTTTACGCGAAATATCACCGCCGTAACATTTCGCCAGCACGTTCTTGCGCAACGCTTTCACGTTCTCTCGCGATATGATGTTGGCACCGATGGCGGCTTGGATCGCCACATCGAACATCTGGCGTGGAATCAGCTCACGCATTTTGGCGGCCACTTCTCGCCCACGATACTGACTGTTCGCACGGTGCACGATGATAGAAAGCGCATCGACCTTGTCGCCATTGATGAGCATGTCCACCTTCACCACATCCGCATTCCGATATTCTTTGAACTCGTAATCCATCGACGCGTAACCACGTGACACCGACTTTAGCTTATCAAAAAAGTCTAAAACAATTTCTCCCATCGGCATCTCGTATTGCAACAAGACTTGCTTACCGTGGTAACTCATATCCAATTGCACGCCACGCTTCTGCGTACACAAGGTGATGACCGCCCCGACGTATTCCTGCGGCATGTAAAGATTCACATGCACGATGGGCTCGCGTATCTCCTCGATCTTGGACACGTCTGGCAATTTTGATGGGTTATCCACCGTCAGCACTGAGCCGTCACGCATCACCACTTCGTAGATCACGGTCGGTGCCGTGGTGATTAAGTCCATGTCGAACTCGCGCTCTAAACGTTCCTGCACAATCTCCATATGCAACAAACCGAGGAAGCCGCAACGGAAGCCGAAACCCAATGCTTGCGACACTTCAGGCTCGTATTGCAAGGAGGCATCGTTCAACTTTAGCTTTTCCAAAGAATCGCGTAACGCTTCATATTGATTTGATTCAACGGGGAATAGTCCTGCAAACACTTGCGGCTGAACTTCTTTGAATCCAGGCAATGCATTGCTAGCTGGGTGTGAGACCGAAGTAACGGTATCGCCCACCTTGGCATCTTTCAGCTCCTTGATGCCAGCGATCACGAACCCCACCTGACCTGCGGACAGAGAATCACGATTTTGAGATTTAGGGGTGAACACGCCCACATGTTCCGTGAGATGTTGCGCCCCATTCGCCATGAACAATATCTTGTCTTTAGGCTTGAGTGTGCCATTGACGATACGTACTAACATTACTACGCCGACGTAGTTGTCGAACCAAGAGTCAATGATGAGCGCTTGCAATGGCGCGTTTGAATCCCCTTTGGGTGGCGGCACTTTGAGGATGAGTGATTCCAGTACATCCTCTACGCCCAATCCAGTCTTGGCTGAACAGCGCACCGCTTCTTGCGCATCAATACCGATGACATCTTCAATCTCGGCAATGGCGTTTTCAGGATTGGCGGACGGCAGGTCTATCTTGTTCAGCACAGGCACGACTTCAACACCCAGATCGAGCGCGGTGTAACAGTTCGCCACGGTCTGCGCCTCAACCCCTTGTGAGGCATCTACGACCAACAATGCCCCCTCACATGCAGAAAGCGAGCGCGAGACTTCATAGGAGAAGTCTACGTGTCCAGGCGTATCAATCAAGTTGAGGTTATATAGCTCACCGTTTCGAGCTTTGTAGATTAGTGCGGCAGTCTGCGCTTTGATGGTGATACCGCGCTCACGCTCGATATCCATTGAATCCAGAACCTGCTCTTCCATCTCACGCGACGATAACCCACCGCATATCTGAATGATGCGGTCTGCCAAAGTGGATTTGCCGTGATCAATGTGCGCGATGATGGAGAAATTACGGGTATGCTGCATGAGGCTCTTTATATAAAAATTCCCGCACCCTCTTCCATGCGTGTGTTGTCAAAGCATTAGCCCCAATAACCACGACCTTCCCTTTGTGGGTAAAATCTTCTCCCAGAGGTAGAAGGGGCAATCGACTCTCCATTTCAGGAGGGCATTTAAAGTTAGGTTAGGGCGGTTGCGCGAGGCGCGGATTCTAGCCGATTTCGACGAGATGCGTGGTTAGTCTATTGTTTCTCGTCTAAACGAATAGGCACATACACAGTGCCGTCGTTGCGACGCACCAACAACGCGATGTTACGACCCTGTTCTACTCTTTTTAGCACCTCGTTGAATTGCTCGACAGTGCGTAACTCAATGTTGCCAATAGCCAAAATCACGTCGCCGCGTTGAAGTTCGCTGCGCGCAGCCGCACCCTTCACATCCTCCACCAACAACCCACCATCAACTTGAAGCTCGGTCTTTTGCTCATCGTTGAGCTCACTCAACGCCAAACCGAGACGACTCACGCTTTGAGACTGCGACGGCTCCACTTGATTCTCTTTGGCATGCATCTTCTCGGCATTGTCTTGTATTTCGCCAACTACCAGAGATAGCTCCAAAGTTGCCCCTTTCCGCCACAACTGAACTGCAACCTTGTTACCCGGCTTGGTTGCTGCAACGATGCGCGGCAGATCGGCTGATTTGGTAATAACTTTTCCGTCGAACTTCAGAACGACATCACTCGCTTTCACTCCTGCTTTATCGGCAGGGCTATTTTTTTCGACACCCGAGATGAGCGCGCCTAGGGGTTTAGTTAAGCCAAACGATTCTGCCAACTCTCGCGTCACCTCTTGGATGCTCACGCCAATACGACCTCGCGTGACCTTACCTGTTGAACGTAGCTGATTGACCACATCCATCGCCACATCAATAGGGATGGAAAAAGACAACCCCATGTAACCACCAGAACGGCTATATATCTGGGAATTGATACCAACCACTTCGCCTTTCATGTTGAATAGAGGACCACCAGAATTTCCTGGATTAATCGCCACGTCGGTCTGAATGAAAGGAACAAAATTCTCCTGTGGGAGTGAACGTCCTTTGGCACTCACGATACCTGCAGTAACACTGCTGTCGAAACCAAATGGTGAACCTATCGCCAACACCCATTCGCCGACTTTTAGCAGTTCTGGATTTCCAAGCGTTACTTTAGGCAAACCGGTTGCTTCAATCTTCAGCAGTGCCACATCAGTACGTTTGTCCACACCAATCACCTTCGCCTTGAACTCCCTCTTGTCCGTGAGACGCACAGCAATCTTATCCGCACGATCTACAACATGCGCGTTGGTCAAGACATAGCCATCGGCACTAATAATGAAACCAGACCCTAGAGATTGTGATTCCTGTTCACGCGGCATTTGTGGAGAAAAGCGTTTGAAGAACTCGTAGAAGGGGTCGCTCTCGGGTAGGTTGGGCATACCTTGCAATCCTTGCGGTGTACGAACCACCTGAGTCGTACTGACATTGACGACGGCGGAGCCTTGCTTATCCACCAGATCAGTGAAGTCAGGTAAATCCTTAGCCAACACGGCATGTGTAACTACCATGCCCAAAGTCAGAACCATAAGACGCTTAATCATACTTTTCCTCATTAGATGATTTTGGGTTACGAACGAGATTCAACGACAGACTGAACGATAGCTCTTGAAGTATTAAAAGACGGCCAGAATTTCCCTAAGACGAAACCCAGTATCAGCCCTATCACAGAACCCACCAATGCATAACCATCTCGAGTAGCAGCATCTGTGGCAAATAAGGTTGCGATGAACCCACCCGCAAGCATCAACAACAATGGCAGCAAGTACATACGCCACGAACTATGCAACAGACTCCCATCTGGTAAAGCGATATTGACTTCATCGCCAACTTTGGCGTTGGCTTCGTTGAGTACGATGAAACTCCGAGGCTGGCTACTGCAAAACAACTTAGTCAGATTACCACTGCCACATCCTCCTTCGCTGTTGCAATGACCACACCCGCCCCCGCCAAGCGGGCTAATCTCAGCCTCTCGCCCTTTGATATTCAAAACGATGGCGCGCATCTCCAACATTTCACTCTCCTGCGTAACGAACAGAGTCCGCTACTTGAATGATTACTCGGGGAGGGACTTCCCCCACTACGGTGACTAAATTATCACCCACTAAGCGATTGTATATGTGCACCGCCCCTCGACCTGACAATCCAGGCACATCGGTGACATCACTTACTTTTTCGATAAATACTGAAATGGCTGATAGTCCGTCCGAATAAACAATGTGCTCTACAGGCAATTTCTTATCTCCTATGATGCGGCGCATCTCAAGTATCTTCTTGAATCCAGTGGGAACCGAATCAATCTGCCAACCAGTATCAGCCTTTTCTTGGCTGACAGCTGGGAGCGGGGATAGATTTTTCTGCTCGCCAAGACGTAAGGCCTCCTTCTCATTGGGAACAATCCATTTGCGGTCTAAATTTTTCCCGCCAATTTCAATCTGTGAAAAAGCATACTCCTCGATCACCCGATTCTGCTCATCCAGAACTACTTCCTTCAGCAACAATCCTGACCCGCTGTGCGCCCACATCTTGCGCGTATAACGTAGCCCATCTTTCGGTTTGAAAATTACAGTATGGGCGTGATAGTCAGCCACCCTATCCTCTTCACCCTGACTGATTTGATAATTCTCCTTTAGAGTCTGTATCTGCTCAGGCAGTAATGCAGGGAAAGCCCTGTGAGTACGACGTTTCTCGATCCTGACCTTTTTATCCCCTAGGTAGAGCCATACCCTGTCATTATTACGAATGAGCTCGCGTTTGAGACCATCCAGCCCTTCCAACCGCTCATGCTCACCCGATTGATCAACAATATGTGTGATGCGCGACATTTCGATGCGTCCACCGGACTGGTAGACGAAGACCCCCGCGTAGTTGGTTTGATGCGTGGCGAATGCCATGGTTTTCAACCAATCCAAATCCTCACGTAAAGGATCTGCTTTAACTAAACCTGCTAGCAACAGAAACAGCAGGAATGTCGCACCAAGTTGTAGCGTTTTGATTCTCACTATTTTGCAGCGACTGTGTGAATATAAGCTGCCGCACCTTGTACATCGGCACTAGGGGATACTTCCTGATGCGCCATCAGATAATCATTGGCTTGGAATGAGGCGGGGCGGACTGCACTGCTTTGTTGAATTGATGCCACTTGAGGCGCAGCTTCGTTACCAATTTGCATCGACATCCACGCCACAATGGCCAACGCCATTACAGAAGCTGCTATTGAAAGTGCGTAATGCTTAATCTTTTGTGGGCTACGAGCCTGTGGTGTCAAGATAGTCGGCTCAGCTTGTAATCGTTCTCTGAAGGATGCGCTTAGGTCACGATGGATATGGTTGGGTTGGCGTAAAGCATCTCCAATTAAATGATAGGTCGCCCAATCTTGGCTCATCTCAGGGTGCTTCTTGAGTTTAGCGAAAAACGCATCCGCTTCATCCTCGAACATCTCGCCGTCCATCAATACCGATATCTCTCGTTTCATTCTTACCACCTCTTATCTTCGCTTGTTCCCAACAGTGGCCGCAGATTCGTGGCAACCACTTCGCGCGCCCTGAATATACGCGACCTGACTGTACCGATCGGGCAATTCATCACCGCCGCTATTTCTTCATAACTCAAACCTTCAATTTCGCGCAACGTCAACGCGGTACGCAAATCCTCTGGCAACTGCTGCAAGGAAGCGTTCACGACATCCACCACCTGCTTGCTCATCATCTCGTTCTCAGGTGTAGCTACCTCATGCAACAATGACGCATCTTCAAACTCTTCTGCTTCTTCCGTATCAAAAGCGGTGCTGGTGGGCGCCTTCCTTCCTTGCGCCAACAAATGATTCTTCGCCGTATTAATGCCGATACGATACAGCCAAGTATAGAAGGCACTATCCCCGCGAAAGGCTGGCAATGCCCGGTAAGCCTTAATGAACGCCTCTTGCGTAAGATCCTCTGCCTCGGCAGCGTTTCGTACGAAACGCGAAATCAGCCGTCCCAAACGGCGCTGATACTTGACCACAAGCAACTCGAAAGCGCGCTTATCCCCTCGTTGCGCGCGCTCTACTAACTGTTGATCGACCTCCCTGTCACCCATTCCGTTTCCTGGTCTTATGAATATTGAGCCACTTTCATGGCCTCCCAGTATAACTGGACGAGTGCATATCGTCAGCCTTACCTGTAACGCACCGATGGACAACAACGCAAAAATTTAGTTCATTTTTCCGTTCAGAAAGCTTAGATTTGCTATAGTCACACCAATTTCAGTCACCCTTCATTAGCATCGTGTTGCGCTTTGATACCCTTATCATCGGTAGCGGACTTGCCGGACTTTCGCTGGCACTCAAGCTGGCTGACCATCAGAAAGTCGGCATCGTCACCAAGAAAAATCTTCTGGATGGTGCTAGTTCTTGGGCGCAAGGAGGCATCGCTGCCGTGCTAACCCCTGAAGACAGTATCGAAGAGCACATCAAGGACACCCAAATAGCAGGCGGAGGATTATGCGATTCTGTAACCACTCGATTTGTGGTTGAGCGCGGCGCCGCCGCTGTGAGCTGGTTGATAAAACAAGGAGTCGCGTTTTCAAAGGACGACATCGGTGGCAGTGATTTCCATCTGACCCGAGAAGGCGGACACAGCCACCGCCGCATCATCCATGCGGCCGATGCGACTGGGAAGGCCGTGCAACAGACTCTCTCTGAAAGAATACTCGCTCACCCAAATGTCACTTTGCTGGAACACCACATCGCCGTCGACCTTATCACCAGAAAGAAAATTGGACTAGCTGAGCAAAGCTGTCTAGGTGCTTATGTTCTCGACTCCGTTTCGGGGAATGTGCAGACTATCGCCGCAGACAACACAGTGTTAGCAACTGGTGGGGCGGGTAAAGTCTATCTGTACACCACCAATCCCGATACCGCCACGGGCGACGGGATCGCCATGGGATGGCGTGCGGGTTGTAGAGTGTCCAATATGGAATTTATGCAGTTCCATCCAACCTGCCTCTATCACCCTCATGCGAAATCTTTCTTGATTAGCGAAGCAGTCAGAGGAGAAGGCGGGTTATTAAAACTACCAGACGGAACACGCTTCATGCCTTGGCACGACGAACGCGCAGAGCTCGCCCCGCGAGACATCGTGGCGCGTGCCATCGACTATGAAATGAAAAAACACGGACTTGATTGCGTGTACTTGGACATCTCGCACCAACCTAAATCATTTTTGCGTGAACACTTCCCTACTATCTACACTCGTTGCTTAGACCTTGGCATAGATATAGCAAAACAACCCATTCCAGTCGTACCCGCCATGCATTTTACTTGCGGCGGGCTGATGACAGATCTCGCAGCTCACACAGATATTCCCAACCTTTACGCTATCGGTGAAACGGCGTGCACTGGATTGCATGGTGCGAATCGGTTGGCGAGCAACTCTTTGCTCGAATGCTTGGTATTCGCGGAAGCGGCAGCGCAAAGTATTTTAAGTGCGCAACCTGTATCGGCTTGTGTGCTTCCTGCTTGGGATGATAGTCGCGTTACAGACGCGGATGAATTGGTTGTGATTTCGCATAACTGGGATGAGTTGCGTCGATTCATGTGGGACTACGTGGGGATTGTGCGCACCACGAAGCGCCTGCAACGCGCCCAACATCGCATCAGTCTGCTTCATGAGGAAATCAAAGAGTACTACCGCAACTTTCACGTAACTTCGGATTTGCTCGAACTGCGCAATTTGGTTCAAACAGCAGATTTAGTCGTACAAAGCGCACTCGCCAGACACGAAAGTCGGGGATTGCATTTCAGTAAGGATTATCCATTGACGCTGAACGAGGCTAGACCGACGATACTGAATCCTGCCGCTTAACTCTCCACCTCAATAAGACTCTCAAGTGTCGAAAACTATCGGCATCCATACTATCAGTAAGCAATACCAGGCTTCGATGCCCACCCTGCTCTAATCGAATATTGATCAACACAACAAACGGTAAGATGATTCCCCCTACCATCAACTTCCCTTCCTGACGACGTCCATCACGCAACATCAACGATATACTGTCTCCTACATCAAGACAGAATGCGACACAAGAATTCGCTAACATCAATCTGGCATCTCTGAAGAAAAGATATGCACATAGTGCCAATATAATCAGGCCAAGTACCAAATAAACGCTCAAATCCAAGGGCAAGAAGTACGACACCCAAAGTGACCACAGGGAAATACTAAACAGGAAAATAGCAAGGCACAAGGAAGAGCGCAGTGCGTAATATTTCTGCAAGCTAGCGCCCATATGTGCAAGGCCAATTAGAACAGAATGCTAGCAATCAAACCAATTACAACCATCGCGATGATTAGCAATAACAAATAGCCCCCTCCATTAGAAGGAGAAGGAGAAGGAGAAGGAGAAGGAG
>JAVHQF010000205.1:0-6951 GCA_036170995.1 Sideroxydans sp. | reverse complement strand
AGAAGGAGAAGGAGAAGGAGAAGGAGAAGGAGGCTGACTATAGGATTGCGAAGCAGAGACACCTGCAGAACCAATATCCGTTTTCGAAACGGATGCGGCTTGATTAATGTCATCCATACTTGGACGCGCCATACGAAAAGTCTTAGACAATTCTTCAACATCTTCATCACTTGCAGTCAACGAAGCTAAACGCATAGTTGCCTCCATGGAATCGAACGAGGTGGACAGCCCCAAGGCTGGCACTTGATGGGATTGCTCTCCTGCATCACTCAACAAATCTCCTGGAACCTCTATATTCGCTTGAATCATTCTGGGAGATGGATCGATGGCTGAATTTACGGAGGAACGAGGCAAGGCATCACGGCAATTCCTCAGATCATTTGCAAGTTCGCGTGCATTCTGATAACGAGAATCCAAGTTTTTGGACAACGCTTTGGCAACGATAAAATTTAGCATTTCAGGAACATCAACATTCAAGATGCTAGGTGCCGCAGGAACTGAATTTAGCGTTTGATACATAATTGCATTGACGTTCTCACCCATGAAAGGCGCCTGCCCAGTCAGCATTTCATACAGCATCACACCCAATGAAAAAATATCGGATCGCTGATCGGTTAATTTACCCATCACCTGCTCTGGCGACATGTATTTGGGCGACCCCAACACCATCCCAGTCTGCGTACGTACTGCCGCAGAAGCCATGCGTGCAATACCAAAATCGGTAATCTTTACATGTCCGTCTCGAATGACCATCACATTGGAAGGTTTGATGTCACGGTGGATAACGTCGTGCTCATGCGCGTACGACAACCCAAGGGCGACCTGAGAGATAATATCTATCACCTGAACAATAGGGAGGATTCGATTGTCGTTCAGGATGTCGCGCAACTCACGCCCCTGTAGATATTCCATCGCGATGTAGGCGATGTCTTCTGTGCGACCAACATCGTAGATAGTGACGATATTAGGATGACTGAGTCGGCCTGCTGCTTTGGCTTCTTGATAGAAACGAGCCTCGTATTCTTCCCGTTCTTCTAGCGCCAAACTCAGATTGATCGTCTTGATTGCCACCTCACGATCAATAAGGGGATCCTTAGCTTTATAGACGACACCCATCGCGCCTTGTCCAAGCTCGCTAATGATTTGATAACGTCCAAGCGCTTTAATCATATCCCCACTTTCCGCTCTAACTACTTACTAAACTTACTTTTTACGTTTTTGAATACTGGCCCCCAAATCGGATGCCCTGCTTCAGCAACGGATAGATTGAAATCAGGATTGATCACCAATATATTCTTAAAATAATCGCTGCAACTCCTTTCATGGGATGAGATGCAGCTAATAAAAGCCATATATTTGTTCGCGCGTATTTTCTGATTACTGCTAGCCGCTTCGGAAGCCAGTACAGATTCCAGCGCGTTCGTCGAAGTCACGTAGTTTCCCTCCTCGTATTCTTTGACTCCAATCTCAAGCTTTTGTTCGATTTGGTCCTTGCCGAACAGACGTATCCCACCGCCACCATCATCGCAGGTACTAACAACATTACAGCCAGTAAATAGTAGTGTGCTCAAGCCCACTAGCAACCAACGCGACATCACTCTCTCCTATTGGAAACTTATTTGAAGATATGCTTTATTTTTATCTTTTCACCAGGTCTAGCCTTGATGACTTCTTTATACACTGGAAAGCCAGCATTTCTGATTTCCAACTTATGTTTACCCGCCACCACCTGCAATTCAAGCAACGGTGGACTTATTCCCTGTAACTTCCCATCAAGATAGACCTCCCCCCAAGGCAGAACAGCCAATCCAACGACAGCGGGGCCACCCGTGGTTTCAGCCAAAGTGCGAACCCGCGAACTTTGCTTCACTCCTTGGACTTTCTTCTCCACCTCAGGAACAACCACAGGGGGCGGCGTAACCACCGAAGAGGCAGGTGTCACAATGATTGGTTGAGTCATAACAGCCTGCTTTACAACTGGAGTTACAGGTCTCTGTGCTAGCTTGTAGATTCCCAATACCATCGTGAATATCATCACGACAGAGATACTCACTACGATTGCTTTTTGGATGGCAGAGGCGGCTCTAAAAGAGTCAATTCCACGTCTCTCCCATACCGCAGCGTTATAGATTAACGCTTCCCAGTACACCTTTACCGTTGCTAGAATCTTGTGCCATCCAGTCGTATGCTCCACCTCTGCCTTCAATGCAATACTGCGTTGCGTGGAAGTAAAATCGCCCGGATATCCGATGGCATAGACCTCATGCTCACGCACATGCTTGTCAGTGCGAGAACCTTGGTAATGGAACATACCTGCATATTCTTGAGATAACCGCGACACAGCATCATAGTAAGAGCGAGAGACAAGAATCTGACCTGGATCGGCAAACCCCATCACGCGTTGTGCCACATTGATACCGTCGCCAACGATGTTAGGTTGCCCATTGATATCTTTGACCAAACGCACAGGACCTAGATTGACACCCATTCGCACCAACAATGTTGGCTCCATGCGCACGCCTTCGCCCAACAGACTACTGCGCATACTCAACGCTGCTTGTAGCGCGTCTTCGATATCCCCTAGAAAACTGATTGCCGCACCATCGCCCGTATCCAAGATGATGCGATCGTTCACAGGAACGTCGCGAATAGCGATAGAAAGGAAGGCGTTAAATCGCTCCTTCAGGGAAATCTGACCAGCGACAGACTTCTTGGAATATTCGACAATATCCAAGAAAAAAACGCTACAAATGATGGTCTTGTTGTTACGTTGTTCCATTTACCCTGTCCGGCGCATCCAACTAGAGTGGATAAACCACATAAGAATCCTTTTTAACCCCGCGAATTCTAACGATTGTCTGCCTTTCTAGCCAGTTCATTTTTGCGTGGACGTACGCGCGTGAGCTTCTTTGCGCGCTCCTCTTCGGACAATTGACGGGTATATCCTGCAGGCAGACCGACCCATTCAAGAATAGCTCTTACTTGAGTGTCACCCAACTCGTCCATCATGCCGCGTTTGATGCGAGAAGGTAAGTTGACGATACCGAAGCGGATGCGCATCAAACGACTCACAGGTAGCTTCAACGCCTCAAAGGTACGGCGCACTTCGCGATTGCGCCCTTCCTTGATGACGATCCGATACCAGTGATTGAAGCCCTCACCGCCTTCGTCCATCAGGCTATCAAACTTGACTACGCCGTCCTCCAACTCCACACCCTGACGAGTCATCTGCTTCATTTGCTCCGCCGTCATTTCCCCTTGCACACGCACCGCATACTCACGCTCCACCTCAAAACGCGGATGCATCAAGCGATTTGCCAGCTCACCCGAAGTAGTAAAAATCAACAGGCCACTGGTATTGAAATCCAAACGTCCAATGGCGATCCACTTCTGTCCACGTAACTTAGGCAGACTGTCGAACACGTTCGCACGTCCTTTGGGATCATCGCGACTGACGATCTCGCCTTCCTGCTTGTGATAGATCAAAACACGCGGCAAAGCTTGCTCTTCTTCCAAGTTGAGCTTGATGATGCGACCATCGACCATGACCTTATCGCCATCGACCACTCGAACGCCGAGTGTCGCCACCGCACCATTCACCGTCACGCGCCCAGCACTGATCCACTCCTCCATCTCTCGACGCGAACCGACACCCGCTTGCGCCAGCACTTTTTGCAGGCGTTCACCCGGAATATTATTTCCGATTTGTTCGGTCATTCTGTGACTGCTCTTCTTTCCAGCACTGCCTGTGCCAATGTCCCGCTATCCACATGTTCCAACTCACCACCAACCGGCAATCCTCTCGCGATACGAGACACCGTGATGCCATTCGCGCGCAACATCGTCGCGATGTAATGCGACGTCGCTTCCCCCTCGACGGTGAAGTTGGTCGCCAAGATGACTTCGCACGACAGCTCCTGCGCACGCTTCAGCAAACGCTCCAGTGGTAATTCGCGAGCGCCCACACCATCCAACGGTGAAAGACGCCCCATCAATACGAAATACATACCGCGATAGCACTGCGCCTGCTCCATCATGAGCAAGTCGGCCGGCATCTCCACCACACAAAGTAAATCGTTTTCGCGCCGCCCCGAGCTGCACAACGAGCAAACCTCTTCTTCGGAGAAGTTGTTGCATTTGGCGCAATGCTTGACGCTCTCTACCGCATGTTTAAGTGAATGAGAGAGATGTAACGCTCCCTGCCTATCTCGTTGCAACAGGTGATACGCCATACGCTGTGCCGACTTAGGGCCGACCCCCGGCAGACAGCGCAATGCGCTGATGAGCTCTTCCAGACTGGAAGGGGATTTGATCAAAATGGCAAGCTCATTCCTGGCGGCAATTGAGCGGTAAAACCACTCATGCGTTTTTGAGTCGTATCCGCAGCTTTTTTATTGGCATCGCTGAATGCAGCGACGATCAAGTCTTCCAACATCTCTTTGTCGTCCATCAAGCTCTGATCTATGCTCACACGGCGTACCTCGTGCGCGCACGTCATCACCACTTTAACCATACCTGAACCTGACTGCCCTTCCACCTCGATGGTGGCTAGTTCGTCTTGCGCCTTCTTCATATTGGCCTGCATCTGTTGCGCTTGCTTCATCAAGCCGCCCAATCCGCCCTTCATCATTTCCACTTCCTCCACAAAAATTAAATATCCAGCATCGCGACTTACTGCACCCCTCGCCCGCAGGGAGATGGGTAACGGAGGTGAGGGAAACGATGATGGGAGGGTTATGCACCCTCATCGTTACACGGGTCGTATGGACCCTTCAATCAATTGAGCGCCCAGTTTTGCCTGAGCCTCCCTTACAAAAATATCTTGCTTAATAGCCTCTTCCGCCTGCTGTTGGCGCGTCTGCTTGACCTTCTGTTCGATTGCCGCAGGTGTAGCGGCATCCTTCGTCGCCCCCAACTCAACCACCAATTTAATAGGCTTGACGAAGTAATCACTCAAGGCTGTTTGCAATTTTTCATGCCCCATACTTTGCATGTGTTTGAACTGTGGTGCTAGGTTGAGCACCATGCGTCCGTCCGCATAACTGGCGAGCATACAATTCTTCGCCAATTCTTTAGCCATCCCTTGCAAGTTGAGTTGCGTCAACAAGGTGTTCCAATCCAAATCAAAACCCAGCGTCATCTTCCGTGTTGGAGCATCTAATTTCGCAGGCGGTGCTGCTACCACTTGCTTTGGCGCGATGGGCGCTACCGCTGGCGCACTCGGTTTGAGGGGCACATTGCGTGGTGTAGCTTGCCCTACATTCGCACTCGAAGCCTGCGTCGAAAAAGCGAGCATACGCAACAACGTCATGGTGAACCCCGCATACTCATCGGGCGCCAAGTCGATCTCGTTACGCCCGTGGATAACTATCTGATAGTTAAGTTGTATCTCTTCAGGCGAGAACTGCTGTGCCAATTCCATCAGACGTGCGCGCTCAGGCTCATCGTCTGCGATCGCTTGCGGAATGGTCTGTGCCAGCGCGATGCGATGTAGCAGCGTCGCCAAATCCTGCAACGCCGCCTCGAAGGCGATGCTGCGGATCGCCATATCGTCAGCGATGCGCAACAGGCCAGCGCCATCTCCAGCACGCAGCGTCTGCAACAGATCAAACAGATAACCTTGGTCGATGGCACCCAACATGGTGCGCACCAAGGATTCGTCCACCTTGCCAGACGAATACGCGATAGCCTGATCCATCAGACTCAGCGCGTCTCGCATACTGCCCTGCGCCGCACGCGCCACTAGATTCAGCGCACCATTCTCATACGGGATGCCCTCCTGCCCCAACACATATTGCAGGTGTGACAAGATCAACGCGGGCGGCATCTGCTTCAGATTGAACTGTAAGCAACGTGACAATACCGTGACGGGAATCTTTTGCGGATCGGTGGTGGCGAGGATGAACTTTACATGTGCGGGCGGCTCTTCCAGAGTCTTCAACATCGCGTTGAAGGCCGACTTCGAAAGCATGTGCACTTCGTCGATGATATACACCTTGAAACGTCCGCTGGAGGGCGCATACAGCGCACTCTCCAACAACTCGCGCATGTTATCCACCTGCGTATTTGATGCGGCATCCAGTTCGATCAGATCGACGAAGCGGCCGCTGTCAATCTCGGTACAAGCACTACACACACCGCACGGCGTAGCAGTGATGCCAGACTCACAATTCAAGGATTTAGCGAAGATGCGTGCGATGGTGGTTTTGCCCACGCCGCGCGTACCGGTGAAGAGATAAGCATGGTGCAAACGGTTCTGAGAGAGTGCATTGGTCAAGGCCTGAACGACGTGCTCCTGCCCCGCCAGTTGAGCGAAGTTCTTGGGACGCCATTTGCGTGCTAACACTGAAGTCGCTGACATATCACCCCTCGCCCAACTATTTAACTCATCGAGTGCAACCCCCTCGAATATAAGGAGGCGAGCCTTACCCCCGGCACTTGCACCGCTTGGCTGTGGCTGCTTCCTTCCGGACCTGACCAGGTTCACCAAAGTGCAATGCGGGGAGACCCGCCAATTCGTAAATTCTGTACTACACAAGCAGGGCGGCATGATAGTCGAAAAGGGGGGATAAATCTATGCGACGCTACGCCGTGCGCTAACTCTGATGGAAAAGGGAGGTACTATGCAGACCGTTCGTCCTGAGAGCATTGTGTTGCAAGGTTTATCGAAGAATGGGGTTGGATTGAGGTGGGCTCAACGTAAAAATTTAGCCAACTGACAAGTTGTCTCGTTTTTAGATAGATTCCCTAAGCCGACTACTTCTCCTGCCCACGAATGCAACAAAAAAATAGTGGTAAGTAAAATTGGTTCATCCTGGTTTTGCGTGGGAGACTGAAGCGAGATAGGGGATTGTGTCTTTACAAGCAGAACTTGCTACTTACCTGCTTGCGCGCTAGAGAATAGAGAGTGTTCCCCCACCCTAATCCCTCCCCCAGTGGGAGAGGGACTAA
>JAVHQF010000204.1:0-2158 GCA_036170995.1 Sideroxydans sp. | reverse complement strand
ACCATGTCGCTCAACCCGGATACCTTGCTGGAGACTTGGCGCAAGCTGGGACAGGGCGGGAAGAAGTAAATCGCATCTCAATGAAAAGGGGCTGGAATTACCTAGCCCCTTTTCCTTTTGAGCAACGAATAAATTAGAACTTGTATCCGACTGCGACTGCAACCGCAACTGGATCGAGCTTCATATCAATGGTCTGTCCTGTTGAAAATTTGGTGGTGGTTTTTAGGTAACTTTTTGTCACCGAAACATCTGCGAACCATGTCTCGTTGATGTTGTAGATACCGCCCACTTGCAACGCGACGCCGAAAGCCGGATCAACTTTGAAGGTGGTGCCTGGACCGCCAGGGTTAGTTAAGGCTGTCAATGTGCCCGAACCTGTTTCTTTTTGGAAGGCGGCGTAGGTCAAACCCAATCCCGCAAACGGACGCACGGGAGATTGCGCGTCGAGAAATAAATACTTCCCAAAAATAGTGGGCGGCAATGCTTCAACTGTACCAATCTTGCCTACGCCCGCAATTGCGCCTGCACCATATAGATTGTGCTTGTAGGGCAGGCCCAAATCCAACTCGACAGCGATGTTGTCGTTGTACTGATAACCCAGTGCAAAGAGGGGTTGAGTATTTGACCCAACATCCGATTTAGTACTTGGCAAGCTAGGCGCAGTCATGTCACCACTGGTGACTTTGGGGGTGAGTTTGTTCACGCCCACTTTGACCGACCAGCCCTGCGCAATAGCCGCACTTGCAGTGAATGCAAAAGCGATGACGGCAACTATTTTCAAAATGCTTTTCATGGTGTCTCCTTAAATTCTGTGTGTTGATTTCGAACGAGATAGGCGATGTCTTATCGCTTATATCCAGCCTTTAACAGCCATCTCTTTGGCAACCAATCGCGTCATTAACAAATAGCCATAAGGTGTGGGATGCACGTTGTCTGCAAACAAATAATGACTGGTATCGCCAGCAATTAGATTGTTTGCGCTTGCACTACATACCAAAGAAGATTTCAGCGGATTAAATCCTGCCACCGCTGGATTAGTTGCATTAGTCAAATCACACGCGGTGTTCGTCACATTGGTCAATCCATATATCGCAGGGTTGGCAATTTGATCCTTGTTAGCTGTATAGACATCAACCAACAAAACATTTGCATTGCCGGCTAAAGCCGTACTTAGTTGACTGTTAAAAGTCGTCAGCATGGTTGTCAGCAGGGGTCTTACCGAAGCAGGCAATGTGGCCGCAAAGGGGGTGCTATTAATGTCTGGAACATTTAATACCGTCACATATTTAGCACCATTTCCCACAATCATCGTTTTCACGTAAGCGCTCAATTCGGCCGCCGCTGTACCCACTGCTGTCACAGAAGCGGTAGCGTTTGCTTGAATGTAAGTATTAGCCGCTGTTTCACCTATTCCTGTACATACCGCATCGGTTGGTGCACACGTGCCTGCCGTTGCGGCGGCGGTCACTGCAGCCGTAGCCGCCTGCGTAGCCCCCCCCGTCAACAAACCAAATTGTGTGAAAACATCATTCGCCCCGGCCAACACAAGCACCATTTCACCACCCGAGAACTTACCGCTCGGAAGGGTTGCAAGGTGATTCGTGATTTGCTGTTGAACAGGCACAGTAAGAAAGATGCCGGGCTGAACTAGGCTGGCAGGATTGCCTATCCCCGCCGAGCCGGTAACCAACGCGCCGCCTTGGGCATAACCTGTGCAATTCGGTTTAGTGGTGGTTGCTTCACCTGTAATTCCGGGGACGGTTACCAAACCAGTTTGTGCGGCACACGGTGCAGCTAGGCCTAGTTGCGTCGCCATCAATTCAGTCCAATTTTTACCTGCGCCGTTAATCGTAAATTGCCCCCCACCCATCGCAAGCACTGTACCCACTTTGTACGAACCCACGTCACTCAAGCTATCGCCAAAGGAAACCTGCGAAGTAAATTTAACCTTGGAGGTTTGGTCACCTGCACCGCCACCACCGCATCCCACCAAAAGCAAAGCCGCCAGCAAGGCTGAAATATATTTGTATTGATGCATTGTTGTTCTCCCTGATTTTGAATTATCGAAAAACCGAGGCGGACTCTAGGACAGCTCATCCCTTAATGCAAATAAGCATTCGCTGTTATTGCTGAGAGGCCTTTTGAAACTTGTGCTTAC
>JAVHQF010000203.1:0-10455 GCA_036170995.1 Sideroxydans sp. | reverse complement strand
TTGGTGACGTTTTCAGGCAAGGGCACGTAGTCCAAATCACTGGCCATCTTGTCAGCTGCTGGTGAGTAGGCGAAGTCAAAGAACTTCAACACTTCAACTGCAGTCTCGGCTTTTTCTTGGCTCTTATGCATCAAGATGAAAGTCGCACCAGTGATAGGCCAGCTTTCTTTGCCCGGTTGGTTTGTCAGCATCATGTAGAAACCCTTGTCGGCATCCCATTTTGCATTGGCCGCTGCGGCTTTGAAGTTTTCTGCTTCTGGCTTAACGAATTGACCCTCACGGTTCTTCAATTGCACATAAGCCATCTTGTTTTGCAGTGCATACGCGTATTCCACATAACCGATGGAGTTCTTGATGCGCTGAACATAAGAAGCAACACCTTCGTTACCCTTACCACCCGTACCTACAGGCCAAGCAACTGAAGAGCCACTACCCACATTGCGTTTCCAGCCAATGCTGACATCTGACAAGTAAGTTGTGAAAATTGCGCTAGTACCAGAACCATCTGAACGGTGAACGACAGTGATGTCTGAATCTGGCAGTGCAACGCCTTGATTGTCAGCAGCCAATTTAGGGTCGTTCCATTTCTTGATCTCGCCCATGAAGATTGCGGTCAAGGTCTCAGCAGTCAGCTTCAACTGGCCAGCAGCCACACCTTCGACGTTGACGACTGGCACGACACCACCGATCACGGTTGGGAATTGAGTCAGGCCGTTGAAATCAAGATCTTCGATTTTCAAAGGTGCATCGGATGCACCGAAATCGACGGTCTTTGCTTTGATCTGCTTGATACCGCCACCAGAACCGATGGATTGATAATTCATGCCAACGCCGGTTTGTGTCTTATAGGCATCAGCCCACTTTGTGTAAACAGGGTAAGGGAATGAAGCGCCAGCGCCTGTGATATTCGCTGCAGCAGCAGGTCCAGCAGAAAGCAACATCGCGGTGATGCCGAGGCCGCCAAGGATACGTGCAACTTTTTTCATATGATTCTCCAATTTGATTAGGGTGCGTTGTTACTAGCACTCGGCCAGTGGACGGCACTGTAGGGGAGAATTGTTACAGCTTGATGACGGCCAAAAGAAATCTGCTATCGCATTGCCTAGCTCTGTTGTCATCAACAAATCATCAAAGTGTCATCAATGTTTCGCACAGCATCGTGACACTGCGCGCCATGCGAATGCTCATATCTCAATGGCGCTGGCTCATACCACTCGTTCTGTGGAGCGCGGATGCGAATGCTTGGGGGCTATACACCCATGTGTATTTTGCGCAGATGGTGCTATGGGCCGTACCGCTCACTGATCCACGCTATCGCCGCGCCATCAAGAATTTCCCGCAACTGGTGTTGGCAGGTGCTTGCCTACCTGATCTGGCGGTACTGAGCCAACGCCCTTGGGGCGAACCGTTCTCCACCACCCATCAATGGCAACGTGCGCGTAAGTTATTGGACGATGCCAAGAGCGATGAGGAATACGCGCTGTCTTTAGGCTTCGCCAGCCATTTGCTGGTGGATGTCATTGCACACAACCACTTCGTGCCTGCACACGAAAAGATGTGGGGTAATGTCCCACTGCTAACGCACGCCGCCTGCGAATGGGCGATGGATATGCACATCCGGCCACAGCTCTTTGCACAGCCGGCTGAGTTGATGCGCATACATCGCGCAAGATTGGCTGACTATGTGGCCGCCCATTTCGATTGCCCGCACAACTTGGCACTACGCGGCATTGATGTTCTCGCTGGGGCTGAGAGGCTGTTGCGCACCAGTCGTTTGTCGCAGCTGTGTTATTACGCAGCGAGTCGCCTCGATACACGGACGCAGCGTCGCTTCAATTACTACTTGAGCGAGACTGGGCTACGCCTCGCCCACATTGACCGCATCTTGTTAGGTGAGTTGCCGCTGTGGAATCCTGATCCGCAGGCTGATGACCCAGAGTTGCGCCAGCGCATAGAACTGATGACGCCCTCACAACTGCGTCACCGCATCCCTTTACCGCTGGATGTGTTCAGCGTCCCTTGATTTCACACCGTCATTCCCGCCTGTCCGAAGGACAGCCTGCTCTGAGTTTATAGATGGACGGCAATGACAAGCACATCAGAGCGCGAGTGAGCCGAGCGCCAGCACAGCACCTAATGCCGCCCCCGCGATAACATCGCTGGGATAATGCAAACCGAGAATCGGGCGCGATAATGCGACCAGCGTAGCGAACGGTACGACCAGCCAGAACAACGCAGGGAAATATGCTACCGCAACGATGCTGAACGAGACCGCATGCAGGGTATGCCCAGAGGGGAAGCTGAACTGATCGAGCGCCTTGCCCACGCACACAATGGCGGGATAGACGCTGTAAGGGCGCGGGCGCAACGTCTTCCCCTTGATGAGTTTATAGATGACGCTGCTGAGTAGCCCAACCGCTAGCATGTGCACCACAGCGGGTACGGCTTCCATTTGATAGCTCATTAATAGCGCGACCATCAAGGTGTACCAGAACACGCCATCACCCAAACGACTGGCCAAACGGAACACACTGCGCACTGACAGGAAGCGGCTCTGCCGATTGCAGAACAGGCAAAGTTCTACATCCCAGCGGTTAATCTGTTGCAGCGGAGAGTTCGGGTTCGCCATGCTTCACTCCTTGTGCAACTATCGTGTCTTTCAACACCGATTCCAAGTCACCCATGATGTGCTCCCACGTTTGGGATTCCATGGTGTGCCGTGCCGCATGGCGCAAACGCTGCACGCGCGCCAAGTCAGTGATGATTGCCTTAGATTGCGCGATGAATGCTTCGGTATCCTCGTACGGCACGAGCAGACCGTTCAGATCGTGGTGGATGTGTTGGCGTGCGGCCGCATAATCGAATGCTACCGTCGCCAGCCCACTCGCCATCGCCTCGACCGTGACATTGCCATAGGTCTCGGTTAGGCTGGGGTAGAGGAAGATGTCGCCTGATGCATAGTGTTGCGCCAACGCTTCGCCAGTCTGCATACCTGCGAAGATAACGTGCGGATTGTGTGCTTGCAGTTCGGCACGTGCCGGGCCATCACCCACCATTACCAAACGTGCGAGCGGATGAACCTTGCTCATCTGTTCGAAAGCTTGGATGACGACATTCAGATTTTTCTCGGGTGCCAGTCGGCTCACCAACATCACGACCGGCGTCTCTTCATCCGCACCCCAGCTATCGCGCAAGCGCTGGCAACGTTTGGCTGGGTGGAACAGCTCCCCATCCACGCCACGCGAAACGACGATCACATTTTGATAACCGTCGCGCTCCAGTTGGCGCTGCAAAGAATCGGTAGGCACGATGGTGCAGCTCGCTTTGTTATGAAAACTTCTCAAATAAGCCGCCATAGGTCGTGTGAACAGCCCGATGCGGTAGTGCTTGGCATAGCAATGGAAATTGGTATGGAAATCCGTACTCACAGGAATACCAAGTTGTCGTGCAGCCGCCAATGCCGACCATCCCAGCGGACCTTCAGTAGCGATATGCACGATGTCGGGGCGTTGCTTGGACCACATCTTCACCAGCAGTCCTTTTGCAGGCAAGCCGATACGCAGTGCGGAATACCCCGGTATCGCCATCCCCGCCACTAAGGTCTCGCGGTAGTTGATCTGCTCACTGCACACGTCATTCTTACTCTGGCGTGGACGGATCATGTGGATGCGATTGCCGCGCTTGAGCAGGCCTTCGACCATGCGCGCCACGGTGACCGCAACACCATTCACTTCGGGCAGATAGGTTTCAGTGACCAGCGCGATGTCGAGTCGCGCTGACGTTTGGAAGTTTTCGTTGGCTATATTCATGCGACGCATCGTGACGCGCGCACATGAACTTTTGATTAAATCTTCTTGAAGAGTTTGTTACGCCAACAATGCGGGACTCGGCCGCATCCCCACAAGTTCACTTAAAAAATGCTTTGATCCAGCTTCCCTCACTATTATTTTTTTTCTTATCCGAGATCACCTTCAACAAACTATCTTTTACCTCTGACACATAAGCCATATCATCGCGCTTGATGTGATGGATAAGCCAGACGCCCAGCATTGAGTGCAGCTCTTCGGCAATATTTTCGCCCGAGTTGTGACGTTGTTGGTATTTTTCGATCCGCTTGATAAACATATTGTGAACACCCTTATGCGGTTTCGCATATAAGTACCCGGCGGATTCCTGCAAATTTTCTTCAAATGCAAAATGTGACAGGGTGTAGTCGACCAGTTCATCTAGAACTCTACCAATTACTTGGCGATTTGGCTGTTGAATAGCGTCCATTAATTGATTGATGTAATCCACAATTCTCATATGCTGACTGTCGATCACATCAATTCCCGTGTTCAAATCATTGGTCCAAACGATTTTCATGGCAATCTCTTAAAAGGGGGTAATTGTCTGAATGGAATTCGCTACTCAGAACTCAAATCAAGCCACCAAATCTTGTGATGATTTGTTTAGTGCGACCTCAATCACAGCGTGACGCGCGCACATGAACATTTGATTGATTCTATTTGAAGAGTTTGTTACGCCAACAACACCATCACCCACACCACAATGACATTGATGAGGCTCACCAACACAGCAGAACTACCGATGTCTTTGGCGCGCTTGGCGAGATCGTGATTCTCTAATGAGATGCGATCTACCGTCGCCTCGATGGCGGAGTTGAGTAGTTCCACGATGATGACGAGCAGCACACTGCCTACCATCAGGGCTTTCCCGATCAAGGCAACAGGCAGCCATAATGCGAGCGGAATGAGGATGGCGGCGAGCAACACCTCTTGCCGGAACGCATCCTCATGTTTGTAGGCGGCACGGAATCCTGCCAGCGAATAGCCGAATGCGTTAATCAAACGCGCCAGACCAGTTTTACCTTTGTATGGACTTTCCATTGCGATACTCCAAGAGACGACGAATAAAAAAGCGCGCACCAGAGGGATGCGCGCAAGGAGGAGACGGTTGCTGTTTTTTAGCCAGCTTGACGCATGAAGTGCTTTGCGTAGCGTGCATTCATGCGCGAGACGGGCATCAAGATGAACACGTCGGCGCAGTTAAAATCAGCGTCCCATGCTGGCTCACCCGCGATGTAAGCACCCAATCGCAGGTAGCCTTTGATGAGCGGCGGAATAATCACATCAAGGTTCTGATTGAGCGATTCCAGCGGCAAACGGCAATGCGGAAACACGCGATACTCGGCAGGCGCAGAATGTAGCTTGTGTATCTTGTTATAGACGCTGGCGGCGTAGTGACCGCCATCGCCCATGCTGATGCTGGCACAACCAATCAAGTATTCGTGATTGTTCTTGGTGACGTACTCCGCTAGACCACTCCACAACTGAGTAATAGTGGCGCCATCGCGGTAATCCTCATGCACGCAGGAACGTCCGACTTCGACCATACGATCTCGCAAGTTCGCCAAACGTGAGAGGTCGAACTCAGTCTCTGAATAATAGCCTCCTGCGTTGACGGCCTGCTCAGGCGGCAAGATGCGATAGGTGCCGACGACTTTTTCATTGCTGTGATCACGCACCAACAAGTGATCGCAGTACTTATCAAAACGGTCGATGTCCAACCCAAGATGCGCGCTGGGCAGTTTCGCGCCCATCTCTTCCGCGAACACTTTGAAGCGAATGCGCTGCGCCGCTTCCAGTTCGTGCTGCGTTCTGGCCAAACTATGAATGAGCCTTCTTTGGGGTTCGCGTTCTTGCTGTTTGATCAGGTCTAACAAGGTCGTGCTCCTATCGAGTTGATACGAGCAGATTACGTTTCCGATATTGCGTGAGCGTTAAAGGAATATGAAAGATTGGTGACGCTACTTGATGTCTCGTGCTTCACGCTCATACGCCAGCGTGGTGTAGAGCAGAACGCAATAGAGGGATTGAAAGTGATGCTCTGCTGCCCCTGCTCTTGCTGAGGAAGCTTGAACAGGAGTGTATGCGCGCGCCGCCAAAGTGGCCGATAGCTGCATCGCCTCCAATGCGGTGCTAATTTGTTTGTGTGCTTGGGCAGCCAGGTCGCGCCGTTCGACACCGCGCACATCCAGCGCGGGCGTCAACAACAGACGCACCTGAAGTTGCGACGAACACAGGATGCGCCAGATTGATTGACC
This sequence comes from Sideroxydans sp., assembly GCA_036170995.1. Classification (GTDB taxonomy): domain Bacteria; phylum Pseudomonadota; class Gammaproteobacteria; order Burkholderiales; family Gallionellaceae; genus Sideroxyarcus. The sequence continues at coordinate 4,349 of JAVHQF010000203.1, read as the reverse complement.
GAGTGATACCTCATCAATATAGGTCGCATCGTGACTGCGCTCACCACGACGATTCTGATAACGAATGGCGATAGGATGAATCTGCTTACCCGCATCGATAGCAGGTTGCAACAATGATGAGTGGAAATGCGCGACCTGCGCGCCATCGGTTGTGGTGCCTTCAGGGAACACCGCCAACGATTCACCTTGCTGCAACAGTTCCGCCATGCTCATATTGATGCGTGCTGCCGAACGCACCTTGCCGCGCTCGATGAATAAAGTCTGTGCACGCGCGCACAACCAACCGATGACGGGCCAGCGACGCACCTCTGACTTGGCGACGAAATGCATCGGGATGACTGAGTTCAGCACGAACACATCCAACCATGAGATGTGATTGGAGACAAGAAGTCCGAGATGTCTTTTTTGTATCTCGCTCTTGGCAGCGAATGTTACGTGGATATTCATGACGGCCAATAGACTGGCAGACCAATTTTGCAAAATACGATGGCGTAAATTTAGCCCGAACCAAGGATAGGCAATCGCCAATATCAGTCCGTATCCCAGATGGATAGATAATCTGATGGCTCTAAAAACCGCGACAATTTTGCGCAAATAAGTTATCACACCAACCCCTCAATCCTCCGCAAAGATGAACAGTGTGCAATAAAAACTAATCGTCGCCTCAAAGCCTTTGGTGAACAGCAAGGTATGGATATGCGGGATATGGTTCAGCTTGTCAGCTATTGCACTCATGATGATTAAGCTCCTTGTTTGCTTGGCATGGCACGTTGCTCCACAAACAAGCTATTGCCCAAGATGCGCTTCGCCATCTTCTTGGCATCGGTCATTGCCGATGAGACTTCATGGTGAGATACGAATTGTTTCGGTGCGACTTGTATCGCACCAATAGACAGACAAGTCAGCGGATGCAACCTGACGACACCATCGCGACCCTCGCTGCTGTAGCCCCCCGCCGCGAGATGCGCCGAATCAAACATGAGTGAGGCTGCTTGCTCGAAAGAGCGCAGTGCGTTTTCGCAGCGAGTCTTCCAATCCTTACTTTGCATCAGCAAGATGAAATCATCACCGCCGATGTGTCCGATGAAATCCAGCTTGGGATCGCATGCCCAACTCAAGATGCGTCCAGTGAGTTGGATCATCTCATCGCCTTTGCGATAGCTGTAAGTATCGTTATAGGGTTTGAAGTTGTCTAAATCGCAATAACACGCCACGAATGGCGTGTTCGCACACAACAGACGTTCAATATGCTGATTGATGGGCACATTACCTGGTAACAAAGTCAATGGATTGGCATATCTTGCCGCTTCCAGTTGCATCTGCGTCAGTTCACGCAACAAGTCTTGCCCCGAGGCAATTCCAATATAGCGTCCATTCTCTGTAATGATGAATCCATCTGCAAAATGACGGCTATCCGCCTCGGCAAGGAAGTGGCTCAATTCTTCGATGGGCATGCCTTTCTCTACCAGTAAGGGATCAGCTTGCACGAGCTCACTGCATGGTTTTTTTCCATGCAACTCACGCTGGAATGGTTTGGCAAAACGATCAATGAAGGTATAGCGATTGATAATGCCTACGGGCGTGCCACCTTTGACGACGGGGATAATGCGAAGCGCAGGATTAGATGAGAATCGCTCAAAGATATGATCGTTTGGCGACTCAGGATGCGCTGGCTCAATGTAGGTCAGTAGATTGGAGGCGGTGATCTGCGAACGATAGGCTGACTCACTCTTGGGAAAGATAGCAATATTGGAAGAATTCAAAATGCAGCTCGTATCGGAAGCAGGCAGAGTCGGCGGCGTAGGATTGGGGCGCGCGATGAAATAGCCTTGCCCCAATGCGATGCCGATGTCTCTCACCACGCGCAACTCTGCCTCTGTCTCCACACCCTCCGCGATGACAAGCGTCCCACAGCTTTCCGCGATGTGCTGTATCGACTTCAGAAATTGCAGTTTGATTGGATCATGATCGACACCCTGCACGAAATGCATGTCAATCTTCACGAACTCAGGACGCAATTCTGACCACAGACGTAGGCTGGAAAAACCTTCACCCAGGTCATCAATGGCAATCTTGAAACCCATCGCTCGGTAGTGCAGCAATGCTCCTCGCATGGCTTCGAAATCATAAGTGGGCTGATTCTCGGTAATCTCGATGACGACGCGCGATGCATCAATGCCCAAGTTCTGCAAGAACGCCAAGGTCTGCCCATTCTTAAAGCTCGGATCGGTCAAGGTTTGCGGGCTGACATTGAGAAACAGATCGCCAGGTAGGTTTTGCGCAGCGAAAGCTTCCAACACCGTTTGCCGAGACAACATCTCAACTTCGAGCAACACTCCCTCCCTAGTCGCCGCACCAAACAGATTCACAGGCGAATGCAGTGTGCTGTCTGATGGCCCACGTATCAACCCCTCAAAGCCAAGAAATTCCCCACTCTTGAGATCAAGGATGGGCTGAAATAGTGCGGTGAGTTTGCGTTGCTGGAGAATATCCCGTAGCGGTGTCATCGCAGGTTCGATTGCGTGAGCTTGAATCTGCTGCGAGATGAACTCCGCTCGCGGTGAGCGCGCCACGGCTCGCAAGAATTCCGACGGCAGTATCGGCGAACGGTAGTATTCGTTAGGCAGTATGGTGGCGGACATGTGACGCTCCTTGTGCTTTGCTAGGGCAAGCACAGTAGCGCCAGCGTGTTACGCCGAGATGAAACATGTGTGAATTTTGGGTTGCCCCAAAAACAGGCCATTCAAAGAGGGAAGGAGTTGCGCCCATACAAGGCTTCCCCCTTGGTGGGCATGAACTTTTGCCCTAATCTACCTTGACGCTTATTTGGCTTTTTCTTTTTTTGATTTTTCTTCTGACTTTTTAGCTTCGGCAGTCTGCGGATTTTCTTCTTCCGCTTTATCTTTGTTTGAAACTTTGATCTTCTTAGTCAGCTTCACTTCAGTCTCTTTGTTTTTCTGTTTTTCTTTACTTTCACTTTTCTTGTTCAAAGTGGCCATCATCTTACGCCACTCTTGCAGTTGCTCGTCTTCCAGCTCCATCTGCAAAGCCAGCGCTTCTTCTTTGCTTAATTTATCTTTTTCCAAGCGGCGCGGCAGCTTGCCCGACATTCTTGATAGCAGCCGCTCAGTTTCAATCTTGGTCAGTTTTTTTACTTTTTCTGCATATGTAGGGTTGCTTAATTTCGGCATTACTATTTCCTCCAAATATTATTTATCCTGCAAAGTGGCGAATAGCGAATATCTTTATATTACTCCCCCTAGTCACCCCGCCAGAAGCATATCCATTAGCCATTTATTTCACAATTGTAATAATTCTTTCATTCAGCATGCTGCCGCCGGGCTGATCTGCCCATTCAAGTCCGTCACAACAGAATTGAAGTGCCGCATCATGCGGTGTGTATGGCGCACCATGCCTTGATAGAAGCGATACATCAACTTCGGGTTGGTGTAGATCAGGCTCTCGAATTTGACCCTGTCTAAACTTAGCACTTGCGTAGCCTCCAACGCCACCAAGGTCACTTTGATATGCGAGATCGAACAACCTGAAAATGTAATGATGCCCGCCAAGTCACCAGGATTCACCACAAAAATAGAATTAATGCCCTCTTCACTTTCGATAATCACCTGGATACGCCCCTGCACCAAAATGAATAGGTTGTCGGCGTTCTCATCTCTGGGGCTCGTTATGGCATCTCCACAAGAGAAATAGCGTTTACTCAACAATGACAGCACGATTTCAATCTCGCTGGCACTTAACTCTTCCAACAGAGGAGTGTTGCTTAGTATGTTTTGAATATGCGTCACGGGATGCACCCATCTCAAGCGAGATAGCGCCTATAAAATACTGTAGGCCACTGAAGTGAACATGGGGATGGCAACGATGATGGCGAGGACGCAACTGACACACCATCGAATGATTAAGGCGAGATTGGAATAAGCTTTATTCATTTCAATGTTTCCTTCTGTGCATCTAAATAGTCATACGACTTTAGTAACTGCAAAATGCATCACTCGCCAACTTTTTGGCGCAAACTATTCTGCCCGGCGGTTGTTACTGATAAATGAACGCACTGTGAATTTTTTGTGTTGCAGGATGATGAGATTAATTATCGCAACTCTTCGACAACACAGCTTTGTTTCTTTCAGCCAGCAGGGCGATTGCTCCGAACCGATTTATCAGACCATTCTTTGCAAAGTGGTCGATAACAAATAGAGGAATCACCGTGTCTGGCTCCCAGACACCTCGAAAGCGAAGGATGCTGCCTTGGGGATGTGGGTCGATGTGCCAACTGCCCTCGAATCTTTTCGAATCCCCTGACAGTTGGGTGAACGAGATGCCATCACTAG
>JAVHQF010000202.1:0-2173 GCA_036170995.1 Sideroxydans sp. | reverse complement strand
CTTCAAGCGCTTCGGATTCGCAAACACTTTTACCCCAATAAAACTTCAATGCCAGGTAGCACAGCTCACCGCTGAACCAGTCGGCAAAGACCGGTGCTGCTGCGCCGGGGAATACCTGAGCCAAGTAGTTTGGCTTGGGCGGGATGATGGGCTCGATGATCCCGGTGGCTGTGTTGAGAGCGAATTCAAATTCGTCAATCAACGATACGTTGAAAGGAGATGGGTCAAGCTTTTCCAGATAGAGCTTGCCACGCTTGATGCACCAACCCGCCACATAGCCTCGCCAGCAGCTTGTGCAATTGCAAGCAAATGCCTTGGGCTTGGGGTGCTGGTCGCCAAAGTAGCTTTCCAACGGCTCGGTGAACAGGTTGTGAACGCGCCGGTTAAAGCGCAGGCGGTCAGGGATTTGAGTGGTCATCGCGGCCAACCCAGGTTTCTCAGCCAGTCGGCAAATGCCCCCAGTGCCTCGGCGCCATGGGGTACTGCGGTGTACCACGCAAAATTGGACGAAGCGCATTCGCCGCGAATCAAAAGTTCAACATATTCCCCATCGCAAACTTGGTCGCTGACCGAGTAGGCAGGCACCATGGCAGAGCGAAGCAATTCAAGCTGTTGTTCAACCTCGGCGGCTGGAACGGCGGTATGCCAACGCTTGTTCAATGAACCTTGTGATTCCGTCGTTGTGATTCGGTAATCGCTGAGTTTTTTGGTTAGTTCAAAGGTACGTACTTTCGGAGGATTTATACCAAAGCATGGTGTTGTTCTCACTCTCGCTATTCCAGAAAAATTTTTCATGACAGTCCTTTGAAAGAAAGTAGCCTTGTAGGTCGGTTTAGCCGCAGGAGTAACCCGACCTACGGATGGTCAGACGATATAAATTACATAGCTGCATGCGCTTATTCCACGTGGGCTACAGGCTGATTTCTCTTAAATTTTCGGAGTCGTGCCTTCCAGCAAACTGATCTCATCGGCGCTCAGGTCGTAGAGCTGATAGACCAGCCGGTCAATGGCGCGGTCGGTGGCTGCGATGTCTTGCTCGATGCTGCGCCGCTCGCTGCTGTCCAAGCCGGGGGGTTGTAGTTCCTGATTAAGAGTCAGCATCGTTGTGACCATGGATACCAAGGTGTCATGCTGTAGCTTGTCGGCAGATTTTTCAAAATCAATGAGGCGCACAGGAAGTTGTGCAATATGTCCCCGTTTGACTTGCGCAAGTGCTTCACCCACCTCGGGGTTAAGAATTTTTTAATAATACCAATTAAGTAACCTCGAATTGAGAATACCTAATATGTATTTCAACTTGAAATTACCTTGTTTTGGAACAATAGTGTATAAATTATCTCTAACTACAAATTGACGTGAATCCAAAGTGGCAACGATAGAGTCTCCGGTTTGTCTAATAACAATTTTTTCTGCTGCATCATAACTTGCAGAATATCTTGGTTCGGCAAGCCATCTCCAAAACTAATATAATAATTTTCATTCCAAATAATTTTATACTTCTGAATCAAACTTCCTCGTAGTAATGGCCTAAATGATTTATCTATTTTTCTTTCGGATACAAAAGGCTTCTCGTTCAAAATTTCTCTTGTTTGCGGAGGCTTGCCTTTTCCTACCTGAAAAGGTTTTGTACCCTGTGTGATTTTGACGTTGGCATCAAATATTGGATATTTTTTGAGTTTTTCATTGAGAAGTCGGTGCTCCTTTCTTGCAAGAATATTAATTGTCGACCCATCTTTCGGAATATCTATTTGCTCCAATAAATGGCTACAGAATATTGCATCAGTCTGTCGAATATCAATTTTGCAGGCGTGTTCTGTTGCTATATCTTGATTAATCTTCTTAAAAATTAATACATGGGTATCAACAACAGCATCAAAAACTTTTTCAGGTAGATGAAGAATACGCTGCCATACGTAATTATTAACAAGATATTTTCTGATTTTTTGTAATTTTAATGAGTGCAACCAAGTGTTGGATATGATAATGCCAAGCAGGGCTTGCTCTTTAAGTAATTTGTGATAACGCTCCAAAAAAAGCAAATATAAATCAAGTTGATATTCCTGATGCTAGTAATGATTCGCAAAATAGGTATGTAACTCTTTTTCCAGCTGGTTGTAGTACGGCGGATTCCCCACCACCACATCAAAGCCGCCTGCGGCCATGATGTCGGCAA
>JAVHQF010000201.1:0-2176 GCA_036170995.1 Sideroxydans sp. | reverse complement strand
GAGACGACGTGTTCGGCGGCAGCATCCGTGCCGACAGTATGTGGGGCGGGCTGGGGAATGACTGTGAAGCGGCGAACGATGCGGTGTTTGAAATAAGGAGGGTGGAATGAAGGACAATTCTAGTTCGGTTTTAGCGGCTTCAATCCCAAAAAATTTTTTGATAGGTTTTATTGTTAACGCGGTACTAGGCTATGCCTTTTATTTTATGGCAGTAATGATGAACGAGCCACCAACTTGGGCGCATCTATTTATTGAACACCTCAAACCCACAATTAGAGCCTTAAACATTGCAGCACGACTCAATAACCATCCATTTCCTGCTCAAATAATAGTTTTGTATGCGGTAACTAGCTCTATTCCACTCTCCGCCTATTTTTTATACGCCGTATTCTGCGTTAAAAAAAATCGCAGTGAGTTTTACCAATTTTTTTGCCAGCGCGTGCAGGAACAGGGGGGCTTTACATTTAAGCAAAGACTAAAAATGACTATCCATGGGTTTTTTGTAATGACTGCATCTATTGCGATGTTTCCAATGCTTTTGCTTCCCGAAGACCCTCATAATATCAGTCGAATTGCTGCGGGCTTTTTGTCTAATTCGGTTTTTTCTGTTGGCCTATTGTTGTTAACAACTGGCATGGTGGCATTATTGTTCACCGTTAGTTTTGGCGTTATTTCTGCAACGGTTTTTAATTTACTTTCAAATGCACAGGGGGAAAATCATGGTTGAGACGTTAAGCGGTAAGGATGTGACATTGGATATTTTGGTAGCTGTGCCAACAACTGGCATAGGTGCTTCATTGAGCCTTTCACAGGATGCCATTATCGCTGCATTTAAGGCGGCTGGAAATGACATGGCAGGGTTAGCTAGCAAGCTAGCGGTACCGATTACTTACTTATCTATCACTGGGGCAAAGGTAGTAACAGCGCACGGATATGACGCAATTCAGATCACTATTGCAGTGAATAGCGGTGACCCTGTGAAAGTACTCAGTGAAATTGCAGGCGTAGGCGCAGGTATGATTAGCGGATATGCCATCGGTGTTGCAACCACTGGGCTATTAAGTTTTACTCCTCTCACCCCAGGTGGGGCTGCTGTTGTCGGTAGTGGTGTGGGCATCATCGGAAGTGCTTTAGCTGGAAACCAAACGAAAGTTGAGGTGGCAAATTATCTTAATGGTAATTTAGCAGGGGAGTGGGCGATAACGCCTGTTGGCTCCCTAAATATGGGAATGAAACTAACAAATGGTGCGCTCTCAAATACGCCTGTAGCCCTATCCCCCCAGTTCACTGGGAAGCCAGCCACCCTCACCCCACCGCCCGACCTCAACACCACTCGCATCAGCGCGAACTACGTGACTGACAACGGCGTAAATAGTAATAGCGTCACCGTTGGCTCGGGCGGTACGTTATCCGATGTATTGTTGTTGCAAAACAGGGCTGGCAACAGTATCTCAGCGGCGGATATTCAGGCTGCTAACCCCAATATCACCGACGTTAACGTCATCGCTGCGGGACAAATCATTTACATTCCGCAAAAACATGCTGACGGTTCAATCACTTACCAATTTTCCAATGGTGCCAGCATAACCAGCAACCTGCAAACAGGCGCGTACAGTATTACTACCCCCAATGCGCTGGGCGGGTTTAATACATACAGCAAAGAAGTCTCTAGCACGGGTACTGTTTTTAAAAGCTACGATACAGCAACCTACATTCAAACTCTCCTCACACAAGACCTTCTTGGTAATGAGCAACTCACCACAAACTTGAACGGACTCACCACCCAATCTTCCTACACCACCGCAGGCGGCAGCTATACCGACATCACCTACAACCCCAACGGCAGCGCCAACGTCGTAGCATACGATGCCGACACAGGAAGAACCATTACCACCTCAACCGACACACAAGGCAATCTCGTTGATTTCATCAACATCGACCACACCATGAACCAAAGTTTCGGTAATGGCTTGGGCGGTGTTGTGTTTGATAGCTGGAACAACTTCGTCTCCAATTCGCTGCTCACCTACGCCCCTACCCAGCAAATCATCCCTTTCGTCCCCGGCTACAACCCTGCCGACCCCTACGGCTTCGGCCTCAACCTCGCTCCCATCGGCGCGTTTTACGAAACCGTTACTCCAGCGCTGGACCTTGCCCCTTCGATAGCCGACAAGAC
>JAVHQF010000200.1:0-10524 GCA_036170995.1 Sideroxydans sp. | reverse complement strand
TCCAGTGGCAGCAGCAGGCTGACCATCACAGGCGTCAAGCCACCGAACACGGCGTAGGCGACGTTGTAGGAGAAGGATAGGCCAGAGAAGCGCACCACGGGCGGGAACGACATGACGGCCGCACTCGGCACCACACCGATGACGCCGACGAAGAAGCCGCACAGGGCATACAGGATGTAGAGGTTGTCTGGCGCAACGTTGAGTTGTGAATACAGCAACCACGAGGACGTACCCAAGCCGACACAGCCGATAGCCAACACGCGTCCTGCGCCAAACCTATCCGCCAATGCGCCAAACAGGATGCAGCCGATACTCAAGGAAAGCGTGGCGATGCTGTTCGCTTGCAGCGCAGTACTTGCGGGGATGGCGAACAATTTTTGCACCAAGGTCGGTGTCATCAGGATCATCACCACCACTGCGGCGGAGAGTAGCCATGTCATTAGCATCGTCAACGCGATGGCGGGGCGATGTTCGCGCACCACCGTCTTCAGCGGCAGCTCGTCGCTCAGTTGTTTGCGCGCCTGCATCTCTTTAAACACGGGCGTCTCATGCAGATAGCCGCGCAGCCACACCGACACCAGTCCGAATACGCCGCCGATGATGAAGGGTACGCGCCAACCTTCAGCCAGCAACTCAGCGGGCGCGTAACTTCGGGTCACCGCCATCGCCACCAACGATCCGAGCAGGATGCCGCCCGTCAGTCCCGCAGTGAGCGTGCCGCAAGCGAATCCAACGTGACGCTGCGGCACATGCTCGGCCACGAACACCCACGCCCCCGGCACTTCGCCGCCGATGGCCGCGCCCTGCATCACGCGCAAAGCCAACAACAACAAGGGAGCGACGATGCCGATGCTGGCATAGGTGGGCAACAGGCCAATGAGCAAGGTGGGTACGGCCATCAGCAGGATGCTCAACATGAACATGCGCTTGCGCCCGAATAGATCGCCGAAGTGCGCCATGATGATGCCGCCCAAGGGACGCGCCAAATAACCTGCCGCGAAGATGCCGTAGGTCTGCACTTGGCGCAGCCAATCTGGCATGTCGGGCGGGAAGAACAGGTGCGAGATGGCCGCCGCAAAAAAGATGAAGATGATGAAATCATAGAACTCCAGCGCGCCGCCCAAAGCAGCGAGTGACAGGGTTCGATAATCATTACCATGCAAACTAGACATGCTCGCCCTTTCTTGAAATCATGAATAAGCCCGTTCGCCCTGAGCTTGTCGAAGGGTGAGCCACCCAACAATGGATGCAAGCTCCACTGTTCATGGTTCGACAGGCTTACTGCGCACGGAAGATTTATTCGCCGCGTCCCTCGCTTGCAACATCGCCTTCACCGTCTTCACGATGGCGTACATCGCTAGGGGCACATCAATGAGGTAATCCCAGATGTTGGTAGACTCATACCAGCCTATGCTCCACGTCAACACGGCCAACGAACAGGCCGTAGGCAACAGATACAAACCATTGCGCATAGACCACAGAGACAACAGCGCCAACATCACCAGTAATTCGACCCCACCGAAACCCGAACGATAGGGGTCGAACAGGCCGATACCTAAAGCGAACGGATACAACAGGAGCGCCAACACGCTGACAAAGAAGTACAAGGCAAAGCGTTCGCGCTGATTCCACACTGCGCGCGCCTCGTTCCCCGCTAACTGACGCAGACGCGCAATCAGCGCCGCGACCAACAGCAACACACTCGTCATACTCAAGTCGCCCATCATGCCGCGTAAAAATCCCACCAGCGAGAGTCCGAAGATAGGCAGTAACACCGCGCCATAGACGACCAATACAAACACCCAACGCTTGGGTTGGCTGAGACGAGTCGCCAAAGGCAAACGCAACGCCAGTAGCACCCACACCAATGCGAGTCCAGATAATCCTGTCCAATCAGTGAATGACATCATTTATCTCCCTTCAAGCGTTGCTGCAACCAGAGACTATCGAACACCACGTGCTTGATGAAGGTGCGGTTCCAGGTGTACGCCACATGGATGTCGCCGTTGTGCGCTTGGATCATGTAGGGATACGAGAACTCAAAATGACAGCCCCCATCGCCACGCACCCAGCGCTTGGCTGAATCCACATAGCCCGCGAGCCGTTGCGCATCTTGCTCTACACTCACATCACTACTGCGCGCCAGCCCTTCGACCAAATCGGTACAAGTCGGCTCATCCAGTGTCGCGCCGTGCAGGCGACTCATCTCTTCCAGTCGACGCAACTCTTGCCACGTCGCACCGCCATCACCAGATATTTGCAGACTCAAATTCTCGCGCCCCTGCTCTTGGTCATTGAACACCGCCAGCCATTTGCCATCGGGCAACACCAGCGCCGCCAATGCAGCATTCGAGTTTTTCATGACCGACTTCGTTGCTTTGCTCCAACGGCGGCCGCCATCGTCAGTCGCCATCGTCATCGCGCGCGGCGCGTCATCTTTACCTGCGTAACGCGTCAGCACCGTCGCCTCTTTCTCATTGCGCACCAACACCACGGGTTGCAAGGTTCCTTGCCCACCCGCTGCCAATCTCTGTTTGTCGATGACCTTGCCCGTTTTGTCGAGATGCAACATCTCGGCATATTTGCTGATGAACTCGTGATAAACGGGCAGCCCCAGCGTGCCATCGCTATAAAAAACTGGCGGCGCTTTCACCAGTGTGCTGATGTTCATAAAAGGAGAGGTGATGAGGCGGCGCGGCGCGCTCCAACTCTCGCCCTCGTCTTTCGAGGTCAGCATGCTGATGGAACTGCCCGCCCAACCGCCCAGCGAGACAGTGACGTAGAACATCCACAGCGAACCATCTGGCGCGCGGGTCGCTACAGGGTTGCCCAGCTTGGAGATGTAACGATGCAGACCGCGTTGCGTATCAACACGACCAATCACCACCTGCTCATCGCTCCACGCATCTTTTACAGTGTCGAACACAGCACTATTGATGGTCACATCCGATGCACCCTCGCGACTGCCAGAGAACCAGAGGGCGCGCACGCGGCCACGACACGATGGGGCGGTGTCCTCTGGTGCGGGAGTGGCCGCATTGCACCCCCTCCCGCAATCGGTTGAATTCGTGAACTTGTCGGAGGTGCAACTATCCTTCAATTCAACCAAAGAAGCCGCATGCGTCTGCACATTGAATCGGCTCGACACAAAATGCGAATCGATGCGGCCTTGCGGCGCGACCGTCTCGGCAACGCGCACGATGTGGCGACGACCTTTCTTGCCCACCACCACCTGCGTCATAACCAGCGTCTTCTCGGGCATCTTCACGTAGGGAGCGAGCGGAAGTCGGAATCCGTACGTCACATGCCAACTGGAGGCTTTGAACAAAGCCATCGAGAAGGCGGTTAGTACGAATGCCAGCAGCGCCAGCCGTTGATATTTCCCCATCAGCGACATCCCTCTTGTTGTGCGGTCGTTTGTTTTTGGCGAACGTCCTGCGGCACTTCCAGCAACCACTCGCGTTCGAACAGATGTTGGTACACCTCACCATTCAGCATTGCGCGCAATTCATCGCTACTGTGGCGACCGCGTATCTCCAAGCGTTGTCCGATGACTTCGCAGCCATCGCACGGCTTGGCTTGCAAGGGCAAGCGCACCGCGAACAAGGGATAGCGCTCCACCATCTGCTCCATACTCAAATTCCAATTCTCTTGATAGCCATGCACCTGCGCTCCTTTCAACATGATGCTCGGGCCTTCGAAGTGCGCGCGGAAGTTGCACGGCACCCACACCGTCTTGTCTTGCACGTATTGTTTGGCCTCTGCACTGTATGTTCCGAGCACGCCATCGAAGGGGCGCAAGAAAGCAGCCAATCCCAACAGCGTGAGCAAGGCCACCACATTCACCAAGCCGCGCGTCCACTTGGTGAAGAAAATCGCCCATAGGCCTAACAACAAGGTCACGCTCAGCAACGACCAATAGCCGAAACCGTAAAGACCGCCGACTTCTTTCTCCAAGCTATGGGCCAACCAACCGAACAAACCAAGCGCCGCGCCACACGCAACGAGACTGAGGACGAACACCCAGCGCGGAATGCGATGCCAGTTCAGCGCACACAGCAAGGCCAGGCCTGGCATCGCTTCCAATAAATAACGCGCCGTGCGCTGACTGGGGATGGCGAATACCACGAACAACACCGCCATCCATATCCACACCAAGCGCTCTTCTTCACTCAGATAATGGCGGCGACGGTACGCCAGCACGAACACCGCCACCACGGGGAATGCCAACAGCCCAGCGTTCATAGGATAGCCCAACACCAGCGCCCATACGCTGCTACCGCCCCAAAAGAATTGCCCCCAATAACTGCCTGATCGTGCGTCGAACTTGCTCGCGTTCTCACCCAGCACGAACTCACGCCACACCGACTGCGGATCGGGATCAAACACGAACCACAAGGCGAACAACGCCAGCGCGATACTGCCTGCCAGTACTGGCTTAAACGCGTCACGCACAAAGAACACGCGCCATTGATAACGACGCTGATGCAGATACCACCACGCCAAGATCAGACCAATGGGCGCGAGCAACGCGAACGACTTGTAGAGCAACCCGATGCCGATCTCGACACCCAACAACAGGGGTATCAAAAATTTTGATGCAAAACTGAATGAGCGCCAATACAGTAAGGTGAAGAACGGCAAGAACAACCAGAACACCTCGCCCGGATTGACCAAGAAGGGGCGGCCATAACGATAGGAACTGAAGAAGGCAAGATAAGTGAGTGCCGCGACAAAGCCCGTTTCGACCTTGCCCATGAGTCTCTGCGCCAACAGGAAGAGCAACAGCGCCGTGAGCAAGGTGTAGATCACGCTGGGGTAGCGCAGATGCCACCAATCCCAATCGCTTCCCCAATTCGTCGAAGCGATGCCCTGCCAGAACAGCAAGGGCGGTTTGGTGTTGCGCATATCGTCCAGCGAGGATTGCAACGGCAACCACTCACCGCTCCGCGCCGTCAACCGCGTGATGTGGGCGTACACCTCTTCGTCGCCATTGCGTGGAATGTGTAGCCCATCGAGACCGTACAGATAGACGAACACTGCCAACAGCAAAGCGACCAAGTAACGCGTCACAGGTGTGGCAACGATACGGCTCAACATGTCAGTCTTGTTTGCCTTGAGATTTGGAAGCTGCCAGCGTGGTTCGGCCAAAGGTCCAAATGTCATTGAGCAAGAAGTTCAACGCACTAGTCACACCGATTGCGATGAGATTGGCGATTTGATAGTAGAAATGCGGTGCCAGCAGATTGGTGAACAAAATCTGCAAGATGATGCTCAAGCTACATGCCAACGAATACTGACCGAATTGCGTGGGCAAAGACAAATGGTGATGCGGCTTGCGATCCGCCCACGTCCACAGGCGATTCCAAAAGAAGTTATTGAGCGTCGCCAAAAAGATGGCCAACGCCAAAGAAAGATTGAGGCGTATCTCGGTCGTCTGCACAGAATTGAACAGGAACTCCTGCGCCATGTACAACACGCCGATATTCACCACCGTGCCGGAGGCACCCACCGTGCCGAACTTCAGAAAACGCCTAGAGAAGATGCGCCGTAACAACGAGGCTGTGCGCATCCTGATCTTGAACGGGGATGCCATCCTAGTTCACACCCTGCAACAAAGTTCGTGCTTGCACCAACACCTGCTCGGGCGTGATCTGTTGCAAGCATTGGTTGTTACCGTCGCAAGGTGACAGACGATGGTTGTAGGCAGTCAGGCAGGGTGAACAAGACAATGCGGTGTAAAGACAATGGATGTTGGGCGCGAGCGGGCTATACAACGCAGGCGTCTCTGGCCCGAAAAACACCAAGGTCTGCAAGGGAGTGAGCGCGGCGAATTGTCCTGGCCCGCCGTCATTAGTTACCAGCAAAGATGCATGCTGGAAGATAGCCAACAGATGACGTACCGACTTGGTGTAACCGGTGAGGTCTATGCACAAGTCATGTTTGCAATGCGCCACAATCTCCAACGCCAAGGGCTTGGCATCCGGCAGACCGATGAGGCCGACCGCATGGCCGTCTTTCAGCAACTCATCGCACAAACGTTTGTAGTAAGCAGGCGGCCAGGCGCGGATAGGCAATAGCCCGCCGTCGGGATAGACCAGCACCAACTTCTTGCCTTGCAACACGGGAAAATCTTTGAGCAGTTGAGTGGTGATGCCCTCTACCTCTCCCATGTCGAATTGCAACAGCGGCGGCGCACTCACTTCATGTGCAGGCGCTTTGGCGATGGGCGTGCCGTTCGACTCGATGGCATCCACCATGGTGAGAAACTGTTGCGACAGATGGCGGTAAGGGTTGTACATCACCTTGCGGTTCATGAACGTACCGCGATACAGACCTTCCTGCGTGTGCGGATGGAACCCCACATGCACCTTCGCCCCCGACAGATAGGAGAAGATGCTGCTGGCACGCGAGAACAACTCGCAGTCGATCACCACATCGAATTTCAGCGAGCGCATCTTGAGGAGCGCCTTGATGCTGTCGCCCGCGAATTCGCCCAGCGCCTTGTCGTTCAGCGTGATGACGTTCTCTTTGGGCATCACGCCCAACAGATCCAACACCTCGCGGTTCTTGCTGAACATCAACATGTGCAGCTCGGCGTTCGGATAACGCCGTTTCAACTCGGCGAACATGGGCTGCGCCAACACCAGACTGCCCATCTCGGACAGCAACACGATGAGAATGCGCTTGATTGAAGAATCGCTTCTAGCCGTTGGCTCCCGCTCCCCACAGTGGCGGGTCGGGGTGGGGGAACACTGTAGATCATTCGAATGACCTAATTTGGCTTCGCCCACAAAAAACACACGTAAATTCTCGATGAGCGATAAAACCGCACAGATTGGCACACCTGCCAATCTATCAACAGCCCGTTGGAAATTGATGTTCAAGAATGCAGCCCTATTCATTAGATTGAAATATCGGAGGCGCGAGCCTTTTCGATGCTGCGCGATTATCGGCGAAAGCACCCGCCCGAACAAGCCGAGATACAACATCTATTCGTCGCTGCCTGCTTAGTGTAAATTGCTCTTACATCATTGCCCCACAAACCAATTTACTTATGGATAAAGCGATGCATTTCGGCAAGTACCGCCTCCTCAGGAAGCTGGGCGCAGGTGCCACCAGTGTGGTGTACTTAGGGTACGACCCTTTTGCTGAACGCGAAGTTGCGCTCAAGGTCATCAAGCAGGAATTTCTCGACGACCCCAAGAATGGCAACCAAAACCGTATCCAACTGGAAACAGAAGTGTCGCTGGCTGGGAAACTATCTCATCCCCACATCGTGACCACTTATGATGCCGTCATCAGCAGTGAGGCAAGTTATATCGTAATGGAATACGTACCGGGTGGTACATTGGAGAAACACATTCATGCGGACAATCTATTGCCACTGGATCGCGTGGTGGAGTACTTATTCAAATGTTGTCGTGCACTCAACTACGCGCAATTCAACGGCGTTATCCACCGCGACATCAAACCCGCCAATCTGCTGCTGGCCAATCCAGACCAAATCAAGATATCCGACTTGGGTGCAGCCATCCACAATGATGGCGATCAATCGCGTGGTAGCAATGTGGGTTCGCCTAACTACATGTCTCCCGAACAAGTACGTGGCGAGGCCGTCTCACATCAGACCGACATCTACTCACTCGGCGTAGTCATGTATCGCTTGCTTACTGGGCATTCACCCTACAGCCCGAAGAATCTAGCACATCTGTATCAACAGATATTGCACGACACCCCTGTCGCCCCCACAAAATTGCGTAACGACTTGCCACCCACGCTTGAACGTATCGTCATGTTGGCCTTACAAAAACAATGTGCGGATCGCTACCCCACTTGGCGTGACTTCGGCAACGAACTTGCTGCCCTTGGTCATTTCGAGAAGAGTGACTTAGAGGTGAACGAAACCGAGAAATTCACCACCCTGCGTACGTTGAACTTATTCGAGCACTTCACCGACATCGAGCTGTGGGAGATATTGCGCGTCGGTGAATGGCAAAAGCAACCCGCCAAGACGGTGCTGATGCGTGAAGAAGAAATGAGCGATGCCTTCTACATCATCATCGATGGTAGCGTGAGCATCACGCGCGGCGGTCGCCTACTTAATGCATTGAGCAGCGGTGACTGCGTGGGGGAGATGGCTTACATCAGCAACCGACCCATGCCCCGCTCGGCAACCGTCACCGCAAATACCGAGATCACCCTGATGAAGTTGCATCCACATCAACTTTCTCAACTCTCCGATCATTGTCAACTCCACTTCAACCAAGCGTTCTTGAGTATATTAGCGGATCGCTTGCGTATGGCAGATGAGCGTTTCTCCCAACTTATCAGCTAAAATCCGCCCCTCTTTCCACTCACGAGGCAATACAACATGGCAACCAAGACCATCATCAGCACGCCAGATGCGCCTGCCGCTATCGGTACTTACTCGCAAGCCGTACGCGTGGACGACACCGTATATCTATCGGGTCAGATCGGCCTAGATCCTGACACCATGATCTTGGTGGACGGCATCGAAGCCCAAGTGAACCGCGTATTCCAGAACCTGCGCGCCGTCGCAGTAGCGGCGGGTGGCAGCATGAACGACGTGGTAAAGCTCAACATTTACCTTACCGACCTCATTCACTTTGCCAAAGTGAACGAGATTATGGCGACCTACTTCTCGCAACCTTACCCCGCTCGCGCTGCGATTGGGGTTGCCACCTTACCGCGCGGCGCGTTAATCGAAGCGGATGGTATGTTAGTACTTCAAGACTGATCCAAGCTCACTGATACGAGTCCTCACTTTACATCCATGACCCAACCGCAAAACATTGGCAAGTATTCCATCGTCAAGAAACTCGGGCAAGGTGCGACCAGCACGGTATATCTCGGCTTCGATTCCTTTGCCAAACGCGAAGTTGCGATCAAGGTCTTGAAACAGGAGATATTGAACGACCCGAAGATGGGCAAGGTGTATCAGCGCCAACTCGATAACGAAGCTTCCTTGGTCGGCAAACTGTCGCACCCTCACATCGTCGCCATCTACGACGCGCTCATCGGCGATAACGAAAGCCATATCGTGATGGAATACGTGAACGGCGGCACTTTAGAGAAACACGGCGAACCCGACGATTTACTGCCCATCGACCGCGTGGTGGAATATATGTTCAAGTGCTGCCGCGCTTTGAACTACGCCCAATTCAATGGAGTCATTCACCGCGACATCAAACCTGCCAACATGCTGATGACGGCAGAGGGCGACATCAAAATATCAGACATGGGCGCGGCACTGATCCTTGATCTTGAACGAACACAAGTGAGCAACCTCGGTTCACCTAGCTACATGTCTCCCGAGCAGATACGCGCCGAGACATTGACGCACCAGACTGATATCTACTCACTCGGTGTAGTCATGTATCGCCTACTTACTGGCCATGCCCCTTACAACGCACAAAGCCTAGCCAGCCTGTGTCACCAGATTTTGAATATGACGCCACCCACGTTACGTTCCCATCGCAGCAGCATCCCGCCCGAGCTTGAGCACGTTGTTTTGCGTGCTATGCACAAAGAAAAAAGTGAGCGTTACCAAGACTGGAAAGACTTCGGTAGCGACCTCGCAGCACTGGGTCGTTTCGAGCAGACCGATGTTGAGACCAACCAGACCGAGAAATTCACTGCCCTGCGCGAGATGACATTGTTCAAAGATTTCACCGATACCGAACTGTGGGAGATCTTGCGCGTGGGCAGTTGGCAGAAACAACCCGTGCATACCGTGCTGATGCGCGAAGACGAGATGGGCGACGATTTCTACATCATGGTCGAAGGCAGCGTGAACGTCACTAAAGGCGGCAAGCTACTCAACCTCATCAGCCGCGATGACTGCTTTGGCGAGATGTCGTACATCAGCGGCAAAGTCGTACCACGCTCCGCCACCGTCACCGCCAGCACCGAAGTCACCATTCTGCGTATCGCCCCCAAACTGCTGGGGCAACTCTCCGACCATTGCCAACTGCATTTCAACCAAGCCTTTTTACGCGTAATGGCAGATCGCTTGCGCATGGCAGACTCACGGTTTGCAAAGTTGGCGAACTAGACGCTGGCTGCATTGGCAACACCCGCCAAAATTTCCCCCGCGACGCTGGCTAAACTCGCCAAGCTCGGCATCCATCATCGTGCCGACCTGCTGCTGCACCTGCCGCTGCGTTACGAGGACGAGACGCACCTCACGCCCATCGCCGATGCCCAGTCGGGCATGACGGTGCAGGTGCAAGGCATCGTCACCCATTGCGAAGTGATGTTCCGCCCCCGCCGCAGCTTGGTGTGCCGATTGCAAGAAGGCCATGAAGAAATCACCCTGCGCTTCCTCAACTTCTATCCCAGTCAGCAGCAACAACTTGCCGTGGGCAAACAGATCCGCGCCATCGGCGAAGTGCGGGTAGGTTATTTCGGCCCAGAGATGGTGCATCCAAAATGTCGTTCGGCGGACGATGACACGCCCTTGCCGCAGAGCCTCACGCCCATCTACCCGACCACGGCAGG
>JAVHQF010000199.1:0-2196 GCA_036170995.1 Sideroxydans sp. | reverse complement strand
CTGGATTCCCGCTTTCGCGGGAATGACAGTTGAATCAATTGATTATTGCTTGATCGCTTCAACTGGGATAGTCAGTGTGACTTCATCGCCAACATATGGCACGCCTTTGCTCACGCCGAAATCAGACCGTTTAATCTTGGCGGTAGCAGTTGCGCCGCAGGCTTCTTTCTTGACCATAGGGTGTGGCATGCACAGGAACGAATTCACAGTGAGCTTCACGGGCTTGGTCACGCCTTTCACGGTCAGGTCACCTTCGACGGCAACTACTTTGTCGCCATCGAATTTGAGTTTGTTCGACTTGTAAGTGATGGTTGGAAACATCTCGGTATCGAACAGGTCTGCTGCTTGGATATGCTCATTGAACAAGGCAGAACCCGTGTTGACCGATTTGGCATCAATGGTGACATCGACCGATCCAGTATGCTTGTCGCGGTCGATGGTGATGGTGCCAGACGTCTTGTCGAAACGGCTCAATTGGATGGAATAGCCTAAGTGGCTGTACTCGAAACGAGCCATGGAATGGGTGGGTTCGATGTTGTAAGTCTCTGGCTCTGCGTAAGCGATAGAGGAGAGTGAGGCGGCGAGGGTGAGGGCGATAATTTTTTTCATGGTGTTCTCCTGTGGTGGTTGAGGGTTACTTCTTGCTGGGTGCTACGGTTAAAACATAATGGAATTTAATCTGAATTTCATTGGCAACGGTGTCAACATCGGTCCATAAACCTTCGCCAATGTTGTAGTCGAGACGCTTAATAGTGAAAACACCATCGAACAGACCGCGCGTGCCGTTAGCTTGGAAGGTGAAGGGCGCGACCACATCCAGCGTCTTGCCTTTGAGGGTGAGCTTGCCCGTTGCTTCGTAGCGATTGCTCCCTAACGCTTTCACGCCAGTGGAAACGAAACCTGCGCTGGGGAAGGCTTGAGTATTGAACCATTGTTTTGCTTTCACTTCAGTATTGGCTTCATCCGAACCCGTGTCGATGCTGGTGAGGTCAATGTCGATACGCGCTTGCGCTTTAGACAACTTGGCGGGGTCGAAGCTGGTTTGTGCGGTGAACTTCGCGAACTTGCCTTCCATCGGCACACCCATTTGCTTGTAGCTGAAGGTAACCGTGCTTTCATTCGCCTGCACCTGTTTGAATTCGACCGCAGTGGCGAAGCTGCTCATTAGTGCCGAGCTTGCAAATAAAAGCATGGTGAGAATATAAGGAACATAAAAACCTAACCCCCTCCAACTACACCTTGTCAGGGGGAGAGCTAAGCCTACTCCTCCCTTGATAAGGGCAGGTTTGGAGGGATTTAAGCCATTTGAATTCATACGTTTCATTTGCTCATTCCTTTTGGCAACATGCGTTCCAGTGTTTGGTTGTGGTCGATGAACTTGTGTTTGATGACAGCAGCGATGTGTATGCCTACTAGCAAAAAGAGGAACACATTCAATCCTTGATGCACGGACGCCAGCAGTTCACCCAATTCTTTGTTCTTTTGCACGAGGTCGGGCAGCGGTAGCACACCAAACCACACGACTTGGAAGCCTTTGGCAGAACTCATCAACCAACCTGAGAAAGGGATGGCAATCAGCAATCCATACAGTGCCAGATGCGTGATGTGGCTCACCACCACTTCCCAGCGCGGTGTCGAATCGGGGAGTGGGGGTGGTGTGTGCGTGAAGCGCCATGCCACGCGGGCAATGACCAGCAGCAAGATCGTGATGCCTATCCACTTGTGATAACTGTAGTACTGCAACTTGGCGGGCGACAGCGGCAAGTCATGCATGTACACACCGAGCGGAAAGGAGGCGAATATAAGCAACGCCACCAGCCAATGCAGTGCCATCGCGGTGTTGTTGTAGCGTTCAATGGGTGTATTCATCGCTCTCTCCTTAAGCCAAGCGACCGCCACGGAAATCATCCAGCGCTTTATGGATCTCTTCCTGTGTGTTCATCACGAACGGACCGTATTGCACGATGGGTTCGTTGAGCGGTTTACCTGTCACCAAGATGAGGCGCGTCGGCTCGGTCGCGGAGACGGTGATGCCGTCCGCACCTTCCGTATTGCTCAAGATACCCATGCGTTGCACATCCACTTGCGTGCCCGCCACCTGCGTCGCACCACGATAGGTGTAGATGAAAGCGTTGTGCGTGGTGGGGATCGCCGTCGAGAATGACGCACCTGCAGGCAGGTGGATGTCGAGATAGA
>JAVHQF010000198.1:7748-10607 GCA_036170995.1 Sideroxydans sp. | reverse complement strand
ACGGGGCATATCTATGTGCGGCATCTGCGGTGAGTTACGTTTCGACAAGCAAACACCTTCGCCCGATATCATCCGGCGCATGAGCGACAAGTTGGCGCGGCGCGGCCCTGACTCGCACGGCATCTACAACGACGGACCACTCGCATTCGGTCACCGTCGATTGTCCATCATCGACCTCTCGGAGCATGCCAAGCAACCCATGGTGGACGAGACACTTCATCTCACCTTGGTATTCAACGGCACCATCTACAACTATAAAGAGCTACGCGCTGAACTAGTGGAGATGGAATATGAATTCTTTTCCGAGGGTGACAGTGAGGTCATCCTCAAGGCTTATCATGCCTGGGGTGAGCAGTGCGTCGAGCGTTTCTATGGCATGTTCGCTTTCGCCATCTGGGATAGGCGCGAACAAAAGCTCTTCCTCGCGCGCGATCGTTTCGGTATCAAACCTCTTTATTACTCAGTGGATGGAGCATCTCTACGTTTCGCTTCCACCTTGCAGGCATTGCTTGCGGCAGGCGGTGTGGATACCAGCATCGACCCTGTCGCGCTGCACCACCATCTAACTTTGCACTCCTCCGTTCCTGCACCACGCACTTTGCTTAATGGCGTAAAGAAGTTACCGCCTGCGACTTGCATGTCGTTCTCCGCAGATGGCGAAGTGGCGCATCGGCGCTATTGGTCACTGGATGCGACACGTCCAAGTGTTACCTTGAGTGAGCAGGACTGGCTGACCGCTACGCGCCACGTGTTATCCAAAGTAGTGGAACGCCATCGCCTCGCTGCTGACGTACCTGTCGGCGTTCTACTTTCCGGCGGTTTAGATTCGAGCCTTATCGTTGGTTTGCTGGCAGACCATGTGTCCGATTTACACACCTTCTCCATCGGATTCGAGGACATCGGCGGGGATGCAGAGAAAGGCGATGAATTCCAATACTCGGATCAAGTCGTCAACAGATTCAAGACGAACCACCACAAGTACCTTATCCCTAACAGCGAAGTATTGAAGCGCCTACCTGAAGCGGTGCGCAGCATGTCGGAACCAATGGTCAGCCAAGACAATATCGCGTTCTATCTCCTCTCGGAAAAAGTCTCTGAGGAGGTGAAGGTGGTGCTCGCAGGACAAGGTGCGGACGAGGTGTTCGGCGGTTACTTCTGGTATCCCAAGATGGATGCCACACAAGGCTCCACGCTGGATCGCTTCCGCAACAACTACTTCGACCGTGACCATGCTGAATATCTGGAGACCGTGACGGCGGCATACCACATTCACGATGTGACCAGCGAGTTGGCCCACAACGAATTGACCAAACCCTATGCCGAGACTTTCCTCGATGAAGTGTTGCGCTTCGATGTGACGACACTCATCGTGGATGATCCCGTGAAGCGTATGGACAACATGAGCATGGCGTGGGGATTGGAAGCGCGCGTCCCCTTCCTCGATCACGAATTGGTGGAGCTGGCCGCACGCATGCCGCCCGAATTACGCCTCAAAGAAGGGGGCAAGTTTCCTCTCAAAGCCATCGCGCGCGGGCTGGTTCCAGATTCCGTCATCGATAGACCCAAGGGGTACTTCCCCGTCCCCGCTTTGAAATATGTACGTGGCGAATTCCTAGAGTTCATGCGAGGGATATTGCTATCCGATGCCTGTATTAAGCGCGGCTTATTCGATCGCGCCTATGTCGAGAAACTCCTCGCTTCGCCGGAATCATATTTCACCCGACTCAACGGCAGCAAGTTATGGCACCTTGCTTTGTTAGAATTCTGGTTCCAACTCAATGTGGATGCCGTGCAATAAAAAAGCCGCATCGTTGAAACGATGCGGCTTCTTCTAAGGTCAGCAGTGAATCACTTCACCATCTGATCGATCTTCACATTCACGCCCTTTGCACCTGGGCTCATCGCTTGGCTGAGTCCTTGAGCATCACCCGCTTCTGGCATCGCCGTGCCTGACTTAGAGATACGCGCAACGACCACGACCTTGTCAAAGGCAGACAACTTCATCTGCGGTTGCATCGCCATGCTGTCATCCAACTCGAAAGTAATCGGAAGATCGCGCACTTGTTTGCGCAGGATGGCCAGCGGCATTTTGGGGCCTTCCGCTGCACGTGCCAACACGAACACGGTGTCATCTGGACTGTACTTGCCTTTCAATGAGTCGCTCAAGCTGACTTTGCCAGTGATACGTTCTTTGCCCGCACTGGCAGTTTGCATGGAAGGAGCAATTTTTTCCAACATCATGGGCGGCTTACCTCCCTTGATGTGAGACATCATCTGATGCGCTTCAGCCAGACCGCTTTCGATTATCTTGGCATCTTCGCCATCAGCAGGCAGCAAACTATTTAGTCTTTCCCAATGCTTGATGGCTGCCGCAAAATCCCCACGCTCCATCGCCGCAGAACCCGCTAACGCCAGCCCCTTCTTGCTATTCGGATCGAGCTGCAGTGCCTTGTTGATAAAATCTGTCGGCTTTCCGCGCAAGGTCTGCCCTTGTGCCATCGCCATGGCATCGGCATAGTCTGCCCATACCCACGCCTCATCGGAAATATAAGTCGTCAGCTGTGCGAAGGCCTTGGCCGAATCGGCGTAGCGTTCTGCCTCCATATAGGCGCGTGCCAACAGCAGCAGCGATTCACCATCAGACGGATTAGCTTCAACCTTCTGTTCCAACGCACTGATTGAAGCATTACCGCCCGTCATCCCCGGATCGCTCATACCACCATGTGCAAGCCGATTAGAGAATGCGTTTAAATTGCCGACCTGTGTGTACAAGCCGATG
Organism: Sideroxydans sp.; assembly: GCA_036170995.1. GTDB lineage: Bacteria > Pseudomonadota > Gammaproteobacteria > Burkholderiales > Gallionellaceae > Sideroxyarcus. Next base: position 7,828 of record JAVHQF010000198.1, on the reverse strand, counting down.
GCCAACACAGGCAACAATAACGACAAGACGATTGCCAGTTTCTTGTATGGACTACGCGATATTTCAGATTCAGTCGCAAC
>JAVHQF010000198.1:0-7648 GCA_036170995.1 Sideroxydans sp. | reverse complement strand
TCACTTTGGCAGACCAAGCAGCGCACCTTCTCCGCTAAAGTAATCATGCGTCTTTCCATGACGGGATCATCCGCCAAATCTCTCGCTTCACCCGCATAGGTCAAGGTGGGAATTAACAGCAAAAATGCAATTAAAAAATGCTTCATTTTTTATTCAACTCCGCAACGAGTGGCAAGATACGTTCGCTCAAGTTTTGCGGTGTCACAGCGCCGATGATCTTGTCGCGGATGACACCTTGTTTGTCTATGACATAAGTCTCAGGAACACCATACACGCCATAGTCGAATCCCACTTTTCCGTCGACATCAAATAGGGTCAGCGTGTAAGGGTCTCCCGCTTTACTCAATACGCCCTCGCCCGCTTCTCGCGTATCTTTGTAGTTCAATCCCAGCACGGGCACAATTTTTTGTGCCGCCAAGTCCATCAACACAGGGTGTTCGTCTTTACATGCGCCACACCACGAAGCCCATACATTCAACAACCAAACCTGCCCCTTCATATCCTGCGTTGCGAATTGCTTCTTCGCGTCATGCAACAACGGCAGGCTAAACGCTGGAGCTGGTTTATTGATTAACGGAGAGGGTACTTCCCTTGGATCACGCCCGAGGCCGATGTACAAAAATACTGATAACACCAAGAACACCACAAACGGCAATATAAAACGCATCATGCTGTAGCCTCCTTTGCTTGTACATTGCTAACCGTGTTCGCCTTGCTATTAATACGATAGCGACGGTCGCTGATGGCCAAGATGCCACCCAGTGCCATCAACAAACACCCAGCCCATATCCAATCGACAAAAGGTTTGATGTACACCCGTACCGCCCATGCTCCAGTATCAGGAATAGGCTCACCCAAGGACACATAAAGATCGCGTAACAATCCAGTGCGAATGGAGGCCTCGGTCATGGGCATACCCGATGCATTGTATTGGCGTTTTTCAGGATTTAACTCGGTCACAAACTTGCCGTCCTTACTTACACTGACACGACCTTGGGAAGCAACATAGTTGGGGCCTTGTACTTCGGTCACGCCATCAAAGCGGAACTCGTAGCCACCCGCTTGCACGGTATCACCTACATCCATCCGCACATCGCGCTCAGTTTCGTATCCCTTCACTAGGGTCACACCAATGATGAACACCGCGATACCAAAATGGGCGAGTTGCATGCCGTAGTAACTGCGTGTCGGTGTCTTCAAACGTTGCATGAAGCCACCGTCATTACCCATGCGCCGACGCAGATCAAGCGCGCCTGTAATGATGAGCCAAGCGGCCAGCAACAAGCCTAACGCAATCATGGATGTCCACTTGCCTAACACCAAGGGCAACAACAAGGCGATGGCGATGCTCGCTCCTAGTGCCCAACGGATACGTAGCCAAATGTCAGGCAGGTTAGCCTGCTTCCAACGTGCGATAGGCCCCAAGCCCATCATCATCACCATCGGAATCATCAAGGGAACAAACACCGCATTGAAATACGGCGCGCCAACAGACAACTTACCGTAACCGAGCGCATCCATGAACAGCGGGTACAACGTGCCCAAGAACACCGATGCTGAAGCCACGGATAACAAGACGTTGTTAGTGAGCAACATCGACTCACGCGAAATCAACTCGAACTTGCCACCCAGACCAATCTTAGGCGCACGCCATGCGAACAACAGCAGAGATGCACCGATAACCATAACCAAGAACGACAAAATGAAGACACCACGCTTGGGATCGGTGGCAAACGCATGAACGGAAGTCAGCACGCCAGAACGCACCAAGAACGTTCCCAGCAAGGACAGGGAGAATGCCGCAATGGCCAGCAACACTGTCCAACTCTTGAACGCACCACGCTTCTCGGTCACGGCCAAGGAGTGAATCAAGGCAGTGCCAACCAGCCAAGGCATGAAGGAAGCATTCTCGACGGGATCCCAGAACCACCAGCCGCCCCAACCCAATTCGTAATACGCCCACCAACTGCCCAAGGCGATACCGATGGTCATAAACACCCACGCGACCGTTGTCCACGGACGCGACCAGCGTGCCCAGGTGGAATCCAGTTTGCCGCCCAACAGCGCAGACAAGGCGAAGGCGAAGGCGACTGAAAATCCGACATAGCCCATGTACAACATCGGCGGGTGAATCACTAGGCCAGGGTCTTGCAACAAGGGATTCAAATCACGTCCATCCATCGCAGCAGGGAACATGCGATCAAACGGATTTGACGTGAACAACATGAATAACAGGAAACCTACGGAGATCAGCCCCATCACACCGATCACGCGCGCCACCATCTCTTGCGGCAGGTGCTTGCTGAACATCGCCACAGAGACTGTCCACAGGGTCAGAATGAATGCCCATAACAACAACGAACCTTCGTGTCCGCCCCACAATGCCGCGACACGGTAAGCTGTGGGCAACTGCGAATTGGAATGCTGCGCCACATACAACACGGAGAAATCATTGGCAATGAAGGAATAAACCAAACAGCCTATGGCAATGGAAACAAACAGCGACTGTCCGATAGCCAAGGTGCGCGCACTGTTCATCCACACAGCGTTATCACGTGCCGCCCCCACGATGGGCAATATACCTTGGACGAGTGCAATAAAAAGTGCAACGACGAGCGTGAAATTACCGATTTCAGGAATCATGCGAGTGCTTTCAATAATTATTTAGTTAGGGGGCTGGCACTTGAAACACCTGATGCGGCTTTGGCCGCTTCGGCTTTTTTGATGGCATCAATGGCTTCGGGTGGCATGTAATTCTCGTCATGTTTCGCCAACACCTCTTCAGCGTGGAAGACATGATCGGCATCCGTTTTACCTAGCGCTACGACGCCTTTACCTTCCTTGAAGAGATCAGGGAGAATACCTTTGTAAATTACTGGCATGGATTGCACGGTATCGGAGATGCTGAAGCGCACGGTTAAGCCATCACCTTCTCGCTTCACGCTACCCACTTCAACCAACCCACCAATGCGAAAATTCTTACCTTGTGGCGCTTCTTTGTTATAGACCTGTGTTGGCGTGAAATACAAACTCACATTTTTATTGAGTGAGAACAGCACCAAGCCCACCGCCGCCGCAACCAGCGCCACACCTGCCAAAATCCAAGTCAACCTTTTCTGTCTAGGTGTCATTACGCTTCTCCACTTTCATTCAACAATCTCAACTGACGTAAGGCCAGTGTTCTGCGATGTCTCACCATCAATATCTCAACAATGAACACGAGCAACGCAACGCCATACGAACCCCAAACATAAAAGCCATAACCGTTCATTGCAAAGAACTCTGACCAGTTCATTTTTGCACCTCTGCCAAGTTACTCGCGTATTCAAAAGTTTTTTTGAAGAGGTGCAACGCGTTCATTCCCGCACCCATTGCATTCGCGCACCGTGTCATGACCGCACCTCCATCAATTCTTTGACCCACTGCGTATTGGACTCACGCTCCAAGATAATGCTGCGTACCCGCGCTAAAGCGACCGCGATGACATACAACCAACAAGCCGCCAAGATAGTGAACATGGATTGCTGCATCGCGATATGCATACTGGTGCCGCTGAACTTGATGGACGAACCTTGATGCAAGGTGTTCCACCACTGCACCGAGTAGTAGATGATAGGAACATTCACCGAACCCACGATAGCCAACAAAGCACTGGCGCGATCAGCACGGCGCGGGTCTTCGATAGAGGCTTGCAAAGCGATGAAACCCAAGTACAAGAACAGCAGGATCAATTCAGAGGTCAAGCGTGCATCCCACACCCACCAAGCGCCCCACATCGGTTTGCCCCACAGTGCACCTGTCCACAAGGAGATAAAAGCGAACAGCGCACCCGTTGGTGCAAGTGCAGAGGCCATCATCGCGGACAGTCGCGTCTTGAAGATCAATCCCAGCGCAGCATAGCCAGCCATGATTAGGTAGATGAACATCGAAAGGATGGACGCAGGCACATGGATGAACATGATGCGGTAGGCCTCGCTCTGCACCGCATCCGTCGGCGCAACGAAAAAGCCGATGTACAAACCCACCGCAAACAAAATAGCGGCCGGCCACGCGAAGAAGGGAATTAGTTTGCCGGCCAATCCGTAGAAGGTGGACGGTGCGGAATACTTAAACCAGTTGATAGACAATTCTGATTACTCCATCGAAATACGCAACGCCTGTGCCGCCACAAAGGGCGTGAACACCAAGGCAAATAACAAGAACGCACCCAACAAAGACAAGTTGGAAACGGCAGCCATGCCGCTATTCACTGCTTCCACCGCACCCGCGCCGAAAATCAACACAGGAATACACAAGGGCAACACTAACAACGAAACCAAAACACCCCCACCGCGCAAACCTAAAGTTAGCGCCGCACCCACCGCGCCAATCATGCTCAATACTGGCGTACCCAACAACAACGCGAGCATCAATACCCACAGCGCTTGCGCCGACATATCGAACTGCAAGCCCAACACTGGGGCGATCACCACCAGTGGCAGGCCAGACAACATCCAATGCGCGACGATCTTACCCGACACCATCATCGTCAGCGATTGTGGCGCGAGCATCATCTGCTCTAAGGTTCCATCCAAATAATCTGCCGAGAACATGCGCGGCAAAGACAACATGGAAGCCAGCAACGCTGCCACCCACAACACGCCCGCCGCCATCTTGCGCAACATATCTGGCTCTGGCCCAATGCCTAATGGGAACAGGCTCACCACCATAACGAAGAACACCAGTGTAGTCAGCACGTCGGCGCGGCGACGCATCGCCAACAACAGGTCGCGCCGTATCACCAAACCCAACAGTCCTAACAGAGATAACTTGTTCATACCAATGCCAACTGTCTGGTCTGCACCCCTGCCACTTGCAAGGGTTGATGCGTTGTGAATATCACCATGCCGCCGTTCGACAGGTGTTCTCCAATAAGTTCCTGCATCAGTCCGACTGCCCCCACATCGAGTGCGGTCAAGGGTTCGTCCAATATCCACAATGTAGAATCGCCCACGAGTAAGCGACTCAAAGCAACACGTCGGCGCTGACCTTGCGACAACACACGCACGGGCAGATGCTCTTTGCGCCGCAAGCCCATGCGATGCAGCACCGTAATCGCATCCTGCTCACTCGCACTGATGCCAGCGAGTCCTGCACTCATCTGTAGATTCTCGATCGCGCTCAACTCATCCTTGATGGCGTTCAAGTGCCCGAGATAACACATCTGCGCATGATAGGTATCGTCCCATTCAGTGATGTCCTGCCCACCCCACAGCACCTTACCCTGCACGGGTTGCACGAAGCCGCACAGCGTGCGCAGCAAGGTTGTTTTGCCGCTTCCGTTCTCACCCTGCACTTGCATCAACTCGCCCGCCGCAAGTTCAAAATTCAAAGCGTCAAACAAGCGCAGATCACCGCGCTCACAGGCTAGATCGACCACTTCTAATTTGAATGCATGTTGCATAACTGAATGCCGCGCCTAATGCCCAATAAATAGCGTCGAATTATATACGATTGCTTACACTGAGGCTCTGCCACCTCCGCACAAAGCCCTAACAATTCACTGCCATAGACTTCACATTAGAGCGACAAAACAAAACGCCGCTGCAAGAGCGGCGTTCATCACTGATGGCCAGCGCTGATTATTTTTTTTCAGCTACCGCAAAGTCTTTCATTGTTATATCAGCATGCTTTTTGGCATCGGCCAGATAGGCTGCCAGCATCTCCTCGCCCGTGATCTGGCGTATCTGCTGTGCGTAGCGATTACGCTTCATATCATCCACGACTGCCGCATCCTTGACGGCATCAATACGTGCCAATAAATAGCCAAGTTGCGCATCTTCGATACCAACATAAGCTGGAAGCTTGGATGTATCTGCCCCGAACAATGCCTTGACTACTTCTTGACTTAAATCTGCGTGTTGCGCACGTGTCAGCGTCTGCGCAGTTTGGAACACAACTGCGGGTTTTTCACCTTTTTGCAGTTGTTCTAGTAGTTGCTTACCGCGCACCCTCAGTGCTTGCTTTGCCACTTGTTGCTGCAACTTAGCGCGAATCGCAGAGGTCACCTCTACCAATGGACGAACCGACGCGGCCTGATATTCAGTGACGCGCGCAGCCATCAAGGTGTTCGGTGCGATCTCGATAGCCGCCGTGTTGCGTTTGTTCTTTAGCACATCATCGGAGAATACTGCTTGTAAAAACTTCTCGTTCCAAGCTGCTGAAGATTGCTTATCTTTGCTCAGCCAAACACCACTTTGTACTGACGCCTTTACCAGTTCAGCCGCAGGCTTGAGACTATCGCTTTGCTCGTACAGCGTATTGCTGAACTTCTCTGCCAACTCGGCAAACTTGTCGCTGGATTGTTGGAATTTCACGCGCTGCGAAATCATCGCCCTGACATCACTTAAAGGCTGAACCTTAGGCGCTTTGATCGCAACGAGTTTAATGATGTGATAACCAAAATCAGACTGCACCAGACCACTGATCTCACCCACCTTCAAAGAGAACACCGATTCTTCAAAGGGTTTGACCATCGCGCCACGACCAAACATACCCAGGTCGCCACCATTGGCCGCAGACCCTGGGTCTTGCGAGTATTGTTTAGCTAAGGCTGCAAACTTTGCTGGAGATTTCTTAACTTGTTGGAGGATTTCTTCAGCTTTACGCTTGGCTTCCATCTTCTCCGCATCGCTGGCCTGTTTAGACAAGGTAATCAGTATGTGCGCCGCCTGACGTTGCTCTTGCGAACCGAACTCGCTCAGATGCTCTTCGTAATACGCTTTGATGTCGCTATCTTTAACAACAGCCTGCGCCATCAAAGCTTCCACAGATAAGGTAACGAATTCAATCTTGGCGCGCTCTGGTATATAAAATTCCTGCGGATTCTGTTCGAAATAGGCTTTGATTTCCGCTTCACTCACTTGAGCTTGCTTGGTGAATGCAGTGAAATCCAATTTTTCGAGAGAGACAATTCGTTGTTGCTCATTCAGACGAATCAAGTTGGCAGCGACGGCATCAGCCGCATAGCCGTTCTGTGTGAACGCATCGGTCAATTGACGCGTCATCAAATCTTGTCGTACCCGATATTCGAACATCGCGGGGTTCATACCTTGCGCACGCAATGCTACTTCATATTGCTGCTTGTCGAATTTTCCGTCTTTTTGGAATGCACCCACTGTCGCAATAATCTGCGCCATCTGATCGTCGCTGACCACCAACCCTGCCTCGTGTGCACCTGACATCATCAAGCGTTGTGCTACCAAGCCGTCCAGGACTGAATGCTTAATCTCTGGCTTGTCAAAGAGGGTTGGATCGAACTGCGCTCCAACCCTCTCGCGGATACGCTGACGCTGTTGCTCCATCGCATTCTCGAATTCCTGCTGACTAATCTTTTCACCGTTCACCTTCGCCAATGAAACGGTCTCACCTGAATGACGATACGAGTCCACACCCCACAGCGCGAAGGGCAAAACGATGAGCGCTAGTACAATTTGCACCATACGCTTTCTTTCATGCACAAAATCAAACATAGCAATCCACCTCAAATAGAGAAGCAAAGAACGGACACCAGATATGAAAAAAGGCGAACTCGCGTTCGCCTTTTTCGCCTTCAAATTGGCGGAGTGGACGGGACTCGAACCCGCGACCCCCGGCGTGACAGGCCGGT
>JAVHQF010000197.1:0-2204 GCA_036170995.1 Sideroxydans sp. | reverse complement strand
ACTTAATCAGAGCTCCCCTAGATTTTTATCCCTTTGCGGCACGGTTATTGATCATTTAGATTCTGGCCTGCCTGAAAGACAGTTTATCCTGAGCTTGCTGAAGAACCAGCATGACGAACTCGGAGTGTTTTAGATGAAAGCCATTCTCGCCACTGCCCCTGGTAACACCGATGTCCTGCAACTGCGAGACATTGGCAAACCTGAACTCCCATCAGCGCACCATCTGCGCGTAAAGCTCTCTGCCGCAGGGGTGAATCCAGTGGACACCAAGTTACGCGCCAAGCCAGCCTACCATCCCGACAAACTGCCTGCCATCCTCGGTTGTGATGGTGCTGGCGTAGTGGAATGCATAGGCGGTGCGGTGACGCGATTCAAAGTGGGCGATGCGGTGTTCTTCTGTAACGGCGGCTTGGGCAATGAGCCAGGTAACTATGCCGAATACACCACACTGCACGCAGATTTCTGCGCCGCGAAACCTGCCAAACTCTCAATGCCAGAAGCCGCCGCATTGCCACTAGCGTTCATCACGGCGTGGGAATCATTGGTTGAGCGCGCCAATCTACAATCGGGCCAGACCGTCCTCATTCATGCTGCTGCGGGTGGCGTGGGGCAAATGGCGGTACAACTCGCGCGACACCTCGGTGCGCACATCGCCGTAACGGTGAGTGATGACCGCAAAGCCGACATCGCACGCCAGCTGGGTGCGGAAAAAATAATCTATTATCGGTCGCAAGATTTTGTGCAAGAGACGCTGACTTGGACAAAAGGACGCGGCGCAGACGTGGTGTTTGACACCGTAGGGGGCGACACTTTCTTGAAGTCAATGGATGCGACGCGTATCGGCGGCAAGTTGGTGAGCCTTCTCGCGACCCCGCTCGACGCGGCACAGGTACACCAGGCACGCCTGCGCAACCTATCACTCTGCTACGACCTCATGCTCACGCCACAAGCCTTGGGGCTGCATGACGAACGTGTCCGCCAGCGCAAAATATTAGAATACGCTGCGGTGATGGCGGATGCGGGCAAGCTGAAAGTCCAGGTATCGCACATGCTTCCACTCGCACAAGTTGCGGCAGCGCATCGCCTCATCGAAGCCGGCGGCATGATCGGCAAGATTGTGCTGACGATGGAAAAAAGATAGGGTTCATTTGGATTTTACGTGAGAGACTGAAGCGAGATAGGGGCTGCGCCTTTACAAGCAGCACTTGGTGAGTTAACTAAATTTTTCGATCCACTGGCTAATCAAACCTTGCCCCACTCAAAACACGGATGAACCGAAAATATAAACTGAAAAAAATTGTCCACGGAAAGCCCCCCAGTGGGGGTGGTAGCCATTTTGCCGCAGGGCGCCAGCACCAAAAAACACACATGCATCGAGGTCTCGGAGTGGGCGTCTTTAGTGACTTTCGCGGGCTAATCGTTTTTTGAAATAAAGGCAGCGCATGCTTATTGACACCCACTGCCATTTAGATGCCGAAGCGTTTGGCGACACCCACGCCGATGTCGTGCGCAATGCGCTCGCCGTTGGTGTGCAACACATCGTCGTGCCATCCGTTGCGCGCGCCAATTTCGCCATCGTGCGCGCGCTGTGCGAACAGTATTCGAACTGCGCCCCAGCTTACGGCATCCACCCCCTGTACACCGACATGGCAAAGGCGGATGACTTGCGCGCATTGCGCGCATATCTGCAACAGCATCGCCCCATCGCGGTGGGCGAGATTGGCATGGATTTCTTCATCCATCCTTACGACCAAGCGCGTCAGGAATTTTTCTTCGTGGAACAACTAAAGTTGGCGCGCGAATTTGACTTGCCCGTGTTGCTGCACATGCGCAAGGCATCCGACACCATCCTCAAGAATTTACGTCAGCACAAAGTAAGCGGCGGCATCGCGCACGCCTTTAACGGTAGTCGTCAACAGGCGGACGAATTCATCAAGCTAGGATTCAAATTAGGATTCGGCGGCGCAATGACCTATTCGCGCGCCACCAAGCTACGTGAATTGGCGGCGAATTTGCCCTTGCAAAGCATCGTGCTGGAAACCGATGCGCCCGACATTCCGCCCGATTTTTTGGAGCGTGGGCTACCCAACGAACCCAAGTATCTACCGCGCATCGCGCAGGCCTTGGCGCAACTACGCGGAATGACGTTGCAACAAGTTGCGCAAGCGACCACGCTGAACGCGCAGACTATTTTTGCGAACTAA
>JAVHQF010000196.1:0-2205 GCA_036170995.1 Sideroxydans sp. | reverse complement strand
ACGACCGCTTTCTGCCTGTAATTTTAACCGCTTGCTGGTCAGGTGTGTGCCAAAAGGCGACCATGGCGACCGGCAGCTTTATTACCGACGAAGCAATATTGGCCATTCTCATCCCCTCTCCCCCATATTTCAACAATGCCTCCGCATTTTTTTGCGCGACCTGCTATGAAAATGAAACGTTGGGAACCGTTGCACCCGACTATTTTCTATTATGATGCACAGTGAATAACAACCTGCTGACTAAATTGCCATTCTACAGAAAGCGCACTATGTCCCAAGCTCCAAAAATCGAATCCGCCGACTTGAGTATTTCCGCTCTATTCAATGATTTTTATGTTGTGCCTGACTTTCAGCGCGAATATGTGTGGAAAGAGCGCAATGTCGAACAGTTCATTGAAGATATTCTTGACGAATTTTCTGACAGCCACGGCGACATCGCTACTGGCGATGCGGAGTATTTTATTGGCAGCATTGTCGGATGTAAGGACGGTACGGGCGCATTTCAGTTAATCGATGGCCAGCAACGGCTGACTACAATTTACCTGATTCTGTGCGTGATTCGAGACCGTCTAGCGAGACTCGGTTCTGGCGCGCCATCAACGCTACACAAGCAGATCGCGGATAATCGAATTGATCCAAAAACGGGTGAGGATGTGCCGAGTTACCGGCTGTCGCTACAATATGCGGACAGTGATGGCGTGCTAGAAAAAATTGCCAGAGGAGGTCAACCGCTCGTAACTCTCCCACGAAATACGGAGTCGGTTAAACATATTCTGGATGCTTACGAAACCATCGACACATTCCTCAATAATGCTTTTGCAATAGATGTCACCAAGCTGAAGAGTTTCTTTGCGGCATTCACGCTGCGTGTAAAGTTAATCCGTATTTTGACTCCAAACTTGGCGCATGCCCTGAAGGTTTTTGAGACCATTAACGACCGTGGAGTTGGTCTAAATGCGATGGATTTGCTTAAGAACCTACTTTTTATGAATACCGATCTGAAGCAGCACGATGCGCTAAAGAGTAAGTGGAAGGTGCTGATTGACACTCTGTCAGGTTGCGGCGAAAAACCTCTGCGTTTTCTGCGTTACTTCATCATGTCTCGCTATCCTTTGGAGCGTGGTCGAGATGTGATTCGCGAGGACGAAATATACCAATGGCTTTCGGACAACCAAATGCCGACCGGTATTGCGTCACATCCGATGGACTTTGTGGACGAGCTGGTCGCTAATGGTCACGCCTACGCTCACTTTGCTTCATCGCAGAATGTGGATGGCTCCACTAATCGTTACCTGAATAACATCACCAACTTGAGTGGAGCAGCACGTCAGCACTTTGTCTTGCTATTGGCTGGGCAGCATTTACCGAATGATGCGTTCGATGAACTTTCTCGCCAGTTAGAAAACTTGTATTTCTGCTACCTGATTACCCGCGAGCCCACCAAGAACTTTGAGACAAAATTTACCAAGTGGTCAGATGAATTACGTGTAATCAAGGACAGAGCTGGACTGGACGAATTTATCGCCAAATGGTTTACACCGGATCGTCTCGCGCGCAGCAACGCATTCGACTTTGCCTTTCGTGAGCTAACTCAGGATAAGTTGCCTAAATACAGGCAACGCTATGTGTTGTCCAAGCTCACACAGTTTGTTGATCAAGATGCTTTTGGCAACCAAGCGGCATATTCGTTGCAGCGTTATCTGGATTCTTCCGTGCATATTGAGCACATTCTGCCCCAAACCCCTACTTTTCAAGTGGCTGCTGAATTCGACAAGCCGGATGAATACAGCTCCTATGTGGTTAAGCTGGGCAATCTGACGCTATTAGAGAAAACTATCAACACAGCAGTTTCTAACGATGTCTATTCCGACAAATGTCCGGGCTATTTGCAATCAATGTTCTTACTAACCAAGTCACTGGTAGAACGCCCCCAAATCGGCCAAAACACCCAACTCAATCGCGCAACGGCGGAGCTGAAACAATTCACGTCTTGGCAATCGACTGACATAGAGGAACGGCAAGAGATGCTTATGCAATTGGCTCGGCGAACTTGGGATATGCCTGCATAGTTATAAGCATAACAAGTCGATGTATATTTTTGCTAAGTGACCGCTATAGGAAAGGTAATTCGCAAAGGCGTATGACTGCATCGTCTCGGGAACAGTCCGTCGTGAACGTCAGCAATCGGGCTGGCTAAATAATGAA
>JAVHQF010000195.1:0-2207 GCA_036170995.1 Sideroxydans sp. | reverse complement strand
TGGTGGCGGTGCGCAGCGATTTCGATTACGAATCCGCCGTGAAGCAGGGCGCACGTCTGCGCGTGGCGACTAAATACGTAAAGACGGCACGTGAACACTTCGCCTCCAAAGGGGTGCACGTTGATCTCATCAAGCTGTACGGCTCGATGGAGTTGGCACCGCTGGTCGGTCTGTCCGATGCCATCGTCGATCTGGTGAGCAGTGGCGCGACCTTGAAAGCGAACAACCTTGTCGCGGTGGAAGAGATCGCGCAGATATCGTCACGCTTGGTGGTGAACCAAGCCTCACTCAAGCTCAAACGAACCACCATACAACCGATGCTGGATGCATTTGCTGGAGCCGTGCAATGAACATCACAAGACTCTCTACCCAACAAGCTGACTTTGATGCCACGCTGACCAAGCTGTTGGCATTTGAAGAAACGGCAGATGACAAGCTGGAAGCGACGGTCGCCTCCATCCTTGCGGACGTGAAGAAGCGCGGTAACGAGGCTGTGTTGGAATACACCCGCAAGTTCGACCGTCTGCCTTCGATCGATGAGGGTTCGATGGAATTGCCGCAGTCCGAGTTGAAGGCGGCATTTGAAGGTTTGCCAGCCGATCAAAAGCTTGCTTTGGAGCAAGCCGCTCAGCGCGTTACTTCGTATCACAAGAAGCAAGTGCAGGCTTCGTGGAGCTATCTAGACGAAGATGGCACCATGCTCGGCCAGCAAGTCTCGCCATTGGATCGTGTCGGCCTTTACGTTCCTGGCGGCAAAGCAGCCTATCCCTCTTCGGTTTTGATGAACGCCTTGCCCGCCAAAGTGGCAGGCGTGGATGAACTCATCATGGTTGTACCCACCCCCGATGGCGTGAAGAACCAATTGGTACTGGCTGCGGCCTATCTGTCCAAGGTGGATCGCGTGTTCACCATCGGTGGTGCACAGGCTGTGGGCGCATTGGCCTATGGCACAGCGACCATACCCAAGGTGGATAAGATCGTCGGCCCCGGCAACGCCTACGTAGCCTCCGCCAAGCGCCGTGTGTTCGGCGTATGCGGTATCGACATGATCGCCGGCCCATCCGAGATATTGGTCATCTGCGATGGTGGTACCGACCCAGACTGGGTGGCCATGGACCTATTCTCTCAAGCAGAGCACGACGAACTGGCGCAAGCCATCCTGCTGTCGCCGGACGCCAAGTTCATCGAGTCGGTAGCGGCGAGTGCCAACAAGCTGTTGGAGCAGATGCCACGCAAGGACATCATCAAGACCGCTCTTGAGAATCGTGGCGCGCTGATCCACGTGAAAGACATGGACGAAGCCTGCCGCATCAGCAACCGTATCGCGCCAGAACACTTGGAACTGTCCGTGGCTGACCCACAAGCTTGGTTGCCCAAGCTCAAGCACGCTGGCGCCATCTTCATGGGGCGTTATACCTCCGAGTCGCTTGGCGACTACTGCGCAGGTCCGAATCACGTCCTACCCACCTCAGGCACGGCGCGATTCTCCTCGCCGTTAGGGGTATATGACTTCCAAAAGCGCAGCAGCCTGATTCAAGTGTCCGCTAAAGGTGCCCAAAAGCTAGGCGCTATTGCCTCCACGCTCGCATTTGGCGAAGGTTTGCAGGCGCACGCACAGTCGGCTTTGTATAGAAAGAACAGCTAGGAAACTTTAGGTTGTGTATTTTTCAAGGTTTGGGGTAGAATCCGCGCCTCATTTTTGCAACTGGTCTGGAGTTAGTCATGGCACGCGTCTGTCAAGTAACGGGGAAATCCCCAATGGTTGGGAACAATATCTCCCACGCGAATAATAAAACCAAGCGTCGTTTCTTGCCGAATCTGCAACAACGCCGTTTGTGGGTGGAATCTGAAAATCGTTGGGTTTCTATGCGTATAACGAATGCTGCATTGCGCACTATCGACAAGAACGGCATTGATGCTGTCCTGTTCGAGATGCGTGCTCGCGGCGAGAAGGTATAAGGGGATCAGTCATGGCAAAAGGCGCTCGCGAAAAGATCAAGTTGGAATCCTCTGCTGGTACAGGGCATTTCTACACAACGAACAAGAACAAACGCACCACACCAGAAAAGCTCGAATTCATGAAATTCGATCCAGTGGTTCGCAAGCACGTCGCATACAAGGAAACCAAGCTGAAGTGATTCAGTGAAGTTCCGGTAGGCAAAAGAAAACCCGCAGCGATGCGGGTTTTGTTTTTTCAGGTGCAGTTG
>JAVHQF010000194.1:0-2222 GCA_036170995.1 Sideroxydans sp. | reverse complement strand
CAACCGTCGCGAAACGTACATTGCCATCTGCCAATGTGTATCCAGGATGACCAGCCCAAATTCTGTCTAATCCAGTTGGTGCCTTGTCCCTCTTCCATCTCATTGCCATGGCGTTTCCTTTGGTTTGTTTGCCTCAATTATGTCATGCGTTACGCGTAACGCGTAACTATTTTTCAGATTTCGTAACCTTTTTTTGCAAGGTCTTAGCAAACGCCTTGATCCTGGTGTGATCCCCTGGCTTGGCATACACGCCACGCACTTCGGTCAGCCCTTCGGCGGCACGGCGTAGCCGCAAGTCGGCCTGTCGCTCGGCTACGCTTTTCGTTGGTTTTGCCTGCTCGGTCACTGGTCGATTCCCGTCACTTTCCGGCCATGCAGTAGCTGCACCACAGGCCTTTACTCGGACTGCACAGCGCAGACTTTCCGCAGTGCGGGCAGGGTGCATCAGTCGATCCAATTTCCATAAATGGTTTCCTTAAAATTAATTGGCTTTGGCGTAGTCAATAAGCGAGATCACGAATCCATCTGCAAGAAAAGCCGTAACACCAGCTGGGAAGCTTTGCATCCATCCGCCGAATGAAATTGCTGCGGCAATATTCAGCAAAAGGACATGCGCGGTCGGGCTGAACTTCATGGTTTTTTCACTCAAAAAGGGTTAAAAAACGGCCCAATGCATCATCAATAACTTCTTGTGGCGCACGTTCGATTTTCTTTGCCTTGCGTGCGGCCAAGTCCATCATTCGGCACTTATTGACCAGGGCAACTCCCTGTGTTTTGCAGCCGGTGTTCATAAGCGATACGGCGAACCCGGCAAATCGGGAGTGGTCACCACCTTGAGTTATCGGCGCAATCAGAACATCGCCAAGGGCGTTAAATTCTTTTGTAGTCAACACCAACGCCGGGCGCCGCTCACCTTGCATTTCACGTCCAACCACAGGCTCCAGGTTCACCACAACGATGTCACCACGGTCAAAGACTGCCACTTACAGAATCTCCTGCCCAACGGGTTGAGCCGTATCCCACAACGCCATATCCGCAGGCGGTGGTACTTTGGTGTTGCACTGGGCGATCAGACCAGACAGGGTGTATTTGCGCTTGGGAGACAAGGTAATGGCTCCGTTTGATGTGGTATCCATGGTCATAAACTGCCCAGCCTTCAAACCAAGGTCTTTCAATACCGAAGGGGGAAATGCTGCCCCAGTGCTGTTCCCAAACTTGCGCAAAACGATTTCAACCTGCATGGCGCTTCCGATGTAAAACAATGTTGTACTAATTATTCAGCGTAGTCTTGTGCATGTCAAACACAATTTGACGAAAGTAGATTTTTTTAGTTGCCATTCACGCGGATGGCGAACACCGCCACCGGCTTAGGCCCAAAGTGTGGGTGCGTGATCACCTGGCGCTAAAACCCGCGCCAAGGCCGCTCAAAAATCCGACTGACATCACCGGCCTTGGGGTAGCCGCCGCGCTTGATGACCAGGACATCAAATGACGTGCGTCCCGCCAAACGCTTTGCCCTTGGGTTATGCGGGAATCGCCGCAATGCTTGTAAATGTGGCGATCTGGAAGCCAAAGAAGTTCACGCGGAACTCACCTTGCAATTCTTCCCATTCAATTTCACGCTCACGCCGCCAATCCTGCGCAAGTTTTGCTGCACCCCAAGGGGTGAGACAGCCGACACTTTCATTGTTCTCGACATCGACCACACGCAGTGGTGATTTGTTGGTGACAGCAAGTTTCACGGATTCAATCATGGCATGCATGGCATGTTTTCCTCGATGTTATTGACGCTGCCCAGGAGCACGGCAAACCCCTTGAGCCTCTTGAAAGTCTTGTTGCAGACACTGTAATGCGGGCGTTCCTTCAAACACTCCGTCACCCAAATGCTCCACCAAACATTTGGAAGCAAGCCGCATCAACACCGGACGTTGAACCTCATTGGCAACGCTGCTCTCTATAAAATTCAAAGCAACCGTCATTTCTTCATTAGTAAAGCTGATGCTGCGGGTTATGTTGACCCACAAGCCTGTCGCGGGCTTCTTGAACCAACCACCGAAGCTCTCTTCTGGGTGCAAAACGTTCGACATTTTGGTTTTCTCTGTTATGCGTTATGCGGTTGTTACTGGCTGCGCTGATTCCAGCGCCAATCGCTCACCTGCTTGGTTAACCCATAGGGTGACATCTGCGTCACAGCCATACGCTTCCGCACATTCGTCACAGAC
>JAVHQF010000193.1:0-2229 GCA_036170995.1 Sideroxydans sp. | reverse complement strand
TTGTCACGGCGATAGGAAAAGAAAGTATCTGCCTCAGCGTAGGTGCAACGCCCACCACCAGAGACACGCGTGATACCCAAAGCATTGAGACGTTGGTGCGCCAGCAGGTAGATGTCTGCCAGATATTTGCCTTCACTGCCCTGCGCGATGAATGCCTCGGCCGCTTGCGGAAGATGTTTGATGAAGGCGTCTCTGACCTCACCACCCACTTCGAAATGCGCCTGACTGATGGCGGGGCCAAGCCATGCCATCAACTTGTGCGGTGCGACATCCATCGCCTTGACTGTCGCCTCGATGACACCCGCCGCCAGTCCTTTCCAACCTGCGTGCGCTACGCCGACCACCGTGCCATCTTCATCGCACAGCAACACGGGCAAGCAATCTGCCGTCATCACCACACATACCGATCCGCGCTGGCGTGCGATGCTGGCATCTGCCCGCTCTACACAGTTCGCCGCATCCGCATTCGCCACGATCGTGCCGTGCACCTGCTCCAACCACACCGGTTCGCTCGGCATCAATGGGGCAAGTGATTGACGGTTGCGATTCACCGCAAGCGGCGCATCACCTACGTGCAGACCTAAATTGAGGAAATCATACGGAGCAGAACTGACACCACCGTGACGCGTGGTTTGTAGCGCTTTGACGTTGGTAGGCGCAGGCCAGTCAGGAACGATGCGATGCTCAGGCAATCCCATCGCTTGCCTCATCGACCTTATCCAGCAACTCTTCCATGTCCACCGGCAGCGGCGCTTCCCATTCCATAAATTCGCCCGTCACTGGATGTTCCAGCGCCAGTTTGGTGGCGTGTAATGCCTGACGCGGAAAACCATTCAGCAGTTCACGTAGTGGCAACACACATTTCTGCACGCCCTTCTGATACACGCTATCGCCCACCAAAGGATGGCCGATGTAGGTCATGTGGACGCGGATCTGATGCGTACGGCCTGTCTCCAGTCGGCAACGCACCAAGGTGCAACTGGGGAAATTCGCTTCGATGGTGAAGTGCGTGACCGCCTCTTTGCCGCCTTCAATCACCGCCATCTTCACACGTTGCGAAGGATGGCGACCGATGGGGGCATTGATGGTGTCACCGTAATCCAACTCGCCCCACACCAAGGCGAGATACTCGCGCTTGACGGTGCGCGCTTGCAGCTGGCGCACCAGTGCGGTCTGCGCGATGAGTGACTTCGCCACCACCATCAAGCCGCTGGTGTCCTTATCCAAGCGATGCACGATACCGGCGCGTGGCACGTCGGCCAGTTCGGGCACATGGTGTAACAAAGCATTGAGCAGCGTGCCTTCCCAGTTGCCGCTACCTGGGTGCACCACCAGACCAACCTGTTTGTTGACGATGACGATGTCGTCGTCTTCGTACACGATGTCTATGGGGATGTCTTGTGCGATGTAGGGTTGTTCGGACGGCAAGGTCTGTGGCGTGACGCTGATACGCTCACCGCCCCATACCTTCAACTTGGCCGTCGCCACCTTGCCATTTACCGTCACCCAGCCCTGTTCGATCCAATCCTGCAAGCGACTGCGGGAATATTCGGGTAACAGCTTGGTGAGTATCTGGTCGAAGCGCAGGCCGCCATGCTGCATCGGTACCTGCATCTCAATGGGGGAGGAAGACGCTTCGTCTTTGCTATAATCCAGTAAATCTTCTTCGGGTTCTATCATGCGTCACATTTTAACCGCTTTCCTGCTTTTCTCCTTGGTTGCTTGCAGTTCCGATCCAGCAAAAGACGATAAATCTGCAACTGCCGACCAGCTTTACGCCCAAGCTAAAGAGGCGATGGACGACCACAGCTACGAGCGCGCCATCAAACGTCTGGAGACCTTGCAGTCACGTTATCCCTACGGACGTTACGCGCAACAAGCGCAAATGGAAGTGGCCTACGCCTATTACAAACAAGGCGAACCCGCTCCTGCCATCGCCGCTTTGGATCGCTTCGTCAAACAGTTCCCCAACAGTGAACATTTGGATTATGTGTACTACTTGAAGGGACTCATCAACTTCAACGAGAACATCAACAGCCTGTTCGGCACCGTATTCCAGCAAGACCCCGCCGAGCGCGACCCCGCGGCTTTGCGTGATTCTTTTGACGCTTTCAAAGAACTGGTCACGCGCTACCCAGACAGTCGTTATACCGCCGATGCGCGCATCCGCATGCAATACCTGCTCATCACCCTCTCCAAACATGAGATCGCCGTCGCCAGTTACTACCT
>JAVHQF010000192.1:0-2232 GCA_036170995.1 Sideroxydans sp. | reverse complement strand
CAAGAAGAGGAAACAAAATGAATCTGATCGGAATTCTTGAAAAAGAAGAAATCGCACGTCTGAATAAGACTATTCCAGGCTTCGGCCCCGGCGACACAGTCATCGTCAACGTGAACGTTGTCGAAGGTGACAAAAAACGTACACAGGCTTTCGAAGGCGTAGTCATCGCAAAGCGCAACAAAGGGCTGAACTCCAGCTTCATCGTGCGTAAAGTATCCTCCGGCGAAGGCGTCGAGCGTACTTTCCAAACTTACTCTCCGAGCGTTGCCAGCATCGAAGTAAAGCGTCGCGGCGATGTACGTCGTGCCAAGCTGTACTACCTGCGTGATCGTTCCGGCAAGTCTGCACGTATCAAAGAAAAACTTCCTGCTCGCAAAGCGAGCTGAGTTTTCAGTGAAGACTCATGCCGGCGCAAGCTGGCGTGATGTCGGAACTAAAAATTGCCAGCACGCAAAGTCGCTGCGTAAGCAACGGTTCTGTGTGGCAAATAAAAACGGGAGCTTCGGCTCCCGTTTTTATTTTCGGGCAAATTTTCAGCTCTAATCCATTCTTCGATGCGTAACTGAGAAAAGCCCCTCGCCCTATGGGAGAGGGGTTGGGATGAGGGATGTAGCCATTCATGGGAATCAATCAGTAGTGTGAGGCACGACTAAAGACATCAACTGATGCTAATATCGGCACATCAAAACGGAGGCTAACCATGCGCACCACCCTTGCATTAGACGATGACTTGCTTGAAAGAGCGCAAACATTGACGGGCTCAATGGATAAAGCCGCCTTAGTGCGCGAAGCGCTCACCGCATTGATACAGCGTGAGAGTGCCAAGCGACTCGCCTTGCTCGGCGGGTCAGAGCCCGCGCTGAAAACAGTGCCTCGCCGTCAACCTTCATCTAAATGATCTTAGTCGATACCTCCGTTTGGATAGATCACCTGCGACGAGGTGAGGCCGAATTGATCGCCTTGCTAAACGAAGGGCAAGTGATGATCCATCCCTTCGTGATCGGCGAACTGGCACTGGGTAATTTGCAAAACCGTGATGTCGTCATCAGCACTCTGCAAAGCCTGCCCAAGATCAGCGCGGCCTCGGAGGATGAAGTGCTGCACTTCATTCAGCACAATGCACTTTACGGTACAGGCATCGGCTACATTGATGCCCATTTGTTGGCTGCTGTTCGGCTCACACCCGGCACCTTGCTGTGGACGCGAGACAAACGGCTATTGGCGGAGGGGGCTAGGCTGGGGCTGTGCGTTAAGTTGGCACATTGATTTGAAGTGGCGGAATAAAAAACGGGAGCTTCGGCTCCCGTTTTGATGAACGATGCTCAAAAAAATCAACTAATTCAAAATTGCGAAATCAAAGTGAGCGCTGTTCCTGCGAGAATAAGAAGCGTCCCATAAGTGCTAAAGTTTGAAGATGCTTTAAGCATCCCAGTGATGGCGGTAAGCAATTCAGCCATCTTTTCGGGATTGGCAGTGATGGGCCCTTCCAGCTTGCTTCTACTTTGCGCATCCATATGTGTTCCGAGAGAAGTCCAGAGGGCGCCTGCCAATATCCAGAGCATTCCCAGTATCTCAAGGCGTCTCGCACTAAATCCATTTACTGCACCATCGCTCACATTGGGAATAGTTAGAACGAATATAACGGTCACAATCGGAAGCGCAACAAATAGTGAGTACCATTTGCTTAATGCCTTTTTGAGTAAATCAATAAAGAAGTTCAGGATTTTCATCATGGTCGCCAATTCTTATTTCTGCTGAGGGAGTAAATAGGCAAGCGTTCTAAAAACCTGTCTGAACACGGCCTTTGTTTTTGGCATCTGGGCAATTCGATCTGCCCATTTGGGGCCATGCGTGTAGTACCAAGAAATGAACTTGCGCCCGTACTCATGCTTGGCTAGATGATTGTCACGGAACTGTCGGTACTGGAGGACGGTCGGTGCGTCGTGGTCGCCGTAGCAGGCAGTCAGAACAAAGCAGCCACTTTTCTTTGCTTTCCATTCCCACGCAAGGATTTTTTCAGGCGTGGAATAATATTCGTAATTGCCGTTATCAATACCGCTTTCCCACAGAGTCCGACCAACCAAAAATACGCGAACTGGATTTTCGTCTGTACCATATCCATGGAGCTCTTTTGTTATATCAGCTGTTTCATTAGGGTGCAGCATTGGAAAGTCTAATCGTACGGCATTGCCAATCTTTTTAGTTGGATCTTTGTAGTCGTAGGTCTCAACC
>JAVHQF010000191.1:0-2235 GCA_036170995.1 Sideroxydans sp. | reverse complement strand
GGACACACCAGCTTAAACTAGACTGATTTCTGTCTTGACTGATGGGTCCACTATAGAATAATCGGCAGCCATAGCTGAATAGTGCACATTATTCCTCGGTCTCAGAATCCAAAAAACAAACGCGCGTAGAGCACAATAACCAACGGGGATCACCCTGAACGTGAAACCATCCGGCGGAATACGCTGCGCTATTCCGCCCTTCAAAAGCGAATGCCATCCTCATCTGAAAATCGCGGGCGCTTCGCCCCCTCTCCCACCGGCCCGCTGCACTTCGGTTCACTCGTCGCTGCTGTCGGTAGTTATCTCGATGCCAAACATCATCACGGTACTTGGCTGGTGCGCATGGAAGACCTGGATACGCCGCGCTGCCTGCTGGGGGCAGCGGCAGACATCCTATGCACGCTGGAAGTTTTCGGCCTGCATAGCGATGAACCCGTGTTGTACCAAAGCCAGCGCACGTCAGCGTATGATGAGGCGCTGCATAAACTGCAAGCTGGTGGCGCGGTGTATCCGTGTTGCTGCACGCGCAAAGAGATTGCGGATTCGGCGTTGCATGGCATCGATGGCTTGGTCTATCCCGGCACCTGTCGTAATGGCATTCCAGCTTGGCGCGAAGGCCAGGCTTGGCGGGTTCGGACATATTGCTCATCAGGGGAAAACCCGCTCCCATACCCTTGCAAAGGGATGGCTAGGGACGGGTTAGAAAAGCTAGGTGGGCACGACTCTACCCTACCCCTCTCGATGCAAGGAGGAAGGGATGTTGGCGCTAATGAATCATTCGAAATAATTGAATTCAACGATACGCTGCAAGGCCACATTAGCCAAAACCTCAAACACGATATCGGCGACTTCGTCATAAAACGTGCCGACGGTTTATTCGCTTACCAGTTGGCGGTGGTAGTGGACGATGCCTTTCAAAACATCACGCATATCGTACGCGGAGCCGACCTGCTAGCCTCCACACCGCGCCAGATTCACCTGCAGCACCTACTCCAGCTACCCACGCCGAACTACATGCACCTGCCCGTGGCAGTGAACGAAGCGGGAGAGAAATTGAGCAAGCAAACATTGGCCGCACCAGTGAACGCATCGCGACCGACTGCCACGTTGTTGCATGTCTTGAATTTTCTGCGACAAGCGCCGCCCGCGAACCTAACGGGATGCGATGTAAAAACCATACTGAATTGGGCAATTGAACATTGGGATACAACCCCGTTGCACGGAGTGAGATCGTCTCCCCCCTGCTCCAGCGAGTAATAAAGCGCCTTGCCGCACTGAGTGCAGAAATGCTCGTGATGAAAAGTGCGGTTCATCAACTCAAGCACCTGGATACGGTCGTTACCACACCCAAAACAGCGCACTCAACCATCCTGTACTTGCTCATGGTGCGCAGCCTTATAAGCCTCGCAAGTCATTTATCCGAATGTACCCCCCCACATCCCCTTTGCAAAGGGGATGTGGGCTTGCATTTCTAAGGGTGATTTGCCAGCAATTCGCACGGCTTTATCGTGCCGAGTTGAAGGCTATATGTTCACTTAACGGCAGCGTGGCGATGACGGAGATATTCGATGATCGCGGGAATGAACGAGACAAAAACGATGCCGACAATCATCAGCGTGAGGTTTTTTTTGATGAGTGGGATGTTGCCAAAGTAGTAACCCGCCAGCGTGAGACCACAAATCCACGCCATACTACCTATTGCACTGAAGCCCAAGAACTGGCGGTAATTCATGCTGCAGATGCCAGCCACAAAGGGGGCAAAAGTGCGAATAATCGGCAGGAAGCGCGCAAAGATGATGGTCTTGCCGCCGTGCTTGGCGTAGAACTGATGTGTCTTTTCCAAGTGTTCGCGTTTGATGAGTTTTTGGTTGGTGTGATCTAGTAATCGCAAACCTAGCAAGCGCGCTATCCAGTAGTTGGTGTTATCACCACTGAACGCTGCCAAGATGAGCAGCGGCATCAATATATGCAATTCCAACGAGCCCATTCCGCACAATGCGCCTGTCACAAACAACAGTGAATCACCAGGCAAGAAGGGAGCGACAACCAGCCCCGTCTCGGAAAATATAATGACGAACAGAATGGCATAGACCCACACTCCGTACTCTTGCACCAATGCCAACAGGTGGGCATCCAAATGCAGGACGAGGTCGATCAAAGAGGTCAGTAGTTCCACGGTTTAATCCTAGTAATAGCGAAGGGATAAGAGTAAACCGCAGCTCCAATTAAAGAGCG
>JAVHQF010000190.1:0-2262 GCA_036170995.1 Sideroxydans sp. | reverse complement strand
GCTTGCTTGCTTGCTTGCTTGCGCAATATTTTTTCCACGATATGTCCCAACTTTTATTTATTCTTGTTCACGTTTTGCGCCAGACACCGGTGTACCCACTTCACCGGTTGCTCTCTTTACTTACGGACCCGTGCGATTGTAGCACTTTGCTATGTCCCAGGCTTTCACCCACAACAACACCCTTGGGGGAAGTCCTCTGCCCATTCTGGATTGTCGTCATCCAGCATTTCTGCGAGATTCTGGCGTTTTGCTAATTTAGCCATATCGTTTCACCTCTCGACTGTTGGAAAGTATGGATGAGAACGCGGCGACTACGTCCAATTTATACTCGCGTCTGAACCATCAGCCTTTGTAGAACTGAAAATTATTCTTGCCCGACTGCTTGGCACGATACATCGCCCCATCAGCGCAGCTCAACAACTTTTCCATCTCGGCGGCATGCTCGGGATAGAGGCTAATGCCAATACTGGCCGTCACTGTTACAGAATATCCACCCAAGTCATAAGGTTCTGAAAGGCATAGCAACCCCTTGTTGACGGCGGTCTCCACATCTGCAATGCCGCCAATATTCAGCAGCAAAATAGTAAATTCATCGCCACCTAGGCGCGCCACAGTATCACCACCGCGCACACAGGATGTCAGACGCTCTGCGACTGCGCATAACAAACGGTCTCCCGCACAGTGCCCATGCGTGTCGTTCACGTCCTTGAAGCCATCCAGATCCAGAAACACCAGCGCAAATTGGGTAGCAGCACGCTGTGCCTGCACGATAGCCTGCTGCATCCGATCCTGAAACAGCATCCGGTTAGGTAATCCGGTCAGGGCATCGTGCTGCGCCTGATGTTGAATATGGCACTCCAAGGCTTTTTGTTGGGAAATATCCTGTTGAATCGCCAGAAAATGCGTCACCTCGCCGCGCTCATTAAAAATGGGTGAGATGTTCTGGATAATGGTATAGAGCGAGCCATCCTTGCGCCGTTCCACCACCTCACCCCGCCATGCCTGGCCGGACAGGATGGTCTGCCACATGTCGCGCCAGAACGCCTGATCGCGCTGTCCTGAACTGAACAGGTGCGGGGTGTGGCCGATTATTTCTTCGCTGCTGTAGCCGCTGAACCGGCTCAGTGCTTCGTTGTGCCAGATTATTTTGCCATCGCGCGTGGTAATGAGCATGGCATTCGACGCATGACTTACCGCCAGGCTCAACATGCGCAACTCCTGCCGTCTATCGGCCATGCGCATCGCCACGGTGATGCGATAGGCCATACCGGAAAGCCTCTGAACCACCGCCTCGTCGAATGCCTCACGATTCGCCGAATACATCACCAGTGCGCCGCTCACGTCGCCCAGCACCGCCAGCGGAAATGCAAGCATGCTCTGTATGCCATAGCGCTCGGCACGCTCGCGCCAAGGCGCGAAATCCGGCGCATCCACGGTGAATGAACAGGGCTGACCCAGGGAAATTGCCCGCCCCGACGGGCCGTGCCCTTCCGGAGTATCGTCCCAACGCACGTTTTTCCCTTCCAGATACGCCGTTTCCCCGCTGGCTGCAATCATACTGACCGACCCGTCGGTTTCCTTGATACCAACCCAGGCCAGTTTGAACTCGAACAAGTCGGTTATACGCTGGCAAATTTCTGTCAGTAACGGCGTCTTATCCATGTCCTGCAAGATCAGCCGGTCAAGCTCTTGTGAAAAGTGCTCAGCGGTCAGCCGCTCACGCCGGGGATTGTATTGCCCGGGCAGTTTTAATTCACGATGCAGAATGGATGTCAGACGCGCCACACTATGTTGGCATAAAATATCCCGCGCACCTGAACGCATCGCGCAAACGATATGATCATGATCTGAATTATCCAGATAGGCCAGCAGCGGGATGTCCAGTCCCCTCGTGTGCAGCAGGCTGCCTACCTGTTCAAGCGCGCAATGGTGAATCGTTGAACATTCGACAATCAGCGCGTCCCAGTGTCCGTCGAGCTGTTGCTCTAGATCGTTCAGCGTATGCGCGCATTGGTGATGGGGATCAAAACCGCCCTGGCGCAGTTCATTCAACAACTGGTTGGCAACCTCATCCGGAATCCGGACCAATAACATGCGTAAAGGAGTGGACATAAATCACCTCACGGGAAGCTGAAACGCATAGCCAAAACAGCTCTCAGGTGCAACTGCACAACCTGACAGGAGGGAGGGATGAGGGGCTAGAGGCCGCACCGCATGGTGCTTGCGTGTAGGGACGTCAGGCTTGCTTGCTTGCTTGCTTGC
>JAVHQF010000189.1:0-2272 GCA_036170995.1 Sideroxydans sp. | reverse complement strand
GGATTATCTGGGGAATAGGCATGACTAGCAAGCATAAAGATTTGGGCGCACTGACTTTTGGACTAGACATCGGCATCGCTTCGGTGGGCTGGGCGGTCTTGGGTGAAAACCGCATCGTTGACCTTGGTGTGCGCGCTTTTGACAAAGCCGAAACAGCAAAGGAAGGCGAGTCGCTAAATCTGGCGCGACGCACAGCGCGCCTATTACGTCGTCGTTTACGCCGTCGCGCATGGCGGCTGACCAAACTCAACCGCTTGTTCAAAAGCCAAGGATTGATTGCACACCCTTTGGCACTGCGTAGTCCATTTACTCAATCACTCTGGCAACTGCGCGTTGCCGCGCTGAATCGAAAACTCAATGACGAAGAATGGGCGCGCGTCATTCAACACTTATGCAAACATCGCGGTTTTCATTGGATTAGTCGCGCCGAAGAAAAAGCAGCGGAAGGCGATAGCAAAAGTGAAGGCGGCAGAGTCAAGCAAGGGCTAGCTGGTACGAAACGACTGATGAGCGAGAA
This sequence comes from Sideroxydans sp., assembly GCA_036170995.1. Lineage (GTDB taxonomy): Bacteria > Pseudomonadota > Gammaproteobacteria > Burkholderiales > Gallionellaceae > Sideroxyarcus. The sequence goes on along the minus strand of JAVHQF010000189.1, from coordinate 1,755 downwards.
GAACTATCGTACCGCTGCCGAAATGGTATTGACGGAATTCCCCGAAGCCCAACGCAACAAGCAAGGCGACTACAGCAAAGCACTTTCGCGTGTGTTGTTGAGTGAAGAATTCGCGCTGCTGTTTCAACGTCAACGTGAGTTGGGCAACCCCTACACCAGCGCAGAATTTCAGGAAAAAATACTCGGCAACGGCGATAAAAAGAGCGGCTTGTTCTGGCAACAGAATCCCGCTTTGTCAGGCGACGCATTACTGAAGATGCTCGGTAAATGCACCTTTGAAAAATCAGAATATCGCGCTCCAAAAGCTAGCTTCACCGCCGAACGCCACGTCTGGCTGACCCGATTAAATAATCTGCGCATTGTGGTCTGTGGTACAACTCGACAATTGAATGTTGCGGAGCGAAGCATCGCTTTGCCCTTACCTTATTCGCAAGCGGGTGACTTAAGTTACAAGCAGTTAGGGCGCGCTTTAGTTGACGCAGATTGTTTGGATAAAGACCGCTTCAAATTTGCTGGGCTGGTTTACTCGAACAAGCAAACCGCTGACGAAAAAACTAAAGACCCTGAGTCCGCAACGCTGTGCAAACTTCCCGCTTGGCAGACCTTGCATAAAACTTTGAAAGACGCGGGGCTGGAAAGCGAATGGCAGAAGATTTCTAGCGAAGCACTAGAAGGCAAGTCGCAACTGCTAGATGACATCGCTTGGGTGTTGAGCGTGTACAAAGAAGATGCCGAAATTGAAGAGCAATTACGCAAGTTGACATTACCGAACAAAGACAAGCTGGTGCAGGTATTGGGCTATGTGAGCTTCGATAAATTCAGCAATCTCTCGCTCAAAGCGTTGCGCCAAATCGTGCCGCTTATGGAGCAAGGTCAGCGTTACGACGAAGCGGTTGCCAATATCCCTGAATACGGTCATCACAGCCAGTTGCATGTGGTCGGTACGGGTGAACATAAATATCTGCCGCCGTTCTACAAAGAGCGCGACAAAGACGGGCGCATGGTGTTCGATGAGGACATGGACATACCGCGCAACCCAGTGGTGCTGCGTGCGCTCAATCAGGCGCGCAAAGTGGTGAACGCACTCATCAAAGAATATGGCTCGCCACATGAGGTGCATATCGAAATGGCGCGCGATTTATCGCGTCCATTGAAAGAGCGTCTCGAAATTAAAAAAGAGCAAGAAGGCTACCGCGACCGCAATGAGAAAGCCAAGACAGATTTCGCCAGCGAGTTCCATATTGTTGGCGCGGTCAAAGGTAAAGAGTTTGAAAAGTACATGCTGTATCGCGAGCAACAATGCAAGTGTGCTTATTCCGTCGAGGCGATGGACATCAATCGTCTATTTGAGCTTGGCTATGTCGAGATCGACCACGCGCTGCCTTATTCGCGCAGTTTCGATGACAGCAAAAATAATCGGGTGCTGGTGTTGGCGCGTGAGAATCGCAACAAGGGCAACAGAACCCCTTACGAGTATTTGGATGGTAAAAGTGATAGCGAACGCTGGCGCAATTTTGTCGCGTTTGTTGAAGGTAATAAAACCTATCGGCAAGCTAAACGCAGCCGCTTATTGCGCAAAGATTTTGGTGGGGATGAAGCAAAATGTTTTCGCGAGCGCAACCTTAACGACACGCGCTACATCTGCAAATTTTTCAAGAACTATGTCGAGCAATATCTGCAACTGCATAGCGACAGCGAGGCGAAAAAATGCGTGGTATTGAGTGGGCAGATGACCTCGTTTTTACGCGCTCGTTG
>JAVHQF010000188.1:0-2273 GCA_036170995.1 Sideroxydans sp. | reverse complement strand
AAGAAACTGCTGGGTGCGGATGATGCGCTGGATGTGTTCGGCATCCATGGCGTGGGCGGCATTTTGGGTGCGTTACTCACTGGGGTGTTCAACAATTGGAGCATGGGCGGCACTGGCATTGTGGATTACGTCAACAACACTATCGTTGATACCACCATCAGTGGCCAAGTGTGGATACAAGCACAAGCCGTATTGACCACGATTATCTGGTCGGGTGTGGTTGCATTCATCTGCTACAAGATTGTTGATCTGACCGTTGGTCTGCGTGTGAAGGAAGAAGACGAGCGCGAAGGTTTGGATACCACAGTCCACGGCGAGCGTGCTTACAACCTATAAACCTCTCCTCCCTGGAGCCTCCCCGGCTCCTCTTTCAAGGGCACCGCAAGGTGCCCTTTTTTTATTCGCGCGGCATCGAGCTGCGCGAGAAACCACTGCGTGAATAGCCGCTCCGCGAGAACTGGCGCGAAGTGGAAAGGTTGTACGAGATGACTTTCTGCGTGTTCATACTGAAGCCACGATACAAGTCAAGATCATCGTCGGATTCTCGTATCGCCTTCGCAACGATGGCGAATAACTCGATGAACGACTCCCATGATTGGAAACGGTGCTTGATGTCTTTTTCCAGCGCGCGCGAGATGAAGTCCACCAATATCTTCGGCAAGTCTTTGCGATAGGTTTGGATGGGCGTGATGGGGAAGTTCAGGATTGCAGTGCGCGCATCGAACTGGTTGTCCGCCTCAAAGGTGTGCTTGCCCGTCAACAAGCGATACAGTACCGCACCCAGCGCATAGATGTCGGCACGTTGATCTAATGCTTCCCCTTCCAGTTGCTCGGGCGACATGTACGCCAAGCTACCCGCTACTACCTCACCCATCTTGCTGGTGGGAATGGCGCAACCAAAGTCGGCCAATTTGGCAATCCCGTTGGGCATCAGGATGATGTTGCCAGGCTTCACATCGCGATGCACCACGCCCAGTGATGCCGCGTACTGCAATGCCTCTGCCACTTGCTCGATGACGGATAGCACGTTTCCCAACGGCAGCAAAGTGTCCTCTTGCTCATGCTTATCCAGCGGTTTGCCTTTGATGTATTCCATCACCAAGTAGGCGCCCGTCTTCTCGTTCAGATCGGCATCCAAAACATGCACGATGTTGCGATGATGCATCTTGCTACCCAGCTCCACCTCGGTGGTGAACATGGCTTTGTGCAACTCGGTCTGCGCGGTCTTGCGCAACTGTTTGAGCGCCACCGACGCATACGATTTATCGCGCAGCGCCAGATAGACGTTCGAGGTAGCCCCTTCGCCAAGTTCGCGAACGATGGAATAGGGACCTATGCGGAGGGGGTGCATGGAAGGGGATGATTCACACGAGAAAGACTCGTGTCATAGAGCGTGCCGAAGCGAAATGGTTCGCTCAAATCATCGGAATACGATGGTCTTGTTGCCGCACACCAGCACGCGATCTTCTACGTGATAACGCAAGCCGCGCGACAGCACGGTTTTTTCGATGTCGCGTCCGTAGCGCACCAAGTCATCGGGGGTGTCACCGTGGTCAATACGCACGGTGTCTTGTTCAATGATAGGCCCCGCATCCAATTCATCGGTGACGTAATGGCAGGTTGCACCGATGAGCTTCACCCCGCGTTGATACGCTTGGTGATAAGGCTTCGCGCCGACGAAGGAAGGCAAGAAGCTGTGATGGATGTTGATGATGCGGCTAGGGAATCGCTGGCACAGGAACGGCGGCAATATCTGCATGAAGCGCGCGAGAACTAGCGTGTCGCCCTGATATTGCTCAAACAGCGTGGCGATCTTCTCGAAGGCGGCATTCTTGTCGCTCATGTCCACATGGATGAACGGGATGCCGTGCCATACGACGAAGCTCCGTAGGTCTTCGTGGTTGGAGATGACGCAAGGGATGTCCACCTGCAATTCACCGCTACGCCAACGATGCAGCAGGTCGTTGAGGCAATGATCCTGCTTGCTAACCAACACCACTAGGCGTTTCTTGATCGCGGAATCGGAGAGTTGCCAACGCATATCAAATTCACGCGCGAGCGGGGCGAATCGAAGTCCGAACTCCTGCGCATCAAATGGCAACGAATCTGAACGAATCTCTTGCCGCATAAAGAATCGTTGCGAATCTAAGTCGGTGTGGTAACTCGCTTCAACGATGAAACCGCTGTGCTGGGCGATGAAGCCAGTGACCGCAGCGATAATGCCTGAGCGGTCTGGGCAGGAGATGGTCAGGGTGTAGTGATGGCTTTGCATT
>JAVHQF010000187.1:0-10973 GCA_036170995.1 Sideroxydans sp. | reverse complement strand
TACGGCGTGCACCGCGATGACTGATACCCGGTGTCTTGACGGTGTACTCGTGGTAATAGCCACGTGCTTGTTTGGGCAGGATTCGCTCGAAGTTGCTAAACACCACACCATCGCGTGGGTAGGGGAATGGGCCGCCGCGTTGGATGAGTTGCAAGGTCTCGCGACCTTCTGGCGGCAACTGTGCGAACAGTATCTTGTCACCCCCGACCTCATCCCGTGCAGCAAATTCGGATGATTCGTTGGTCGTGGCTTGAGCGGGTTGGTGCGAGTGATAGTTACGGGCTTGGGCCAGAGATAAGACCAGCACCAAGCCAGCTACTAACCACCACCACGCTTTCCCCCCGCGCAGCACGTTTACTCCTTAGGTGCCTCTGTCGGCACGGGGGTGCGTAGGCGGATATGCAACTCACGCAACTGCTTTTCATCCACCGCAGACGGTGCTTGTGTCAGCAGACACTGCGCACGTTGCGTCTTGGGGAAGGCGATCACGTCACGGATGGATTCCGCCCCCGTCATCATGGTGACGATGCGATCCAAACCGAAGGCTAGACCGCCGTGTGGTGGCGCGCCGTATTGCAGCGCATCCAACAGGAAACCGAACTTGAGTTGCGCTTCTTCTGCGCCGATGTTGAGCGCGCGGAAAACTTTGCTCTGCACTTCTTCTTTGTGGATACGCACCGAGCCGCCGCCAATTTCCCAACCGTTGAGCGCCAAGTCATAAGCTTTTGCCAGACACTTGCTAGGATCGGTTTCCAAGAATTGCAGATGTTCGTCTTTGGGTGAAGTGAACGGATGGTGACAGGCGTTCCAACGCTTGGCTTCTTCGTCGTATTCAAACATGGGAAAGTCAACGACCCACAACGGCTCCCAAGCCTTGCCGTTCAGATAGCCCTTCTCATGTCCGATTTTGGTACGCAACGCACCCAATGCATCGTTCACGATCTTGGCCTTGTCTGCACCAAAGAAAATGATGTCGCCATTCTGTGCGCCCGTGCGTTCGATGATCGTTTTCAACGCGGTCTCGTTCAGGTTCTTGACGATTGGAGATTGCAGCCCTGTCTCGTTCAATTGCGTGATGTCGTTGACCTTGATGTAAGCCAAGCCCTTCGCACCATAGATGCTGACGAATTTGGTGTATTCGTCGATCTCGCCGCGCGTGAAGGCACCGCCGTTGGGCACGCGCAAGGCCGCCACGCGACCGTTGTCAGAGTTCGCCACGCCCGCAAACACTTTGAACGCCACCCCCTTCACCGCAGCAGTGACATCGGTGATTTCCAAGGTAACGCGCAGATCAGGCTTGTCAGAACCGAAACGTCCCATCGCCTCGGCATACGCCATGCGTGGGAAAGGATTCGGCAAGGACACGTTCAAGACTTCCTTGAAGACAACGCGGATCATCTCTTCCATCATCTCCATGATCTGTTCTTCGGTTAGGAACGATGTTTCAACATCCACTTGGGTAAATTCAGGTTGACGATCTGCGCGCAAATCTTCGTCGCGGAAGCACTTGGTTATCTGGTAGTAGCGATCGAATCCCGCCACCATTAACATCTGTTTGAACAACTGGGGTGATTGCGGCAAAGCAAAGAAATCGCCTGCGTGCACGCGCGACGGCACGAGGTAATCGCGTGCGCCTTCGGGAGTGGACTTGGTGAGCATCGGTGTCTCGATGTCAATGAAGCCTTTGTCATCCAAGAAGCGGCGGAACGCGCGCGCTGTCTTGTAGCGCAACATCATGTTGTTCTGCATCTGAGGACGACGCAGGTCAATGACGCGATGGGTCAAGCGTACGTTCTCGGACAGATTCTCATCGTCCAATTGGAACGGTGGCGTGACTGCTACGTTCAACACTTCGATCTCATGGCACAACAGTTCGATCTCGCCACTGGGAATGTTCTTGTTCTCTGTACCTTCTGGACGACGACGCACACGCCCCGTAATTTTCAATACAAATTCATTTCGCACAGATTCGGCAATCGCAAACATATCCGCGCGGTCTGGGTCGCACACGACTTGTGCCAGCCCTTCGCGGTCGCGTAGGTCGATGAAAATGACACCCCCGTGGTCGCGCCGACGGTGTGCCCAGCCACACAGAGTGACGGTGTTGCCTAGATGATTAACGTTAAGTTGTCCGCAGTAATGAGTTCGCATAATTTGAGATACAGGTGAGGATTACAAAAGAGAAAAGCTTAATGAGCTTGTTGGATTTTGGCGACGGCTTCGGGCGTGGTCACTACACCCATTGAGACGATGGCTTTGAAGGCTGCATCCACGCTAATGTCGAGTTCGATGGTTGCGGACTTTTTCACGTAGAAATAGAAACCATTCACCGGACTGGGCGTGGTCGGTACGAACACACCTACGTATTCATCCCCAGCCAAGCGTCTTGTCACTTCGGCTGGCACGCTTGTCTGGAATGCCAACGACCAAGAATCCGCATGGGGATAACGCACCAATAATACTTTACCGAATGCATTGCCGCTCTCGGAGAGCAAGGTGTCGCTGACCTGCTTGACGCTGTTGTAGATGGCATTGACGAAGGGGATGCGTCGCAACACCTGTTCCCACCAAGACAACAAGCGTTGGCCAAACACATTGCGCACCAGCAAGCCTGTGGTTAGCACCACCACTACAGTGAGAATGACACCTAGACCAGGGATGTGAATGCCGAGCAGATTGTCTGGATGCCAAGCATCAGGTAACAAAAGCAACGATTGATCGAGGATGCCGATGATGAAGCTCAACACCCACAGCGTGATAACCAGCGGCACAAGTGCCAATAGGCCAGTAAGTAGATACTTTTTCATGCGTGCATTCCCGCCATCGGACAGGCCGAACATGCGCCCGTGTCACAACTATTCGATGCGCTTTTGAACTGAAATCCAGGCGCGCTGAGTTGCTTGGCAAAGGTCTGCTCGCCACATTCAGGGCAAACAGTCAGTGGTGCATCACTGTACTTCTGCATCACATCCTTCTGCACACTGCAATTCTTGCATTTGTATTCGTAAATAGGCATTCTGGTTTCAAGTTTCGGAAAGGTGCGCATTATACATTAGGCATTCGCTGCTCGCGCCATTCCCCAGACGCCAAGCCAGATAGCGTCCAATCACCGATGGCGTGGCGTATCAAGCGCAAAGTGGGGAAGCCGACGGCGGCGGTCATACGCCGCACCTGACGGTTTTTACCTTCTCGAATGGTAAGTCGCAACCACGAGGTCGGGATAGATTGACGGAATCGCACGGGCGGGTCGCGTAACCACAGATTGGCGGGTTCATCCATCAACTCCGCCTGTGCGGGCAAGGTCATACCCTCTTTCAACATCACGCCTTTCTTCAACGCCTCTAACGCCTTATTGTCTGGCACACCCTCAACTTGCACCCAGTAGGTCTTGTGTAGTTTGTGTTGGGGGTCGGTGATGCGATGTTGCAACTTGCCATCGTCGGTCAACAATAACAGCCCCTCACTATCTGTATCCAAACGACCTGCGGCATAAACTTTGGCAACAGGAATATAATCCGCGAGCGTCAGATGCAATCCGTCACGACTGAATTGGCAGACCACTCCGTAAGGTTTGTTGAACAGCAGGACGCGACTCATTTCATTTACCGCTATTTCGTTGTTTGAATTTCAAATGGCTGCGAAGTATATCGTGCTGAATATCCACTAAATGAGAAAACCATGACGAACCCAAAGATCATCTACACCCTCACTGATGAAGCGCCCAGACTAGCGACTTATTCCCTCCTCCCCATCGTACAAGCCTTCACCAAGGCGGCGGGGGTAACTGTGGATACCAGTGATATTTCACTCGCAGCACGCATTCTTGCCAATTTTCCAGAACAACTGACTGCCGCTCAACGAGTGCCTGACACACTTTCCGAACTCGGCGCGCTGACGCTAAAACCAGAAGCCAATATCATCAAGCTACCCAATGTGAGCGCTTCACTGCCGCAGTTGAAGACTGCCATCAAGGAATTGCAAGGCAAGGGATACAAAATCCCTGACTATCCAGACGACGCCAAGACCGACGCAGAAAAAGAAATCAAAGCGCGTTACAGCAAGGTGCTGGGCAGTGCCGTGAACCCCGTACTGCGCGAAGGTAACTCTGATCGTCGCGCCGCCGCTTCCGTCAAACAGTTTGCGCGCAAACATCCGCACCACATGGGCAAATGGGAAAAGACATCCAAAACCCACGTTACTCACATGAGTAGCGGTGATTTTTACGGTACTGAAAAGTCCGTCACCGTTCCTGACGCAGTCAACACCCGTATCGAGTTCGTTGCCAAAGATGGCAAGGTCACCGTCCTCAAAGGCGATCTCTTTCTCAAAGCTGGCGAGATTGTGGATGCCGCCGTGATGAGTCGCCGCGCACTGTGCCAGTTCTACGCCGAGCAGATTGCCGCCGCGAAGAAAGAAGATGTGCTGCTGTCGTTGCACCTCAAAGCCACCATGATGAAAGTGTCCGACCCCATTATGTTCGGCCACGCCGTGTTGGTGTTCTTCAAGGACGTGTTCGACAAACACGGCGCGCTACTTAAGGAGATCGGTGTCAACGTCAATAACGGCTTCGCAGACATGGAAGCCAAAGTGTTTGCCCTGCCCGAACCCAAACGTTCTGCGGTCATTGCCGACATCGCCAACTGCTTCAGAAAACAACCGCCACTGGCGATGGTGAACTCGGACAAGGGGATCACTAATCTGCATGTACCTAGCGATGTCATCATAGATGCCTCTATGCCGCCGATGATCCGTGACGGCGGCAAAATGTGGGGGGCAGACGGCAAAGCCTATGACACCTTGGCGATGATCCCCGACCGCAGCTATGCCACCATCTATGTCGCCGCTGTTGAGGATTGCAAAAAGAACGGCGCGCTTGACCCTGCCACCATAGGCTCCGTACCCAACGTCGGCCTGATGGCGCAGCAAGCAGAAGAGTATGGTTCGCACAACAAGACGTTCGAGATGACGGCTGACGGTGTCGTCCGTATCGTTGACGCGTCAGGCAAAGTGTTGCTGCAACAGCCCGTCGAACAAGGCGACATCTTCCGCGCCTGCCAAGCCAAGGATGCGCCGATCCGCGATTGGGTCAAACTCGCCGTCGTGCGCGCGCGCCTGTCCAATACCCCCGCCGTCTTCTGGTTGGACAAGAATCGAGCACACGATGCGCAGATCATCGTCAAGGTCGAAAAATACCTCAAAGAGCACGATACACAGGGCTTGGACATCCAGATCATGGAACCGTCTGCCGCCTGCCGTCACGCTTTGGCACGTATCCGCCAAGGCAAGGACACCATCTCTGTCACTGGCAACGTATTGCGCGACTTCCTCACTGACCTGTTCCCCATCCTTGAACTCAACACCAGCGCCAAGATGCTCTCCATCGTGCCCTTGATGAATGGCGGTGGCATGTTCGAGACCGGTGCGGGCGGCTCCGCGCCTAAACATGTACAACAGTTCCTTCATGAGAACTACCTGCGATGGGATTCGTTGGGTGAGTTCTTGGCGCTAGGTGTGTCGCTAGAGCATCTGGCACAGAAGTTCAACAATGCCAAAGCTCAAGTGTTGGCAGATACGCTAGATCAAGCGAATGCGAAGATTTTGGAGAACAATCGCTCCCCTTCACGCAAGGTCGGCGAGATCGACAATCGTGGCAGTCACTTCTACCTCGCCTTGTATTGGGCACAAGCACTCGCTGCGCAAAACACAGACAAGGAAGTGCAGACTCGTTTCGCCCCCTTGGCGAAGGTGCTGACCGAGAATGAAGCGAAGATCAATGCAGAGTTGATTGCCGCACAAGGGAAGCCCGTTGAGATGGGGGGTTACTACCTACCAGACTTCAGCAAGACATCTAATGCGATGCGTCCAAGTGCAACATTCAATGCCGCATTGAACGGAATCTCAGCAACCTCAGATTCAGTTACGGCTTCGAAGCGGGACATCGTATGAGCCAAGACAATTTCCCTAGTCAGTTGCTTGTCATCAACCGCCTGACAATCTCTGCGATGCTGTGGTTGAACGGAATTGCCCATATCATCATTGGCTTGGCTTTGGCGGTGTCGGTGTTGATGTTCACTTGGCTTTTTTTCATCGATATGGAACAGGCGATCAATGCAAATAATTTAGTGCATGGCTTTTTGCGTTCGCTTGGGACATTGATGTTGTTGTGGACGGTGTCCGCATTGATCGTTGCGGAGATTCGTTATCTCGAAGGCGGCAAGTTGGGGGTGGATACCTTTATTGAAGTTTCAATGGTGGTGGTTCTGCGAAAAGTCATCACCTTGCCTGTGCTGGAGGTCGCACCCTCCTTGCAGGAAGTAATATTATGGGTTGGTGCGGCATTGCTGTTGGGCGTGCTGTTCCTAGTAGTGCGCTGGGCGCAACGACAACAATATGATGTTGACAACACGGCAATCCAAAGAACTGAGAGTACGGGCACCGCATAGAGTTGGGGGAGATAGCACTTTGAATTCCGTCTGTAGCACGGTCGCCGAGTTGGTTACGTTTCCAACTGACAAACAAAAAGCCCACCACTTTCGTAGCGGGCTTTTTTGCTTTAACTACAAGAGCCGATTAAGGAGCTTGGATGTTAGAAGCTTGTTTGCCTTTAGGACCTTGAACGATGTCAAAAGTCACTTTTTGGCCTTCTTTGAGAGACTTGAAGCCACTCATTGTGATTGCTGAGAAATGCGCAAACAGATCTTCGCTGCCATCATCTGGAGTGATGAAACCGAAACCTTTTGCATCGTTGAACCATTTAACTGTACCGTTTGCCATGCTATTACTTCCTTACAAAATTACGGGTGGGCACCCGCTAAATTGTTTGAAACCCAAGACCGCACATGGCAAAACCAGTACTGCATCTACTATGATTCAAACACCCGGACGCTTTTTAACCCACGATAACTGACAACGTCAAGTGTTAATTGCAACTATTTTCAAAACAGGCTTGAAAAAGACGTTCTAATCGTCAAATATGCAACTAAACTCAATGTGACAATGAATACGATGGCAACCAAAGAAGAAAACATCTCCGTTCTTGAACAAAGCAAGACAAAGCCACCCAAGCAGTACAAGGTGCTTTTACTGAACGATGATTACACTACAATGGAATTCGTGATTGAAGTACTACAAAAATTTTTCTCGATGGGCTCTGAACATGCGGTACAAGTGATGCTCAAAGTGCACAATGAGGGTTCTGCGGTATGTGGTGTGTACTCAAAAGAAATTGCCGAAACAAAAGTGAACCAAGTCATCGGTTACTCAACACAACATGGGCATCCTTTGAAATGCCACATGGAGGAAAATTAAAATGATTGCTCAAGAACTTGAAGTAAGCCTCCACCTCGCTTTTGTCGAAGCTCGACACAAGCGCCACGAATACATCACAGTGGAACATCTGTTGATGGCGATGCTGGACAATCCATCCGCGTCACATGTGTTACGAGCCTGCGGTGCAGACATTGAGGAGTTGCGCATCGTTCTGGCACAGCACATCGAGACTCACACGCCCATCGTGCCAGGAACGGCGGAGGTCGATACTCAACCTACTGTGGGTTTTCAACGCGTGATTCAACGTGCCATCCTGCATGTTCAATCTACCAACAAGAAAGAAGTAACGGGCGCGAACATCTTAGTCGCCATGTTCGGTGAGAAAGAATCACACTCGGTGTACTTTCTCAATCAACGCGCCATCACTCGTTTAGATGTGGTGAACTACATTGCGCATGGCATCAACAAGACGGCTGAGGTGCAACCCAATACTCAAAAGACACCTAACGAAACAGAAGGGGAGCAAGAAACAGCGAAAGAAAGTGCGCTAGCGAACTACACACTTGATCTCAATGCTCACGCCATTGCGGGCAAAGTTGATCCTTTGATTGGGCGCGAGTTGGAGCTGGAACGCGTCATACAAACCTTGTGTCGTCGTCGCAAGAATAACCCATTGTTGGTTGGTGAAGCAGGGGTAGGCAAAACCGCTATCGCAGAAGGGCTGGCGCGCCGCATCACTGAAAATGCGGTGCCTGATATTCTAAAAGATGCCCATGTTTATTCACTCGACATGGGGTCGCTGTTGGCGGGCACCAAATATCGCGGTGATTTTGAGCAACGCCTGAAAGCTGTATTAAAAGAATTAAAGGATACGCCTAATGCGGTGTTATTTATCGACGAGATACACACACTCATCGGTGCGGGAGCAGCTTCTGGCGGCACGATGGACGCTTCCAATTTACTCAAACCAGCGCTATCTAGTGGTGCATTAAAATGTATAGGTGCGACGACCTATCAAGAGTATCGCGGCATTTTTGAAAAAGACTCCGCCCTGTCGCGTCGCTTCCAAAAAGTGGACGTGTCCGAGCCTTCAGTAGAACAGACCATCGAGATACTGAAGGGACTGAAATCGCGGTTCGAGGAACACCACAGCATCAAATACAGTACAGCCGCAATTACCAGCGCAGCAGAATTATCTTCACGCTTCATCAATGACCGTCACTTGCCAGACAAAGCCATCGACGTATTGGACGAAGCTGGTGCGGCACAACGCATCCTGCCGAAATCGAAACAAAAGAAAGTCGTCGGCAAGCACGAGATCGAAGAGATCATCGCCAAGATCGCGCGCATCCCCTCGCGCACCGTGTCACATGACGACAAGAACACCTTGAAGAATCTGGATCGCGATTTGAAGGCCACTGTGTTCGGCCAGGATAAGGCCATCGACGTGTTGGCACGCGCCATCAAGATGTCGCGCAGCGGCTTGGGCAACCCGCAAAAACCCATCGGCAGCTTCCTGTTCTCTGGCCCCACCGGCGTCGGCAAGACCGAAGTGGCGCGCCAGCTCGCTTATGTGATGGGCATGCCACTGCACCGCTTCGATATGTCCGAATACATGGAACGCCATGCCGTGTCGCGCCTGATCGGCGCACCTCCTGGCTATGTCGGCTTCGACCAAGGCGGCCTGCTCACCGAGATAATTAGCAAGCAACCGCATTGCGTGCTACTGCTGGACGAGATCGAGAAAGCGCACCCTGACATCTTCAACATCCTGCTGCAAGTGATGGATCACGGCACGCTCACCGACAACAACGGCCGCAAGGCAGACTTCCGCAACGTCGTCATCATCATGACCACCAACGCGGGTGCAGAAGCCCTGAACAAGACCCAGATCGGCTTCACCAAGACCGCCGTTTCCGGAGACGAAATGCTCGATATCAAAAAGATGTTCACGCCCGAGTTCCGCAACCGTCTGGATGCCATCGTCTCGTTCGCGTCGCTGACCAAGGAAGTCATCCTGCGTGTAGTGGACAAGTTCCTCATGCAACTCGAAGAGCAATTGCACGAGAAAAAAGTGGATGCCATCTTCACCGACGCGCTCAAGGATCACCTTTCCGAAAACGGTTTCGATCCACTGATGGGAGCGCGCCCGATGGCGCGCCTGATCCAGGACACCATCCGCGCAGCCCTCGCCGACGAACTACTGTTCGGTCGCTTGGCCAACGGCGGACAGGTCACCGTGGACATAAGGGATGGGAAGGTGGTGTTGGAGTTTGAGGAAGAAGTGTTAGCAACCGTGTAACTTCTGCCTCCGCAGCGACTGAAACCTTGTGTTGATAATTAGTTTCATCTTGCAGGGGGTATGCGATGGGCAATTTCCTTAAATCGATAAGTCAAAAATGGAGCGGGAATTATTTTTCCGCTCCATTTTTTCGCCTTTCCATTGTTCTGACAGTCATTTTTATACTTCCCGGCTGTGGCACGGTGATTTCAAGGAATCACAATCCAGCAATCCCGGACAGTTACGGCTTGAAATATCCGGAAGGTGGCAATCCACCCAGGATATACAGTGGTACTACGGCGGACTTACTTACTCTGGAAGGATCTGGACATAATGCCGATGGGGGATTAACCCTTCTTCTGGACTTGCCTTTGAGCTTTGTTGCTGACACTGTTTTACTTCCGGTTACCGTGTACGAACAGTTCTTTGCAAAGCAAACATTTCAGGTTGCTGCCGCAAGAGGTGACATCCACGCCATGAAGGAAATGTTGGATGCTGGGCAAGACATAAATGAAAAAGATTTTTATGGATTAACTGCCTTAATGCAGTCCGCATGGTCAGGGCACTTGGATGCCGTTCAACTTCTTGTGGACAAGGGCACTCTCCTAAACGAACAACACGAAACCACAGGTGCAACTGCGCTAATGTACGCTGTAAATAGAAGGTTCGATAAAGACACAAATATGGATTATGAAAACATTGCACTCCTATTGCTGAATAGCGGTGCCAAAGTCAATGCAAAAAATGGAGAAGGGCAATCCGCATTAATGCTTGCAGTTAAAAACGACAATTCCGCCATGATGAAAGCATTGCTGGATAATGGGGCGGACATTAACTCAACGGATAATCATGGCTGGTCGATACTGACAAATGCGGTTCGCATGAATGTATATTTTGGCGGTTCAAAACAGGTAGTGCAAATGTTGCTGGATGCGGGAGCAGATGTGGCATCAAATGAAGTGTGTATGTCTATTGGCTATGGCTGGCGTGGTGACACTACCATTTTTGCCATGCTATTGAACAAGGTTGGAAATCCAAACGCTTTGACCTGCGACGGAACAACCACGTTGGCAACAGCAGCCGGCTCCGGTCGGCTCCGTGAAGTGCAACTGTTGATCGAAAAAGGTGCCCAAGTCAACGCGATAATTGAAGGTGGGCCGGAATATTGCATGAGTTGCTCAGCCTTAATGCATGCAATAGTTGGTCGACACGTTGATGTTGTACAAACACTTATCAATAATGGGGCCGATGTAAATGCTAGGAATCATAGTGGTCAAACAGCATTAACATTAGCCGTAAACGATGAGTTCGCTCCCAAGGAAGTCCGATCTAAACTGATCGATCTGCTTAAGAAAAATGGCGCGAAAGAATTATAGTGGACCCCGAATTTAAGACAGTAGATTAAGCTGTAGTCCGAAACGAG
>JAVHQF010000186.1:0-11025 GCA_036170995.1 Sideroxydans sp. | reverse complement strand
CGTAGTTGTCGGGTGTAGGCGCCAACTTGCGGGCGGCAAGTAACTTAAGGGTCTCACGTGCGGTGTCCGATGGCGTGTGTGGGTGGCTCATTGTGATGTTCTTAGGTGACTATGCATGTCACGCATTATGCGTTTCAGGTGCAATCCTTAAGCCTTGAATAGCGGCAGAAACCACCGTTACTTTAATGACCCCACTGGGTGGGCTACTCAATCAGGTGGTTGTTGATTGCGTAGTGGATGGCATCGGCGTTGGTCTTGAGTTTCATTTTCTCAAGCAAGCGTGAGCGATACACGCTGATGGTCTTGGGGCTGAGTGACATGATGTCGGCCATCTCGCTGAGTTTTTTACCTTGCGCCATCAAACACAAGGTTTGGTATTCGCGGTTGGAGAGAGTTTGGTGTAACAGTTCTTGGTAGCCTTGGGACAAGCCTTCGGCCAGTTGTTCCGCCAACTCGCTGCTGATGTATTTCTTGCCTTTGGCGACCTGTCGTATCGCCGTTACCAATTGGGCGGGCGCACTTTGTTTGTTGAGGTAGCCGGCTGCGCCCGCTTTCATGGAGCGTAAAGCATATTGCTCCTCGGGGTGCATGCTTAGCATCAAAACGGGGAGATGAGGTTGCGCATCTTTGATTTGTTTGAGGATATCAATGCCATGCTTGTCGGGCATGCTGATGTCCAGAAGAACGACGTCGAATTCACCCGTTTGCGCCATTCTGAACGCTTCAATGCCAGTCTCTGCCTCACCTGTCACCCGCAACTCTTCGGTATCGTCCAGAAGTTGCTTTAATCCCTTGCGAATCAAGGCGTGGTCGTCGGCGATAAGCACTTTTATCATTTGATCTACCTATCATTATGCTCAAGGAAAAAGGGCTTGTTGCGATTCTGGTGTGAGCTCGGTGGCGGCTGGGTTTTTGGTTGAATGAGGGATGCACACCGCCAGTCGAGTGCCTTTGTCGGGGGCGCTTTCCAGTTTCACATTGCCGCCAAAGTGGGCGACACGCTCGAAGATGCCGCGTAGTCCGAAGGAGCGTGGTTTGGCGCGATCAGTATCGCGTATGCCGCGCCCGTCGTCATGAACTACTAGGTCGACGCACTCTGCTCTATTGATGACGGAAATAGAGACTTGGGTGGCGGCGGCATGTTTGGTGATGTTGGCAAGGGCTTCTTGGAAGATGCGAAAGAGCGTGATGGCAACATGGGGTGACACGGTGTTGCCTTCATCCAGATTGTCGAAGGTACAGGTGACCCCTGTGCGCTTTGAAAATTCGAGCGCTTCGTTTTCGATGGCAGCGACGAGGCCAAAAGTATCTAAGGCACTGGGACGCAGATTGCGCGAGATGGTGCTGGCAGAGCGTACACATTTATCCACTAATTCTTCAATCGATTTTGCTTTCTCGCACAGCTGGGGAATATCTTTTAGACGCCCGATGAGCCAAGCGATATCGAGTTTGGTGGCGGTGAGCAAACTGCCGAGGTCGTCATGCACTTCGCGTGCGATGGCGACACGTTCTTGTTCGCGCACATCTTGAATGTGCGAAGACAATTCGCGCAGTTGCTCTTGCGAACGGTTCAGCTCTGCTTCAGATGTCTTGCTCTGGGTGATGTTGAGCATGATGCCTTCCCACTGTACCCCCTGATCTGTCGCGCGCGGGCTGCAACGTAGGTTGATCCATTTGATCTCCTTGTCGGGTGGGGTGAGGATGCGCCCTTCCCAATTCCAAAAGGTCAGATTTTGTGCTGACACATGCATACTCTGTTGATGCGCGGCGCGATCATCAGGATGCAGCATGGCATCGAATAACTGGGCATCAGCAATCAATTCTTGTGGTTCTAACCCCAATAAGGCTTGGCAACCTTCGCTTACGTAAGCGAAACTGACACGGTCATCTTTATGCAGCAATATCTGGTACGCCATGCCAGGCAAGTCGGCGATGAAGGCGTGCATCCGCGTTTGGTTCTCAATGAGTTGCATCTGCGCGGTGCGATGCTCGGAGCGGATACGTGCTTCGCGTAGATTGTGTTCGATGGAGGGAACGAGGCGATTCAGGCTACCTTTGAGGATGTAATCATCCACGCCTTCTTGCATGGTACGGATGATGTTCCCTTCGCGCAGATCGTGGGCGAGGAGCAGGAAGGGGATGTCTAATTCCAGTTTGTGAACGAGTCTTAGTGCTTCCAACCCACCAAAGCTACTTGGGTCGTCACTACATAGGATGACATCGAAGGTCGCATCGCACAGTGCAGCGTGCATACCCCGTGCATCGGTCACTCTTTGGTGGCTCATAGTGTATCCGGCGGCAATGAGTTTGGTTATTGTTGTGTGTGCGTCTGTGTTGGAACTCTCGACGAGTAGTACACGAAGTCTTTTGGCTGTCATGGCTAGGCCTTTTTACGATGCGCGAATTATAGGCTGCGTTTCTGTTTGTTCGCCAGATTACGGTAGAATGAGCCACCTCTTTGAAACACCATCTGTCCATGTCTTCCGCCCGTATTGCCGTCACTCCATCGAGCTTGATCCGTCCTGAGATACAGGCGCTCCATGCTTATCACGTTCCGCCTAGCACTGGCTTCATCAAGCTGGATGCGATGGAGAATCCCTATCTGTTGCCGCAGGCGCTGCGTGATGAGATCGCGCGCATGGTCGCAGATGCTGCCATCAATCGCTACCCTGATGCTGGCGCGTATGATCTTAAGGCGCGCATCCGTTCGGTCACTAAGCTGCCGTCGGGGATGGATGTGCTGTTGGGCAACGGGTCGGATGAGATCATTCAGATGCTCGCGCTGGCGCTAGCGAAACCAGGCACAGTGTTGCTGAGCGTCGAACCTTCTTTCGTGATGTACAAGATGATCGCCGCTTTCACTGGGATGAGATACGTTGGTGTGCCGCTGACTCAAGACTTTTCTCTCGATCTGCCAACGACCTTGGAGGCTATCTGGCGTGAGCAGCCAGCGCTGGTGTTTTTGGCGTATCCCAATAATCCCACGGGCAACTTGTTTGATGCCGAAGCCGTCAAGCACATCATCGAAGCCGCTCCTGGCGTGGTGGTGGTGGATGAGGCGTATTACGCTTTTGCCAGTGATAGCTTCCTTCCGCAGTTGGCGCACTACGACAATCTGTTGGTGATGCGCACTTTCTCCAAGCTGGGAATGGCCGGCTTGCGCTTGGGTTTTTTGGCGGGTTCGCAGGCTTGGTTGACACAGTTGGAAAAATTACGCTTACCGTATAATGTCGGCGTTCTGCCGCAATGCGTCGCTTCGAAATTATTGCAACACCATGACGTGTTGTTGGCGCAAGCCGCAAGTATCAAACAGGAACGGACGCGATTGATGTCGGCCTTGAGCGCCGTAAGTGGTGTGCAGGCGTATCCCAGCGAGGCGAATTTCATTCTGTTCCGCGTGGCAAAAGCCACGCAGGTTTTCGAGGGTTTGCAGCAGCGTGGTGTGCTCATCAAAAACCTGAATGGCGGACATCACGCCTTGGCGGATTGTCTGCGTGTCACCGTGGGGACATCGGCAGAAAACGAGCGATTCGTGGCAGCCTTAAAAGAAAGTTTAGGCCGTGAATAGCGAGTTTCGGTGAAGATTAAGCTTTAGGTTATGTCGTAACCCAAACGACTGTTTCATCACGGCATTGCAAGATTCCATTAACCAACTCGCATAGGAAAAAACATGCGTAGCGCAAAAGTCACTCGCAACACTCTAGAAACCAAGATCGCTGTTGAACTGAATCTGGATGGTACAGGCAAGGTCAAGCTGGATACTGGCCTGCCTTTCCTTGAGCACATGCTGGATCAGGTGGCTAGACATGGTTTGGTTGATTTGGAGATATTGGCCAAAGGGGATTTGCATATTGATGCTCACCACACGGTGGAGGATATCGGCATCACATTGGGGCAGGCGTTCAATCAAGCCATTGGCGACAAGAAAGGTCTGCGTCGTTACGGTCATGCCTATGTGCCGTTGGATGAGGCGTTGTCACGTGTTGTGTTGGACATCTCTGGGCGTCCTGGCTTGGTGTTCAACTGCGAATTCACGCGCTCGCACATCGGTGAGTTCGATGCGGATCTCATTCGTGAATTCTTCCAAGGTTTCGTCAACCACGCTTTGGTGACTTTGCACATCGACAATCTGGCGGGCGATAACGCTCACCATCAAGCCGAGACCCTCTTCAAGGCCTTCGGTCGCGCATTGCGTGTCGCGTTGGAGCAAGACCCACGCATGTCTGGTGTAATGCCTTCCACCAAGGGCTCTTTGTAAGCGCGCTATGGTTGATGTCGCCATCGTTGATTACGGCATGGGCAATTTGCGCTCGGTGCATCAGGCTGTGCGCAAGGTTGCACCCAGTGCCACTGTTTGCGTGACGGAGGATGCCAAGATCATCACCCAAGCCAAGCGTGTGGTGTTTCCAGGGCAGGGGGCGATGCGCGACTGTATGCGCGAGATGGATGCACGCGGCTTGCGTCAAGCAGTCATCGAGGCGGCGTACAACAAGCCTTTTTTGGGAATATGCATTGGTTTGCAGATGTTGTTCAAACATAGTGCGGAAGGTGATGTTCCTGGTTTGGGCGTGTTGCCAGGTGAGGTGGTTCGCTTCGCATCTGGGCTGACGGACGCTCAAGGTGGCAAGCTGAAAGTCCCGCATATGGGTTGGAATCGCGTACATCAAAGGTCTGATTGGCAATTCTCGCAGGGAGTTGCGACGGCTGCTCTTTCTCCCGCTGGGGAAAAGTTGGATAGGGGGTCACAGCACACGCTGTGGAATGGCATCGAACAAGACGCGCGTTTTTATTTCGTGCATAGTTATTATGTGCAGCCTAGCGATATGTCTTTGGCGCAAGCGACCAGCGACTACCCGCAGCCTTTCGTATGCGCGGTGGCGAAAGATAATCTATTCGCGGTGCAATTCCATCCCGAAAAAAGCGCAACGGCTGGGTTAAGATTGCTGCAAAATTTTATTAACTGGAATCCTGTTTAATCATTACTCATCATGGATACGAAAACACTGATTATTCCCGCGATTGATTTGAAAGACGGCCAATGTGTACGACTGCGCCAAGGTGAGATGGAGGGGGCGACCGTGTTCTCTGACGACCCCGCCGCGATGGCAAAACATTGGCTGGCACAAGGCGCGCGCCGCTTGCATCTGGTTGATCTGAACGGCGCTTTCGCGGGCAAGCCCAAGAACGAAGCCGCAGTGCGTAGCATTGTTCAAGCGGTGGGTAGTGACATTCCTGTGCAGTTGGGCGGCGGGATTCGCGATCTGGAGACCATAGAGCGCTACCTCGATCTCGGCATCACTTACGTCATAATCGGCACGGCTGCGGTCAAAGTGCCTGGCTTTTTGCACGAAGCGTGTGATGCCTTTCCTGGGCATGTTATGGTCGGGTTGGATGCTAAAGGCGGCAAGGTGGCCGTGGATGGTTGGTCGAAATTGACGGGACATGACGTGGCGGATTTGGCGAAACGTTTTGAGGGTTATGGCGTGGAGGCCATCATCTACACCGACATCGGTCGCGACGGCATGATGAGTGGTGTGAACATCGAAGCAACGGTTGAACTGGCGCGTCCTTTGCATGTGCCGATCATCGCTAGTGGCGGTATCACCAATCTGGATGACGTGCGCAAACTGTGTGCAGTGCGTTCGGAAGGTATTACTGGCGCGATCACGGGACGTGCGATCTATGAAGGCACGTTGGATTTCCGTGCAGCGCAAGCGTTGGCAGACGAGCTGTCGCCCCAACTCTGATGCTGGCAAAACGAATCATCCCTTGTCTGGATGTCACCGCAGGTCGCGTGGTGAAGGGAGTCAGCTTCGTCGAGTTGCGTGATGCTGGTGATCCCGTGGAGATCGCCAAGCGCTACGACGATCAAGGCGCAGACGAACTCACCTTCTTAGACATCACCGCCAGTTCAGATGATCGCGGCATCATTTTTCGCATCATCGAGCAGGTAGCCGAGCAGGTGTTTATTCCATTGACAGTCGGCGGTGGTGTGCGTGAAGTGCAAGACGTGCGCAACCTACTCAATGCGGGAGCGGACAAGGTCAGTATCAACACTTCGGCGGTGGTGAATCCGCAGTTGGTGGCTGATGCAGCATCGCGTTACGGTTCACAATGCATCGTGGTTGCTATTGATGCCAAACAGACTGCCCCCAACAAATGGGAAGTCTTCACTCATGGCGGTCGCAAAGCGACAGGGTTGGATGCGGTCGAGTGGGCGAAGCAGATGCAGACCTTGGGGGCGGGTGAAATATTGCTTACTAGCATGGATCAAGATGGGCAAAAGCGTGGCTTTGATTTGGCACTAACACGCGCAGTGACGGATGCTTTGGAGGTTCCCGTCATTGCTAGTGGTGGTGTGGGTAATCTGCAACATCTGGCCGATGGTGTGAAGTTGGGTGGGGCGGATGCGGTGTTGGCGGCCAGCATCTTCCACTTCGGTGAATACACCGTGCAACAGGCTAAGCAGCATATGGCTGCGCAAGGGATAGAGGTGCGGTTATGACACGGTGCGCGAATAACCGCATCGCACCTCCTTCCGCAAGCGGCTGGCTGCGCCAGTAACGTGTTGGAGGTGCGGCTGTGAGTGAAATTTGGCTGAATAAGATAAATTGGTCGGATGACGGCTTGGTTCCCGCCATTGCACAAGACGCGGTCACAGGGCGTGTGCTGATGGTGGCGTGGATGAATCGTGAGGCATTGTTGCTGACTTGGCAGAAGCGCGAAGCGATATACTGGTCGCGTTCGCGCAAGAAGTTGTGGCACAAGGGCGAAGAGTCTGGTCATATTCAAAAAGTGAAAGAGATGAGATTGGACTGCGATGGCGACGTATTGCTGTTGCAAGTGGAGCAGCAGGGCGGTATCGCTTGCCACACGGGGCGACAAAGCTGTTTCTTCAGCAAATTGGAGAAAGGCGAATGGGTCGAAGTCGATGCTGTGCTGAAATCACCTGACGAGATTTATAAACGATAATTGAATTTCCGCCTGCGTGGGAATGAAGAACGAATGAGCAACGACATCTTACAAAAATTGACTGAGACCCTAGAGGCGCGCAAACAGGCGACGCCCGAGTCTTCTTATGTCGCTAAGCTGTTCAGTAAAGGTGACGATGCCATCCTCAAGAAAGTGATCGAGGAGGCAGGGGAGGTGTTGTTGGCGGCGAAGGAGGGCGATAAGCAACATCTGACTTATGAAGTCGCTGACCTGTGGTTCCACACCTTGGTATTGCTGGCGCACAAGGGTTTGTGCGCGGACGATGTGCTGAAGGAGTTGGCGCGTCGTGAAGGTGTATCGGGCATCGTTGAGAAAGCGAGCCGCAAATGAGTGACAACTGCCTCTTCTGCAAGATCGCGCGTGGCGAAATACCGAGCCGCAAGATATATGAGGATGATGAAGTGTTCGCCTTTCACGACATCAACCCAGTCGCACCAGTGCATTTCATGCTCATTCCTAAGCGCCATCTAGTTTCGCTGATGGAGGTGGATGATACTCATGCCGCGTTACTTGGCAGAATGATGTTGCTTGTGCCGCAACTGGCGAAAGAACAAGGGTTGCACAACGGTTTCCGTACCGTTATCAATACGGGCAAGGGCGGTGGTCAGGAAGTCTTCCACTTGCATATTCATATCATTGGTGGCGGCAACATTCCGCCCATGGTTAGGCGTAGTTAATCGGGAGGGTGAAATGGGTTCATTCAGCATTTGGCATTGGTTGATTGTGTTGGTGATTGTGATGTTGGTTTTTGGTACCAAGAAATTGCGCAACATCGGCAGTGATCTTGGTGCCGCAGTGAAGGGGTTTAAGGATGGCATGGCCGAGGGTGATGCACCCAAGCAGGTGTCGCAACAAGGCGGCCAGACCATAGAAGGTGAAGTTAAGGACAAGAGCCAGCATAACGTCTGAGCAGATTGAGGCGCAATGTTTGATGTCAGCATGTCCGAAATGTTGGTGATCCTAGTGGTCGCCCTCGTCGTTATTGGCCCTGAGCGATTACCTAAAGTGGCTCGCACACTTGGACATTTGTGGGGGAGTGGTCGGCGCTATGTAAATTCGGTGAAGTCCGATATCGAGCGTGACATGGCGATTGAGGAATATCGCCAGCTTACCGAGAAAGTACAACGCGAGGCAGTCGAGGCGCAACAGGCTTTATCCAGCGGCTTGGGCTCCGCCGAAAAAACGGTGGATGCGATTAATCGCGCCGTCGCAACGCCAGTGCAAACACAAGCCGCCATGACCGAGACTACACTGTCGACCGTATCAAATGACAAAAAACTCCCTATTGACAGATGAGTAGCTCACAGATATTTATTGCCCATCTAATAGAGTTGCGCACGCGCTTGCTCAACGCCTTCATTGCGCTGCTCCTGTCGTTCATCTGTCTGTACCCGTGGGCGAAGGATCTTTACTCCCTATTGGCGGCTCCTTTGTTGGCTAAGTTGCCGCAGGGCGGGCAAATGATTGCAACTGATGTCACCACGCCTTTTTTTGTGCCACTCAAAGTAGCAATGATGGCGGCTTTTCTCATCGCACTTCCTTATATGCTTTATCAGATATGGCGATTCGTCGCACCTGGGCTGTACGCACATGAAAAACTCATGGTGTTGCCACTGGTAGTCGCCAGTACCTTGTTGTTCTACACAGGTATGGCGTTCGCTTATTTTGTGGTGTTTCCAGTG
Source organism: Sideroxydans sp. (assembly GCA_036170995.1). GTDB lineage: Bacteria > Pseudomonadota > Gammaproteobacteria > Burkholderiales > Gallionellaceae > Sideroxyarcus. The sequence goes on along the minus strand of JAVHQF010000186.1, from coordinate 2,350 downwards.
GTGTTTGGATTTATCACTGCTGCCGCACCGCATGGAGTAGCTGTGATGACCGATATTGACAAATACTTTAGCTTCGTCATCAGCATGTTCATGGCATTTGGCATCGCGTTTCAAGTGCCCGTAGCTGTTGTGCTTTTGGTGCGTGTGGGCGTAGTGACGGTGCAGAAGCTACGTGAGATACGTTCTTACGTAATCGTTGCGGCATTCGTCATTGGCGCGATTTTCACGCCGCCTGATGTGGTATCGCAATTTATGTTGGCGATACCGCTGTGGCTACTTTACGAGGCAGGCATCCTTGTGGCAGCTTGGACAGTTGCGCCTCGCAAGGTTTCCTAAAAAACTACTCAGCCACTTTGGGTTTGGGTCGTTTCCCCACTTTGACTTGCACTAGGACATCGGTTTGATTACGTAACAATTTAAGGGGCACGGTGTTACCTGGCACAAGTGCCGAGATGGTTTCCAGCATAACAGTCGAATCTGACAGGGTGTTGTTCGCGATGCTCACCAAAATGTCTCCTGGTTTGATTCCCGCTTTGTCTGCTGGGCTACCGCGCACGACTTCTGAAATTAATACGCCTTGCGTGTCTTTTAATTTGAACGATTCAGCTAGCTCGGGGGTGATGTCTTGCACTGCAACACCTATCCACCCACGCGTTACTGATCCGTTCTGGATAATCTGTTCCATGATCTTCTTGGCGGTACTTACAGGGATGGCGAAGCCGATACCGAGTGAACCGCCGTTAGGCGAATAGATGGCGCTGTTAATGCCTAGCAGATTGCCTTCCACATCCGCCAGTGCGCCACCTGAGTTTCCTGGATTGATTGCGGCATCGGTTTGGATGAAGTTCTCAAAAGTGTTAAGTCCTAAATGATTGCGCTTGAGTGCGCTGACGATACCCATGGTAACGGTCTGTCCCACACCGAAGGGGTTGCCCACGGCGAGTACGATGTCACCCACATGCGGCGCTTCGCCACCAGCAAAGGTGACTGCGGGCAGATTGTTGCCGATATCCACTTTGATGACGGCGAGATCGGTGTCAGGGTCTGCTCCAATGATGTGACCTTTGGTTTTGCGGCCATCTGAAAAGGCCACCTCAATCTGGTCGGCTGATTCGACCACGTGTTGATTGGTTAGGATGTAACCATCGTGGCTGACTAGAACACCTGAACCTAAGCTGGAGTTTTGTTGTGAAGTGCTGTCATCGAATTCGTCGCCAAAGAAAAAACGGAAGCGCGGATCGTCCATGAACGGGTGCACCTGCTGTTTTACTACACTGGTGGTGAAGATGTTCACCACGGCAGGCATCACCTTTTGAGCTGCACGACTGAAACCGACGTTGGGTAGGTCGCTCGCTACATTAGGTTTGTCATCCTCATACAAGGTAACGACGCCACTCCGAGCTGCGGTGGGTAATAACGTTGGTTTGAGGGTGTGGATGACGAACAATACCGCCAGAGCTATGGTGGTGGCCTGAGCGAACAGAAGCCAGAATTTACGCATGATATGATTCGAATGAACGTTGAATAGGGATGATTGTGATGCAGTTATTAGAGTTGAGCAATTATATCGAAAGCGAGCTGGCAGTCAGGGGCTTTCGGGATTATTGCCCCAATGGAATACAAATTGAGGGCAGGTCGGAAGTAAAACGTATCGCGACAGGGGTCACTGCCTCGCTAGCCGTGCTGGAAGCTGCTATTGCTTGGGGGGCAGATGCTGTGGTGGTGCATCATGGCTATTTCTGGCGCAATGAGGATGCTGCTATTGTTGGAATTAAAAAGCGACGCATAGCGCAACTACTTAAACACGATGTCAGTCTCCTAGCCTATCACTTACCGCTAGATGCACATTCAGTGTTGGGTAATAACGCCCAGCTGGGTCTGAAACTGGGTTGGATTGAGGAGGGACGTTTTGGCGAACAGGCGGTGGCTTGTTATGGCGAGTTAGGTCAGGCAACGCAGTTGGCAGTTCTTGCGCAGAAAATTGCTTCCAGCCTTGATCGTCGGCCACAGGTTATAGGTAATCCTGAATCTGTCATTAGGCGAATTGCTTGGTGTAGCGGTGCGGCGCAGAGTTATTTCGAACAAGCTCTATCTTTGGGAGTGGACGCGTTTATGACGGGCGAGATCTCAGAACAGAACGTCCATGTGGCACATGAAAGCGGGATTGCGTTCATTGCCGCAGGACACCATGCTACCGAACGATTTGGCATCCAGGCATTGGGCGAATATTTGGCTGCTCGGTATAATTTGGAACACCGTTTCTTCGACCAAGATATTCAAGTATGAAGAGGGAATTGATATCGAGGTTTCGATAAAAAAGAAATATTTCTTAAACAACATTACACAACCC
>JAVHQF010000185.1:0-2304 GCA_036170995.1 Sideroxydans sp. | reverse complement strand
ACCCCTACAACCCACCCAAATCAATCTTTTTTGCAGGTATAGATACTTTTTTCTATTGCAAAACTTCAAAATATCTAGAACAATCCGCCTCGGAGTTGATTCAACCCCAAACTAACAAAAGGAGAAACGCATGAACCGTAAAGAACTGATTGACGCACTATCTGGCAAAACTGGTAGCAGCAAGGCTGACGCAGACCGCAACATCGCAGCTCTGATCGAAATTATCACCACTACTCTGAAGAAGGGTGACAACGTAGCACTGGTTGGCTTCGGTACATTCGAAGTTCGCAAACGCGCTGCTCGTGTAGGTCGCAATCCAGCAACTGGTGCTGAGCTGAAGATCAAAGCGTCCAAGGCTCCTGCATTTAAGGCTGGTGCGACACTTAAGGCGGCTGTTAACGGCGTTAAGAAATAATATTCACCAGGAAGTGACGTTGATATAAAAGTTCGGCGTTACACTAACTGGCTAGAACAAAAAAGGGTTGAATCGGAAGATTCAACCCTTTTTATTGATGCCTACTGAAAATCAAACAGCGATTGTTTTTCGGTTATGTCTTAGGGATAGGTCATTCAGTCTATCTGTATGCCAACCCTGAATTTGATTCCAAGAGAATCGCCAAGCCCAATTTCCTTCCGAAGTCCCTGGCATGTTCATTCGATGCTCACTATTTAATCCGATTACGTCTTGTAGCGGAAAAATTACCGTATTAGCTGCTGAAGCCGACAGTATGTTGATCATCTGCCAATTGATTTCGTTACCATCAAAATTTAGATAGCGACGCGCAAGGTTTTTCTCATGCTCTTTCGCTGTGTTCCACCAACCAATACTCGTATCGTTGTCGTGTGTGCCAGTATAGGCGACACAATTAGCTATGTAGTGGTGCGGTAAGAAATAGTTGCGCTCATCCTCGCCAAAAGCGAATTGAAGGATTCGCATACCAGGCAATTCGAATCTATCACGTAGCTCAATGACATCTGGTGTGATCATTCCCAGGTCTTCTGCGATGATTGGAAGTTGTCCAAATTCTTTTTGGAAAGCTTCGAAAAGCCCCCCCCCAGGCCCAGGCTTCCACTGCCCATCGATGGCTGTTTTAGCAGTCGCTGGCACAGCCCAGTAATTAGCAAATCCCCTAAAGTGATCAACACGAACGACATCAAAAAAACTTAAAGCATGCTTCATCCGTTCAATCCACCACGCATAACCTGAATGCTCATGCACATTCCATCGATAAAGAGGATTACCCCAAAGCTGTCCTGTTTCACTAAAATAATCTGGCGGTACGCCTGCTACCATAGTTGGTTGACCTTTTTCATCTAACTCAAAAAGTTCTTGGTGTGCCCACACATCAGCACTTTGGTAGGCAACAAAGATCGGCACATCGCCAACGATGCGCACACCATGCTCATTTGCGTATTTCTTCAGAGCGAACCATTGGCGAGAGAAACTCCATTGGCAGAATTTCCAGAAACCGATTTCTTCCGAATTCGCCTTCTCGAATACTGCAAGCGATTTAGGATCACGGCTAGCCAATGGTTGTGGCCACGCACTCCACTCTTTCCAATGCTCTTGCTCACCAATAGTCATGAACAGAGCGTATTCATCCAACCATGATGCTTCTTGCTTGCAGAACTCTGAGAAAGCTGCACGACTCTTCTTGTCACCTTTGGCAAAGAAACGTCCTGAGGCAAGACGCAGACGCTGTACTCGATAATGCTTAACCAATCCAAAATCAACGCGCTCTGCATTGAAACCGGAAAGTGGTTGTAATTCTTGCGCAGTCAGCCAACCTTGCTTTGCCAAATCTGCAAGATCAATCAAAAGCAGACTGCCTGCGAATGCAGAGCTACTCATATAGGGAGAGTTGCCAGATCCCACTTCGCCTAGCGGCAGCATCTGCCAAAGGGACTGCCCTGCTTTGGAAAGCCAATCAACGAATTGAAATGAGGCTGAGCCAAAATCCCCAGAACCGAGTGGTCCAGGAAGTGAGGTTGGATGTAGCAGGATGCCGCTTGATCGGTTAGATAACATATTCAACACTCGACGCAACTATCGAAAATTCTGTAGCGGCTTTAATTGGCATCATTGTGCTCCTAGAAACGTGAATTAGCACGACTGGCGATTAATGATTTACCTGCCTAATTAGGTCGGGATTGCGAAACTTCAAAAACAAATGAGGTTACGGTCATCTAACGTACTGATTTTATTGAATGTGATTTTTCTCAATAGTACACAGATTTCACTAGAAAAATCGGGGGTGTAAAAGATTTTGTGTAAACGGTCATAAGGCAGGAAACTGCCATAAC
>JAVHQF010000184.1:0-2318 GCA_036170995.1 Sideroxydans sp. | reverse complement strand
TTCATCAAAGGCTTTTTGCACATTCTCGGTCGTTGCGCCTTGGAACATGATGTCGCCTGATTGCCCGTGGAAGGCAATCAATCCAGAGCCGTGCTTTTCCCAAAGATCGCAAAATTCGCGCAATGTTTTAGTATCGTAATGCATCCCCGGGGGAGGCATGATACGCAGCGTGTGAAACTCGGCTGCATCTTTGAATTTTGGTGTGCCATCTGCATTTTTTAGTTCAGTAAAACGCGGGATAACCCCCCCACCATAACCGAACACACCAACCGTGCCGCCCTTCCAATACCCTTTTTTGGTCTTGTAGGATTCTTCTAGCTGCCCCAACAGATCGACGACATAGTCTTTGTCTTTTGCAAGATCCTTAAGACCTGTCACAAAACTAGGCCATGGGCCATCCTCAAGTTGATCGAGGTTGGGAGTATCATGTAGCTTCTTCGCCATATTCTTTCCTTTCAGTCTGTTTGCCAAAGCTTCTGGCCGCCAACAAGTTTAATGACCCAGCAAAACGGGGATGAGTGGTACACACGTTGATTCGGTTGGGCTCTACTAATCAAATATCCTAGTCCGCCCAATTTCTTGATGGAAGGCATACTACGGGGCATCCCCTAGGCAAACTATCACCCGTAGCGGGTATTTTTCATAACCCTTACGGGTGGTGTCTCGCCGTCCCCTAGTAGTATTCCAAAGCCTTAAGGATTAAGGATAGACTGCGCTTCCATATCAATGTTTCAGCGAGTCACTATGGCACAGATTAGCGGGTTAACAAAGTTCAAAGTTCCACTGGGTTCACAAGAGATTGAATTGCAGCAGATAGACCATGCTGAAGGTGGCATGAGCCTTCTACGCATCCGCATCCGCGAAGGAAAACGCTTCACCATTTTCGACATTGATGCTGGCACAGCACGGCAATGGGCACAGGCGATGCAAGCGTGGTCTGATTCCCAAGGAAAAGCAAATGAGTGAAACCATTCAAGAGATGGTTGATGCCGTATTTGATCTTAGTGGTGAAACTCTGCCCGCCACTTATCGCATCACACTTTGGCAGATTCTGACTAACTATCTGCCTGAATGGGGCGCGGATGATTCCATCGGTGTACTGCCTATTCGTACCTCGAACAGCGCCGCAGGGATGCTCATTCCTAAACGTGCAAAACTGACAGTACGCGTTCCCGAGCATCTCTCACAACAAGCGCAAAGGCTCGCTGGACAACCACTTCATACCGACACAATTCGCTTAGCACTGGGTAACGTCAAGTTGCGGCCTCTGCAACCCTATCCCACTCTGCACGCGAATTTCGTCACTGGCGATACCGATGAATCTATTTTCCTCACCGCCGTGTCCACGCGCTTGGAGAAACTAGGCATCGCGGGGAAACTCATCTGCGGGATGCGCAACAGCATGGACGCACCCGATCAACAGCTTCATGGCTACAGTCTAGTCGTCCACGACTTGAAGCCTGATGCATCGCTTCGCTTGCAATACGCAGGACTAGGGTCGCACCGTAAATACGGTTGCGGTATTTTTGTTCCCTACAAAGCCATCACCGATCTGGATTGATGGCGGGGCAGGGATTATTTGAAACGGAGGAGTCAAAGATGAGTTACACAGTAGCAGGCAATGAACTTGAGACCGATGCGGACGGATATCTGCTTGAGGCGGATTTAAGTGAGGAAGTGGTGAACGTCATCGCTGCCGCTGAAGGAATCGAACTCACCCCCAAACATTGGGAGATCATCAACTACATGCGCGACCAGTTCCGCGATGAAGGCCACACACCCAACTTCCGCAACATGCTTAAAGGCGTGAATGAGTTTTGGCCAGAAGCAGAAAGCAAAGACCTGTACGACCTATTCCCTATGGGGCCAGCCAAGCAAGCGGCAAAAGTAGCTGGGTTGCCACAACCCAAAGGTAAAGGCGGCTATTAAGTCAGTCGCGGCAGGAAAAGATTATCATCTGTGACGGCCTCACCGCCGTCACATTCAAGGAGAATTGCATGAGTACAGAAATGGTCAATGTAGTGGTCGATATGAAGGGCCTTCCTTGCCCCAAGCCGCTCATCGGTGCCAAACGCATGATTGACGACCTGTCGGAGGGACAAGTCTTGCTGTTGATCTCCGATTGTCCTGGCACCCAGGACGATCTGTTCGCTTGGTCAAAACAAACGGGCAACCAAATCCTCAAGAGCGAGAAAAGAAGCGACGGCGCTACCGGCTATCACATCCAAAAGGGAAGTTTCTCAAAGCAACCCACAGTGCATGTCGAGTTGGACATCCGTGGTGCAGTCTGTCCTGGCCCTATCGTAGAAGCCAAGAAG
>JAVHQF010000183.1:0-2319 GCA_036170995.1 Sideroxydans sp. | reverse complement strand
AAAAAAACAATTTGAACGCGCTTTGTGAAAGATATGAAATTGACGATTCACAATTTAATTCGCATGGTGCAATGCTGGACACGGAATTGCTTGCTGAGGTTTATCTGGAAATGATCAAAAGGGATAACAGCTAAATGAAGCCCTTAGAGGGAATACTTGCTGGTACTGATCAGAAAATTGAAGACCAATTGGGTCTCTATAAACACGGCTCTGTTGGAAAGAAGCTTCACGCTGCGCCACAGAAGTTTTCTCCAAAAAAACTTTTGGAAGGCATGATCATAGTTATTGAAAGTAATTTGATAACTTCAAGAAGCGCTTCATCAGGTATTGTGCTTGGAACATCCAAAGAGAACTGGCGCGAATATCGCCCAAAGCAAAAACATGATTCTCGAAAGCAAGAGCGTGATTTTGAGCATCAGTTAGCAGATGCTGGGGTAGGCGATGAAATCTGGAATTGGTGGAACCAAATGCCGATTGCTTCTGGGCTTGTCGAATATCGCGCAGACAGGACTCGAGCGATAGATTTGGCATGTAAAAGGAAAACAGAGCCTAGCCATTATCGGCTTGTCGAACTCAAGTGCAATCGGGATGCCGGAGCACCACTTGTAGCATTGATGGAGATCGTTAGATATGGGCTGGTCTATTTTGTACTTCGAAAGAATCGAGAGTGCGATTGGTTAAGTAACGTTGATTTAAGCATGCCGATATTTCAAGCCAACCAGATCGATCTTTGTGTACTCGCCCCGGAAGACTATTACGATGGTTATAGGCTAGGCTGGCTGGAAATAAACCTAACATCCGCAATGAACGAAATTTGTGAAGAACAACTTGGAGAGAGGTTGGCTATGAGCGTTTCAAGTTATTTTCCAACTGAACTCGCCAACCCAAAAATTGATACCAGCAAACTGGGCTCTTACTTAACCAATTGGACGCGGGCTTATCTGTGATGAGCCACGGCATCCGTTTGCGCGTTCACCGAGGTTCACATGAAATTGGCGGGAACTGCGTCGAACTGGTTTTCGGCGAGAGCCGCCTGATTCTTGACCTTGGGCGACCGCTAAATGTTTCTCTTGATGAGCATGTGCCTCTCCCGCTAGTACCTGGACTCGGCGAGGAGGTAGATGGCAAGGAAACCGCCATCCTCATTTCCCATCCTCATGCGGATCATTACGGCTTGTTGCATGAGGTAAATCCAAGCGTGCCTGTTTTTATCGGAGCTGAAGCCGCGCGATTGCTCAATGCCGCTTTGCCATTCACCAGTTTCGGAATAGCTTCCAGCCGATTTAGAACCTATCGGCATCGAGAACAGTTTCGTGTTGGGGACTTTTCGATTACCCCATTCCTTGTTGATCATTCAGCCTTTGATGCATATGCCTTCTTGATTGAAGCCAATGGTAATCGCCTTGTCTACACGGGCGATTTCAGAATGCACGGTAGAAAAGCAAACGTGACAAAACAGTGGCTCAATGACACGGCTATTAAGAAACCAGAATTGCTGATTATTGAGGGAACAAGCCTTGGGCGGGATGAAGGACGCTCAATTACTGAGGAAGCACTGGAGGCAACTATTGTGGATCGACTAGAGGATGCCCCGGGTCTTGTTCTGGCTGCGTTCTCACCTCAAAACATTGATCGCCTAGTGTCCTTCTACAAAGCAGCGCGAAAATGTGAGCGGCAATTAATAATCGATCCTTATGCAACCGCTCTGCTCAAAGCTATCAACCGTCCCTCACTACCCAAACCTGACAAAACACATCTGGGTATATTTTTACCCGCGTCAATGCGGCGTAGCCTTGATAAAAAAGGCGAGTTGAATCTGGTCAATGAGCTATATCCGTATCGAGTCTATCCTGAAAAGATTGCGGAAAGTCCAAGCAAATATGTTCTCCTATTTCGCGGTTCAATGATTCAGGATGCTGAGCGAATGGGAGTGTCTGATACCACTAGGCTGTTCTATTCACAATGGCATGGCTACTTGGATCAACCAACTGACCGACTCCGTGGTTGGTGTGAATCAAAAGGCATTAAGATCGAAATGCATCACACATCAGGTCATGTCGATCAGGCAGACCTAATGGAGGCAATCTCGATTATTGAGCCTCATCAGATTTTGCCGATACATACGGTAGCACCTGAGAAGATGCGCTCGGCATTTCCAAACACTATCTATGCTGAAGATGGGCATTGGATTGAGACCTTTCGTTCTGAGTGATATTGCCTTCTGATTTGGTGCAAAAATATAGGTAAGCCTACGACTGCTTTACCTACACACACCAGCCGTTGCCACAACAGGATGCCACCGACCGCAATGGCCGAGAA
>JAVHQF010000182.1:0-2327 GCA_036170995.1 Sideroxydans sp. | reverse complement strand
ATGAGATCATCGTCGTTGATTCGGGTAGTACGGATGGGACGCCGCAGATAGCCAAAGAAATGGGTGCGTTGGTTTATTCGCATGACTGGCCAGGGTTCGGGCCGCAAAAGAATCGCGCTTTGGCTTATGCAAGTAAGGATTGGGTATTCTCCATCGATGCAGATGAGCGGGTCACACCAGAGCAACATGCTGAGCTTGAACGTGCGATGCAAGAGGGTGGGGCAGATGGATATTTCTGTCCGCGCCTTTCTCAGTTCTGTGGCACTTTCATCTGGCATTCAGGCTGGTATCCAGACTATGTATTGCGTTTGTTCAAGCGCGGCAATGGAAGGTTCTCGGATAGCCTTGTGCACGAAAGCATCATATTGGAAGGTCGTGCTGAGAAATTAAAGATACCGTTGCTGCATTACAGCTACTTAACGATGGATGATGTCGAGCGCAAGGTCGAGCACTATTCAAATGCGGCAGCGCAGCAGATGTTTGAAGAGGGTAAGCGCGCTAGCTGGATGAGAGCCGCATTGAGCGGTGGCTGGGCTTTCATTCGTACCTATATCGTGCGTTTTGGCGTGTTGGACGGAGGTGCGGGACTTCAAATTGCGCTGATGAATATGCGCACCACTTTTCTTAAATACCGCAAGCTTTCGAAACTACGTGTATAGCCTTAAGACATACTAGAAATTTGTCATTCCCGCCCTTCGATAAACTCAGGACAGGCTGCCCTGCGGTCAGGCGGGAATCCAACATGTTGATTCAGTCAGGTAAACCTCGGTGGAACTAAACCCAAAACTTCTACGTTCTAACTCTCTCCTACTGGAGTATCACCAAACTTTAGGTGGTTTGCGGCGAGTATGAAATACTCGCAACACATGCAATTCATCGCCGATTACCCTGTATGGAACAACGAACGGATATCTATCAATAACTAATTCTCGCGTATTTGGAACTCTGCCGGGACGGCCAGTTGCAGGAAAATCAGCGAGTGCATCAACCTGTGCTTTGACGTATACGAACATCTCGGCTGCCGCAATTGAATTTTCTTCGGCAACATAGTCAGCCTCGGCATCGAGATTGTTGATTGCTTTGCGCAACCATCTAACCCTCATTGTGTTTCCACTTTGCGCTGACACTGTTCATCTCCGCATCAGTAGCGAACTCACCTTTGTCTGCTTCACTGATAGCTTGAGTAATCTCAGAAATCTGCCAAGATTCACGATCAATGAAGTCACGGATAGCTTGTCCAGCCAAGAAAGACTTTGAGCGCCCTGTAGCATTTGCAAGCGCTTCTAGTTGATTGGTCAAATCATCCGGTAAGCGCATAGACATCATAGCCATTGGGAAACCCCTCAACTGTATTACAGTGATTACATTGTAAATTAAATTATAAGGAGTGGGTGAGTTTTCTCAATCTAGGAATCCAGCGCCTTTATTTAACTGGGTTCCCGCCACTGCGCGGGAACGAGGAATGAGACATAGTCAGATATTCCTTAACCCAGCGCGCGCTTGATTCGGCTGCGTAGTAATTCCCAACGCAGTTCTCTCGTATCTTCAGGTTCGTTCAACTTTATGCCTCGGGCTACCTCGCCACGTCGTAGGTAGAAATGATCGAACACCGATTGGCGCATTCCCCATTTATTCAGGAACTGTCGTCCACCGTCATTTTTCTTCACTTTGCCTGTCGATTTGCACTGGAAGTGATACACCAGCGAATCGCCCACACCCAAGAAGATGCGGCATCCAGCATCCCACAACTTCATCGAGAAATCATTGTCACTACTCATGCCAGGGGAGAACTCGCTACTGTATCCGCCGACTTTGAACCACCAGCGTTTGCTCACCAAAGTGGGGGGCCATGTCGCGCCCAGCCAATCTGGTTTGCGATGCTGAGAGAGTTCGGCCAGCAAACGTTGCTCTTCGAAACTATCAGTATCGCTGCCATAGTTGCGTACGATCACACAGGGATTGTTTGTATCGCGCGGTTCGATCATGGTGCCAGATAGCATGAACAGATCGGTGTCGAGTTGCTTGAGTTTGCTCACCAACGCAGTGTCCCAGCCTGGGCAGCAGTACATGTCATCGTTCAGATACAAGATATAGTCTTGCGTGGCATACATCGCCGATTCGTTCACGGCCAGACAGATGCCGATGTTGTCTGGTGATGAGGTGTGGGTGATGCCTTGCGCACGCACCCATTCCAGTGAGCCATCACTGCCGTCATTCACATGGACGATGATCTGATGGTCGAAAGCGGAATTCTCGCGGATGCTGCGTATGCAGAGTTGCAGGAGTGCGAGATTGTTCCAAGTGGGAATGATGATCGAGAACATGGT
>JAVHQF010000181.1:0-2337 GCA_036170995.1 Sideroxydans sp. | reverse complement strand
TGTGGGCGTGCTGCGCGGCCTGGTCGAAGGCCAGGTCAAACTGGGTGAATGGAAAAACAAACTCAAGACCGATCCGACGCTGCTGATGGAAGCCTACCTGGCGTGCGCCCAGGGGCAAGGCCAATGGGCCGGCGCATCTGATACACGCCGCCGTTAGTCTTGTCGCCCTACAGGCACTTCCATGACGATCAGACATAGAAAATCGGGACAACCCGAACTGGAGACAAACTCATGGATTCAACAGCACAGAATGCGATCTTCAATGGGAAAAAATTGATACCTTTCAGGCGCTTCCGTGACGCTGAGACTTCTTCGTGCTTAACGAAGCCATTGATCTTGGAGTCGCACGAACGGTGTCGGTATCTGGGATTAAAGACCTTTGAGTCGTGTGACTATTCCGCGTTATTGGCTGCCGACATTCGAATAGCCGTTGAGCGCAATGCAAGCCTGATCTCTCAGACTGAGGCGGTTCTGACAATGCTGGACAAATTTGTGGCAGATTTTGGCAGCATGATTGTGTTGACTGACCAAACTGGGACCATTTTGCGTACCCACTGTCACGGTACTTTTCTTGAGAATGCGGACAAAGTCGCGTTGCGTCCCGGTGTCAGTTGGTCTGAGTCGTCAAAGGGCACCAATGCCATCGGCACGGCCTTGATTTTGGAGTCAAGCATTTACGTCCAAGGGGCAGAGCATTTTTTCCAATCAAACCATTTTTTGAGTTGTGCGGCGGCACCGATTTTTGATCATTCAGGGAATGTGATCGGCATTCTGGATGCCTCGGGCGATAAAAGGGTTTTTCATCCTCATTCATTGGCGTTGGTTGAGATGTGCGCTCGGACCATTGAGAACAACTGGTTTCTTGACAGATTTCGGCAAAATCTGCAATTGCATTTCCATCCCGTGGTTGAACTGGTTGGCACGATCGAGGAAGGCATCGTTGCCATGGGCGAGGATGGTCAAATTCTGGGCGTTAATCGGGCTGGACGCAAAATCCTTGCCGTCAGCGTATCGACTTTACGTGTCAAAGGAGTGCGGTCGCTTTTCGGGATGAGCTTTGGCGAATTGATGGAAAAATTACGTTGTGGCACACCCATGCCGTTCAAGCTGGAGCAAGCGAATGGCAAAAGTATTTTCGTCAGGGTCAGCGGTCTTGAGACAAGCGCTTTTTTGAAATCGATCTACAAACCTCTCAATCAAGTGTATGAGGCGGAAAGAGAATCTGTAGCTTCTTCCCTGGATCATCCCAATGTGGATCAATCTTCAAAAAACATAACGTTTCGGCTCGACGACCTTGAGGCGGGTGATGTGCAGGTGCGCTCGGTGACGCAGCGGCTCAAGCATGTCGTGGACAAAGACATCGCTATTTTGATCGTTGGCGAGACCGGTACCGGCAAAGAGCTGTTGGCCAATGCCATTCATGAATTCAGCCAACGTCGCAACAAACCATTTGTTGCGATCAACTGTGCCTCGATTCCAGAGCAGTTGATTGAATCCGAGTTGTTTGGTTACGAAGAGGGCGCGTTCACAGGGGCCAAGCGCAAGGGTGGTATGGGTAAGCTATTGCAGGCCAATGGCGGAACACTTTTTCTGGATGAAATCGGCGATATGCCTCTGCCGCTGCAAGCGCGTTTGTTGCGGGTTTTACAGGAGCGTAAAGTGGTTCCACTGGGCGGCAATCGTGCCACTGACTTCGATGTTAATCTGATTTGCGCAACGCACCGCAATCTGCGCGAGATGATGACGGCAAAGATGTTCCGAGACGATTTGTACTATCGGGTCAATGGCATGTCAGTCAAATTGCCCCCCTTGCGTGAGCGCACTGATTTGGTGGCCATTTGTCAGAAAGTTTTACGCAAGTTGTCGCCGCAACGGTGCTTGACTATTCAGCCATCATTGTTGGAAGCGTTTCAGAGCTATTCCTGGCCGGGCAATTTGCGGCAACTGAGCAATGTTCTCAAAACTGCTTCAGTGTTGATTGGCAACGACCATGAAATTAACAAGTCCCACCTACCAGACGATTTTTGCGATGAGTTGGCCAAGTTGACTTTGCCGGTTTTGCCAATGCCGGTCGCACAGACGTTCCAGGCGAAAACTACATCAACGATTCCAATCCACAACCTGGAACAGGTGGAGGCGGCAACCATTTTGCGTGTACTCAACGAATGCGCCGGAAATGTCTCACAGGCTTCGAAACAGCTTAACGTCAGTCGCAATACCATTTACCGGCGCATCAAAAAAAGCGCTTGACTAATCGGTAACCTCGATCAAGCCGTGGCGCAGTGCCAGCAAAGTCATCTCGGCCTGGTTATTGAGTGCCAATTTTTGCTTGATGTT
>JAVHQF010000180.1:0-11233 GCA_036170995.1 Sideroxydans sp. | reverse complement strand
ACTCGCTATACATTATGCGTAATTCAGTGTTGGCGAAACGGAGCGAAAAGCAGATTACATCAAATTAAACAATTGGTTAAAATTATTACTGGTCGCCTTACCCACTTCATCCACTGAGATGTTTCTCAGCCTAGCAATCTCATCAGCCACGTACTTCACATAGGCTGGCTGATTGGTTTTGCCTCGGTATGGTGTCGGTGCTAGATACGGTGAATCGGTCTCGATCAGTATCTTGTCCAGCGGTATATTCTGGGCGACCTCTTTGATCTGGGTTGCGTTCTTGAACGTCAGGATGCCAGAAAACGAGATGTAGAACCCAAGCTCAATAGCGGCATAAGCTACTTCCAGACTCTCGGTGAAACAATGCATCACCCCCCCAGCTTTGCCCGCATCTTCCTCGGACATGATTCTTAGGGTGTCTGCGGCAGCAGAACGGGTGTGGATAATAAGTGGTTTTCCACATTCTTTGGCTGCTCGGATATGGGTACGAAAACGTTCCCGTTGCCAGTCTAGGTTGCCTGTTAGGCGGTAATAGTCCAAGCCGGTTTCTCCAATGGCAATGACCTTGGGGTATTGTGCCAGTCTCACCAACTCGTTCTGGCTAGGTTCCGCTTCCAGTTCGTAGTCTGGATGTACGCCTACGGAGGCATAAAGATTGTCATGCCGATCGGCTAACGTAAGAACCTCTTGGAAACTTGCGAGATCGACCGAGACGCATAAAGCATGACTTACCTGATTAGCACTCATATTTGCTAGAAGGCTATCCAGATTTTCGTACAAACCTGGTAAATTGAGGTGGCAGTGGGAATCGATGAACATCTGGATTTTAAGCAACAAAAAGCTGGCGATAGGATAGGAGCAGAGTCTCCAAGGCCAACTTTGGGTTTAGAGGATGAAAAGCGGCGCGGCGCGCCTCCAACAATTCCTTTTGGAATCGTATCAAGGCCATACACTGAACCCCGCCCGCCAGCTTGGCCAACTCACCCGCTTGCTCTGGGAAATATCTGACTGAGCCAGCCAATTGCGCGCTGGCTAGGTCTTGGCACCACTGTTGTAAGCAATGTATTACATGGATTGGCTGAGCTTTTTGTAGATTCTCAGCCAAACCTAGTGCATCCATCTTAGATGGATGGCGAATGGCAGCTAACAGTAACTTCCGACTCTCTGCCCCCTCTCCCGCTTCCGCCCAGTTCAAAGCTTGCAGGGGGGCGAAGCCAGTTTGAGCTAAGGCTTGATCTGGGTCTTTAACGCCTCGGTTGGCGAGCCAAGCAGCACCAGCTTGGCGTGTCGGTGTGTTGATTGTGAACCCTAAACAGCGACTGAGGATGGTCGGTAGTAGTTGTTGCGGTTTGTGGGTTATCAATAAGAACAATAGGTTATCTGTTGGTTCTTCGAGTGTTTTAAGTAGCGAGTTGGCCGCATTGTTGTTCATCGTTTCGGCCGGATAGATCACCACCACACGATATCCCCCGCAATGTGCCGACAGGTTTGCAAAACCATAAAGGTCACGTATCTGGTCTACCGATATCTCGCGAGATGGCTTTTTCCCCCCCACTTTTTCCTCGCCATCTTCGGCAGCGCTCATCGCGTCAGGTTGTATGAGACGAAAATCTGGGTGGCTATCCTGCTCGAACCAATGGCATGAATCACATTCCTCGCAGGGCATTCCATCTGGTTTAAGGGACGCGCACAGAATTGATTTGGCAAAAATAAGCGCTAGGTCGAACTTGCCTATGCCTTGCGTGCCTTTGAACAGCAAGGCATGGGGTAGCCTTGATTTCAGCCCTTGCAAGGACTGCCAAGAATCTGACTGCCAAGGATAGAGTTCTTTCATTTCAGAGTGATGAGGCTATATTTGAAAGTTCTTGTTTAACTTCTTCGAGGGACTTTACAGCATGAATCACTGTGATGCGTTGCGGCGATTTCGCTACCCTAGCGAGGTAGGCTTGACGAACGCGCTCAAAGAACTCGCCTTTTTCCTGCTCAAAACGATCTAGGCTCACATTATTGGAGAGTCGCTGTCTGGCCACCTCGATGGGGATATCGAACAGCAAGGTCAGGTCAGGTTGCAGATCACTATGTACCCATTGTTCCAGTTGTTCCAATTTCGCCAACGGCACCCCCCTACCTCCACCTTGATAAGCAAAGCTGGCATCGCTGAAACGATCCGAGATGACCCAAATGCCGCGCTGCAAAGCTGGATGGATGACTTTTTCCACATGCTCTCGCCGAGCGGCGAACATTAACATCGCCTCGGTCTCCCCATGCATCGACTGATTCAGCAATATCTCACGCAATTGCTCTCCCAGCGGAGTTCCGCCAGGTTCACGAGTGACCAAGAGGTCAATACCGCGCGCGCGCAATGCATTGGAGAACCACTTCAGACCAGTGCTCTTACCCGCCCCGTCCACGCCTTCGAAGGTAATGAATTTGGCTTTACTCATTTTTGATAGTGATTAACCGCGTTGTTGTGTTCGCTCAAGCTACTTGAAAAGTGGGAGCTACCATCCCCTTTGGCGACAAAGTACAGCGCATTGCTCTGTGTTGGGTGGAGGGCAGCTTGGATAGACGCAAGACCCGGTAATGCGATTGGGGTCGGAGTCAGACCATTCCGCGTATAGGTATTGTAAGGGGTATCCGTCGTCAGGTCGCGTCTGCGCAAATTGCCATCAAATTTATCACCCATTCCATAAATGACTGTTGGATCGGTTTGCAAGCGCATCTTAATGCGCAGCCGATTAGTAAATACCGAGGCAATCATCGGGCGATCCACTGCCTGTCCCGTCTCCTTCTCTACGATAGATGCCAATATCAAAGCTTGGTAGGGAGTTTCTAGGGGGAGATTCGCGTCACGCTTTTCCCAGCTAGATTGTAGGTGTCGCTGCATGGTTTGATAAGAGCGCTTCAATACCAAGAGGTCGCTGCTACCGCTCGAGAAGTTGTAGGTATCAGGAAAGAACAAGCCCTCTGCAAAAGACTCGGTAGCTCCGATCTTTTGCAATATCTCTGCTTCAGACATTGATGCACTGTCGTGACTTAGGCCTCCGTGGGCATTCAGCAACGAACGTAATTCCTTAAAAGTCTGTCCTTCGACGATAGTCAGTTGGTCTTGTTCCGTTCTTCCAGAACTGATTATGTCCAGCAACTCATAGTAAGAAACGGGTTTTTCGAGTTGGTAGTTTCCGTATTTGATCTGAGTTGCTTTGTTCGATATGCGTGCCAGCATTAGGAAACCCCAATCATTTTCCAACACGCCTGCTTGCTTCATTTGTATGACTGCGCCTTTCAAGCTACTGCCTGGCTTCAACGAGAATTCTATCGGCGTACGCGGGAGTGAATTGGGAGTGGAGGTTAGATAGGCGAACACCCCAAGCAGCGCCAGCACAAGCAACAGAAAGGTAAAAAGCAGTCGCTTAATTATTCTCATTGTTCAGCCATTCCTGAATCTTCCATGAGGTCGGATGTTCGCTACGTGTATAGCTACCCACCTGCGCCACTGGCCACAAGCCGAACACGCTGTTGACCATGAAAATCTCATCGGCGTGTAACATTTCTTCGAAATGCATCGGCGCCACCTTGCTTTCGACCCGATGTGCTTTAGCCCATCCCATTACCCGTTCTCTTTGCACCCCAGCAACACCGCACTGACTCAAGTCTGGCGTGTAAAGTGTTCTGCCGCGAATCACAAAGAGATTGGATCGAGTGCCAGAGATTAGGTATCCCTCTTCATCTTCAAGCACCCCTTCCGAGAAACCCGCTTCCACGCATTCCGTCGCTGCGAGTACGTTTTCTAGGCGATTAAGGTGTTTTATTCCCGCCAATTTGGCTTGGTGTCCAAGTTTCAATCGACACCGATATAACTGGATACCCGATGTGTAATGATATTCCTCAAAAACTGGGATGGGGCTGATGCTGACCACTGTGGAGGCTTGAGTAGCCCCCATTGGGTAACCTCTTTGTCCGATACCGCGAGTAACGATGATTTTTATCACCCCATTGGGTGAAATTGAACTCAATGAGGCGATGTCACTCAGGAGCGACTCAGAAGTAGGACAGTTGAGCCGAAGTGCCGCGCAGTCCTGTTGCAGCTTTAGGTAGTGGCGAGGCCAAGACTGGGGAAATCCCTCCCGCACAAGCAAAGTACGGAACACACCATCCCCGTAGTGGAATCCACGGTCTTGGATCGAGATTGAATCGCTAGGTAGGCCGTTGACCAGCATTGGCCTAGGGTCAGACTTTCTTGAATACCAGCGTTCCGTTAGTGCCACCAAAGCCAAAGTTGTTGTTCATGGCTACATCAATCTTCATACTGCGCGCTGTGTTAGCACAGTAATCCAAATCGCACTCTGGATCTTGCTCGATAATGTTGATGGTGGGGGGGGAAATTTGATTGTGAATGGCTAGCACGCAGAACAGCGATTCAATCCCACCAGCGCCGCCCAACAAGTGGCCAATCATTGATTTAGTGGAATTAACGACTAGCTTTTTGGCATGATCACCGAAAGCCGCTTTGATCGCATCGCTCTCGTTTTTGTCGCCCATAGGAGTAGAGGTGCCGTGCGCATTGACATATTGCACTTGCGCTGGAGTAAGCCCCGCATCTTTTAGAGCGTTCAACATACTGCGTTTGGGACCATCCATTGTGGGCGATGTAATGTGGTAGGCATCTGCGCTTGCGCCATAGCCAGCCAATTCAGCATAAATCTTCGCGCCACGTGCTTTGGCATGTTCGTACTCTTCAAGTACTAATACACCTGCTCCCTCACCCAATATGAATCCGTCCCGATCTTTATCCCAAGGACGGCTAGCGGTAGTTGGGTCATCGTTGCGCGTGGAAAGTGCGCGCGACGCGGAAAATCCACCAATGGCTAGCGGACTTACCGCAGATTCAGCACCACCTGCGACCATCACATCCGCATCACCGTATTGTATGATGCGCATCGCTTCACCGATACTGTGGGTGCCTGTTGAACAGGCGGATACAACAGCAAAGTTAGGGCCGCGCAAACCGTAGATGATGGAAAGGTTGCCAGAAATCATATTGATGATCGTACCCGCAATAAAAAATGGCGATATTTTGCGAGGACCGCTAGCCAGATAATCATTTTGCGTATCTTCAATCATCGGCAAACCACCAATACCAGAGCTGATACAAACACCGATACGATCTGCATTCTGTTCGTTCACTTCAATTCCAGAGTCCTTGAACGCTTGGATACCAGCAGCCAAGCCAAGATGCACGAAGCGATCCATTCGTCTTGCGTCTTTAGCTGGAATGAATTGAGTTACGTCAAAATCCTTCACCTCACCTGCAATCTGACAGGCAAATGGAGCGGGATCGAAACGCGTAATGCGACCAATACCAGACTTGCCTGCCAAAATATTTTGCCATGTGGTGGCGACATCATTCCCAACGGGGGTGACGGCACCCAGACCGGTTACAACGACTCTGCGTTTAGACAAACTGGACTCCGATATGGAAGTTAATGAACGATAAGACTTTAATTACTTGGAATGCGCGTTGACGTAGTTCAGTGCAAGTTGCACGGTAGTTATCTTTTCTGCTTCTTCGTCAGGAATTTCAACGCCGAACTCTTCTTCCAGCGCCATCACCAGTTCAACGGTATCCAACGAGTCAGCGCCCAAGTCGTTCACAAAGGAAGACTCGTTCTTGACTTCGGACTCATTGACACCCAGTTGTTCTGCGACGATTTTCTTTACACGTTGTTCGTTGGTGGACATTGTTTTACTCCCGTTATGATTAAAGTGCTAAAAAAGCCTGAGTATTCTACCAAACTCAAGCAGAATTCCAAACTACAAGCCTTACTCCATGTACATTCCACCATTCACATGCAAGGTGACACCAGTGATGTAAGCCGCTGCGGGGCTAGCCAAAAAAGACACTGCCGCTGCTATATCTTCAGGTTTTCCAAGACGCTTCAATGGCACGTTCTCTACCAATTTTGCACGTTGGTCATCGCCCAGTGCATGGGTCATGTCGGTGTCGATAAAACCTGGGGCGACACAGTTGACGGTGATGTTGCGACTGCCAATCTCTTGCGCCAGTGATTTTGTGAAGCCAGTCATGCCCGCCTTGGAGGCGGCGTAATTGGATTGACCTGGATTGCCCATGCTACCGACAACCGATGAGATGCTGATGATGCGACCGCCACGCGCTTTCATCATGGCGCGCAGAACGGCGCGGCTCAGGCGGAACACGGATTTGAGGTTGGTGGCCAGTACGTCGTCCCAATCTTCCTCAGACATACGCGCTAATAAGTTGTCTTTAGTGATGCCCGCATTGTTCACCAAAATTGAGACTTCGCCGAACTGTTGGCGAATTGCGCCCAATACTTGTTCTATTTGTGTGACGACGTTGACATTCAGCGCCATACCTTGTCCCTTGATGCCAGCTGCATTCAGGTAAGTGCTGATGGCTTGTGCCCCGACTTCACTGGTCGCCGTACCCACAATGATCGCGCCCTGCTTGCCCAATTCAAGTGCGATAGCTTGACCAATGCCGCGCGAAGCGCCAGTGACTAGTGCGATCTGTCCTTGTAGTGTCATGTTTTAATCCTCAAGCAAGTGCAGCCAGCGCTGCTTTCAAGGCTTCGCCATCATTGATAGCCATTGCCTGTTGGTTGGTGTCGATGCGCTTGTTCAGACCTGTCAATACCTTGCCAGGGGCACACTCTACGTTGTGGGTGATGCCCCGCTTGCCTAAAGCCTGCACAGTCTCAACCCAGCGTACTGGGGAATAGAGTTGGCGGACCAATGCGTCTTTGATTGAAGCTGCATCATTGTAATAAGCGACATCGGCGTTATGTAGGACTGGCACGGATGGAGTCGCAACTGCGACATTCTTCAGATAATCGCGTAGTTGCTCCGCCGCGCCTTTCAGCAGACTGCAATGCGAAGGCACGCTCATTGGCAACATGATGGCACGCTTGGCCCCTTTGGCTTTAGCCAATTCCATACCGCGCTCGACCGCAGCACGGTTTCCTGCAATCACAACTTGACCTGGAGAATTGAAGTTCACTGCTTCCAATACTTCTCCTTGGGCACCTTCGGCACATACCACCCGCACCATCTCATCATCCAAACCTAAAATAGCGGCGATTCCGCCCGCACCTTCGGGTACGGCTTGTTGCATACATTGAGCGCGGTAACGTACCAGTGGGAGCGCATCTGCTAAGGTCAATGCACCAGCAGCGACTAATGCGGTGTACTCGCCCAAGCTATGGCCTGCCATCATGGCCGCATTCGCACCATTTTGAGATTGCCATGCACGGAATACAGCCACACCTGCGGTCAGCATGACGGGCTGGGTGTTCACAGTGGCGTTGAGGTCGGCATCCGAACCTTCGGCAACCAATTGCCACAGATCTTGTTTCAGCACATCGGAGGCTTCTGTGAACGTGTCGCGTACTGCGGAAAAATCGGCATAGCCGTTCATCATGCCACTAGATTGAGAGCCCTGACCGGGGAAAACGAATGCGAATTTAGTCATATTCAAACCTACCACTTGATTAATGATGCGCCCCAGGTGAATCCGCCACCAATCGCTTCCATGATGACGGTTTGACCCGGTTTGATACGTCCATCTCGAACGGCTGTGTCTAGTGCTAACGGTATAGAAGCTGCCGAGGTATTGCCGTGATTCGCCACCGTAACCACAACATTGTCCAAGGTCATCCCCAATTTTTTGGCGGTCGCCTCAATGATGCGTATGTTGGCCTGGTGCGGAACCATCCAATCGATATCTGAACCGCTCATGTTTTCTTGCTCAAGCAATTCTTCAACAACACTGCTTAACGAATTGACTGCAAACTTAAAAACTGCCTGACCTTCCATTGAGATTTTGGGGTCTGCCTTGAGTAAATCATAGTAGCTTCCATCTGAATGCAATTTGGAAGCAATGATGCCTGGCTCTTTGGAAGCTTTCAAAACAACCGCTCCTGCACCATCTCCAAATAGAACGCATGTCGTTCTATCGTTCCAGTCCAACATGCGCGAGATGACTTCTGCTCCCACAACGAGCGCTGTCTTGGCTTGTCCGCTTCGAATATAAAGGTCGGCCGTATTCAGGGCAAAAATGAACCCACCACAAACCGCCTGTATATCAAAAACTGGGCACCCATTGGTGATCCCCAGTTTATCCTGCAAGATGCACGCCGTACTTGGAAAGGCCATATCTGGCGAAGTGGTTGCCACGATAATCAAATCAATTTCAGAAGGGGCGATGCCCGATGCCTCAATTGCTTTTCGGCTCGCCTCGAATGCTAGGTCGCTAGATTTTTGGTCATCTGCTGCAAAATGACGCTCTTGGATGCCACTACGAGAAACGATCCAATCATTGGAAGTATCAACGATCTTTTCAAGATCAAAATTAGTCACCGTTTTGGCTGGCAGATAACTGCCAGTACCGACAATCTTGGAATAGATCAACTCGCCTCTCCTATCGTGTTTTGACGAGCGTTATGCCATTTCTCAACATGCTCGCTAATGTGTTGCAACATGCCACCACGTGCCTCTTCAGCCGCCCGCTCGATTGCACACTGGAAGGCAAAAACATCAGCCGAACCGTGGCTCTTGACGACAATACCTTTCAACCCCAAGAAGCTAGCCCCGTTATAACGGCGATGGTCGAGGCGATGCTTGAAGGCTTTGAGCACAGGCAAAGAAACTAATGCGGCGATTTTGGTCAGCAGAGTGCGGCTGAAGCCTTCTTTCAGGAAACCGCCCATCATCTTAGCCACACCTTCGGCCGTCTTCAGAGCGACATTCCCCACAAAACCATCGCACACCACGACATCAGTAACCCCCTTGAATATATCGTCGCCTTCGACGTTTCCATAAAAATTGAGATCACTACCGCGCAATAACTCAGCTGTCTGTTTAACGACTTCGTTGCCTTTTATGTCTTCACTGCCGATGTTCAATAGGCCAACTGTTGGGCTGGGTTTATGCTCCAAGGCGGTTACTAAGGTAGATCCCATGAGGGCGAATTGCAGAAGATGCTCTGCTGTGCAGTCAGTGTTCGCCCCCAAGTCAAGCATACAAACTTGGCCTTTATGAGTGGGCAAGAAAGAAGCGATTGCGGGACGATCAATTCCAGGGAGCGTCTTCAGAACGTAACGAGCGGTGGCCATCAAAGCGCCAGTATTGCCCGCACTGACACAAGCTGAAGCCTGCTCTGACTTGACAAGGTTAATGGAGACTCGCATAGATGAGTCTTTTTTACCGCGCAAAGCAGATTGAGGTTGCTCATCCATCCCGACGACTTCGGTCGCAGGATGAATTCGAAGGTTCGGGTGTTGTCCAGAGATTCCAGCAGATCGCAACGCGTCTTCTACGGCCTCTGCTAAACCGACCAAAACGATGGTGTCACAGGGATGGTCGTGCAGATAAGCTACAGCCGCAGGAACGGTAACGGACAGGCCATGGTCGCCTCCCATGGCATCAATTGCGATAGTCACATCCACTGGGCGATCCTCAATAACGAGAAATGTTCGTACACGAAACACCCCGCAGCGCGGGGTGCATGGTCAAATCGAACAAAGCTGTTATTCGCTCTTAGTGTTGACTACCTTCTTGCCACGGTAGTAGCCAGTTGGGCTGATGTGATGACGCAGATGTGGCTCACCTGTGGAAGGCTCAATAGCCAATGCAGGTGCTGTCAAGAAATCGTGGGCACGGTGCATACCGCGCTTGGATGGGGATTTTTTATTCTGCTGAACTGCCATGATTACTCCTCACTAAAACCAATAAATACTACTTCTTCTTTATTCCAGCCAACACCGCAAATGGATTGGCTGACTGCTTCAAACTTTCACTTACCGGGCTACATGCTCCGTCTGGATGCCTAGGGGCGAAAGGAAGGCTCAATAAAAGCTCATCTTCCACCAACCCAATCACATCCAACTGTGACGAAGCTTCTATATATTCGCCTTCATCCTCATCATCTACTGCATCCAGCTCTTCGGCAGATGCCAATTTCAGTCGCGAAGACACCCCGATTGGAAATTCAAGATTACCTAGACAACGCTGGCAACGTAAACGCACAATCCCATTCAAGGAGACATCCAAAACATTGCGATCATTTATACGGTTGCCCTGCACCACATAGACCAACGTTCCAACAGAATCAAGCAATATGTCATCGAGTCTAGGCAGCGCTTCAAAGGGTATTTCGCCGCGTATTACCTTGCCGTTTCCAGCAAATTCCATCGCGTCAATTAAAGGCCGTGCAAACATGAGGCGCGCATGATATATATTCCGACCTTCCCTGTCAAAGATGCATCGAAGGAATATCTTGAATTCTCAGCCGATTATCCTAGCTTCGACCTCTATCTATAGGAGTCAGCTACTCTCCACCCTGCAAATTCCGTTCAAAACCACCTCGCCTGAGGTAGATGAAACCCCATTGGCAGGCGAATCAGCACCGCAGACATCAGAACGCCTTTCAAGACTAAAAGCCCAAGCGGTTGCCGAACAATTCCCAGATGCCCTTATCATCGGGTCAGACCAGGTTGCCCTTTTGGAAGGAGAGCAACTCGGAAAACCTATTACTCACGACAACGCAGTTCGTCAGTTGCGCTCCATGCGTGGAAAGACAGTGGACTTTTTCACCGCCGTCAGCCTTTTCAATTCGCGCACAAAAGAGATGCAAACCGCCATGGTTGAAACCAAGGTGAGCTTCCGAAATTTGACGGACGATGAGATTGAACGTTACTTGCACAAGGAACAACCCTATCATTGTGCGGGAAGCGCAAAATCTGAAGGGCTTGGAATCGCACTGATTCAACGTATTCAAGGAGATGATCCCAATGCCTTGATTGGTATGCCGCTAATCGTATTGATTGATATGCTTAAAAAACAAGGCGTTAATATTCTGTAGTTAAATTTTTTGTTGCAGCTAGTTCCCCTATCTGGTATTAAAGCGCGCTTGAAAAAATTAGCTTCTTGTGGAGATAGACGTAATGCCAGTACAAACGAACAAAACATCCGCCCCATACAAGGTAAAAAAAGGCGAGGCTTACATGAGCGCCAAGCAACTCGAACACTTTCGAGGCGTTCTGAATGAGATCAAACTTGGACTGAGTCAAGATATTGACCGTACAGTGCATACCATGCAAGACGAGGCAACCGTATTTGCCGACCCCAATGATCGCGCGACACAAGAATCCGATATGAGCTTGGAATTGCGTAACCGCGACCGCGAACGCAAACT
>JAVHQF010000179.1:0-2341 GCA_036170995.1 Sideroxydans sp. | reverse complement strand
TTCCTTTGAGGGAACACGGCTTATACGGTATCATCGCGCCCCATGACAAAGTACATATTCATTACTGGGGGCGTTGTCTCTTCCTTAGGAAAAGGCATCGCCGCCGCTTCACTTGCGGCTATCCTTGAATCACGTGGGCTGAAAGTCACGATGCTCAAGTTAGACCCCTACATTAACGTCGATCCAGGCACGATGAGTCCGTTCCAGCACGGTGAAGTGTTTGTTACCGAGGATGGCGCGGAGACCGACCTAGATTTGGGGCATTACGAGCGTTTCATCTCTGCCAAGATGCGCAAGGCCAATAATTTCACAACCGGTCAGATTTATGAGAGCGTGATTCGCAAGGAACGTCGCGGCGAATATTTGGGCAAGACGGTGCAAGTGATTCCGCATATAACCAACGAGATTCAAGCTTTCGTAGAACGCGGTGCGGCAGCTTCTTTGGATGGCAAAGCGGATGTGGCTATCGTTGAGATCGGGGGGACAGTGGGTGACATCGAGTCCTTACCTTTCCTTGAAGCTGCACGCCAAATGGGGCTGCGCATGGGGCGCCATCAGGTTGCGTATGTCCATCTAACACTGGTTCCGTATATTGCTACGGCAGGTGAGTTAAAGACCAAGCCGACGCAACATAGCGTGCAGAAATTACGCGAGATCGGCATCTTTCCAACTGCATTGATTTGTCGTGCCGATCGTCGAATTCCTGATGACGAGCGCGCCAAAATATCGCTGTTTGCCAACGTGCGTGAAGACAGCGTCATCTCGATGTGGGATGTGGATAGTATTTACAAAGTGCCACAAGTGCTGCATGAGCAGGGCTTGGATCGCATCATCTGCGACGAACTTGCACTGAATGCTCCCCCAGCAGATTTGTCTGTTTGGAACAACCTCATTACTGCGCAGGAAAATCCTAAACATCAAATTACCATCGGCATGGTGGGTAAGTATGTTGATCTGACGGAGTCATACAAATCCTTAATCGAAGCATTGCGCCATGCAGGTATCCATACCTCGACGCGCGTGAACATCGAATACTTGGATTCTGAAGTCATCGAAGTTGAAGGAACGAATTGTTTGAAAAGCCTAGACGCCATCCTTGTGCCTGGTGGTTTTGGTGTGCGAGGAACAGAGGGGAAGATTGCTGCCATCCGTTATGCGCGTGAGCACAAGATCCCCTACTTGGGGATATGTCTAGGCATGCAGCTCGCTGTTATCGAATATGCGCGTCATGTGACGGGGATGGCGGATGCGAACAGTACTGAGTTCAATTTGGAGACTGAGCATCCCGTTGTTGCTCTTATTACTGAATGGCTGGATCGTGACGGCAAGGTGGCTAAACGTAGTGCGGATTCCGATTTGGGCGGTACGATGCGTTTAGGTTCGCAACGTTGTCCAATCAAGCCAGGCACAATGGCACACAGTATTTACGGCAATGAAGTGAACGAGCGTCACCGCCATCGTTACGAGGTTAACAATCATTACGTTCCCACATTGGAAAAAACAGGTTTGGTCATTTCGGCGCGTACCCCATCTGAAGATTTGCCTGAGATGATGGAATTGCCGAAAAGTCAGCACCCATGGTTTGTCGGGGTACAGTTCCACCCAGAGTTCACTTCTACACCGCGTGATGGACATCCCCTGTTCGAGGCCTACGTCACAGCTGCTGTAGCACATAAGGAATCGGTATGAAGCTATGCAGCTTTGAAGTCGGCTTGGACAAGCCGTTGTTTCTGATCGCTGGTCCTTGCGTAATTGAATCCGAACAGATGGCGATTGATACGGCAGGTCAATTGAAGGAGATATGTCAGATGCTTGGCATACCGTTCATATACAAATCTTCTTACGACAAAGCCAATCGTAGTTCTGGCAAGACCTTCCGAGGTTTTGGTATGGAAGCTGGCTTGAAGATTCTGGAAAAAGTAAAAGCACAGATTGGTGTGCCCGTGCTGACCGATGTGCATGATGAAGACGAGATCGCTCCCGTCGCATCCGTTGTCGATGTATTGCAAACGCCTGCGTTCCTGTGCCGTCAGACTGATTTCATCCATGCGGTAGCGAAATCGGGCAAACCAGTGAACATCAAGAAGGGGCAGTTCCTTTCGCCGTGGGATATGAAGAACGTGGTGGATAAAGCGCGCGAAGTCAGCGGCGGCGACACCATCATGGTGTGTGAGCGCGGCGCTTCGTTCGGCTACAACAATCTGGTGTCCGACATGCGCTCCTTGGCTGTGATGCGCAATACTAGATGCCCAGTTGTATTCGATGCCACGCACTCTGTTCAATTGCCTGGGGGACAGGGAACAGCGAGCGGTGGACAGCGTGAGTTCGTGCCCGTGTTGGC
>JAVHQF010000178.1:0-2354 GCA_036170995.1 Sideroxydans sp. | reverse complement strand
AGGTCTTTGATCTCGGCATGGTCGAAGAACGAGGTGCCGCCGCTCACCGTGTAAGGCACTTTATGGGTACGCAGTTGTTCCTCGAACACGCGCGACAGATGGTTGCTACGGTAGAGGATGGCGTAATCGGCGAAGCGCGTGCGATGCTCGAACTTGTGGGCGAGCAGGCGTAGTACCACCGACTCCGCCTCGTTCTCATCATCCTTGGCGGCGAACACGCGTACTGGGTCACCCGGACCGTGTTCGCTCCACAAGTTCTTCTCGAACAGTTTGGTGTTGTTCTTGATGACGTGGTTCGCACTTTGCAGAATTCGCTGCGAGGAACGGTAGTTCTGCTCCAGTTTGATGACGCGCAGGTTGGGATAGTCCGCCTGCAGATTGTGTAGGTTCGCCGTGCTTGCGCCGCGCCAGGCATAGATGGCTTGGTCGTCATCGCCGACCACCGTGAGTGCGGCACGGTCACCCGCCAGCAACTTCATCATCTGGTACTGGCAGTCGTTGGTGTCTTGATATTCGTCGATGAGCAGGTAGCGGAAGCGTTGCTGCCAACGTTGCAGCGCCTCGGGATGTGCCTTGAACAACTCTACGGGAAGACGAATGAGGTCGTCGAAGTCCACCGCTTGGTAGGCGCGCAAGGTCTCTTGATAACGTCCGTAGAGCAGGGCATGGCGCTGCTGCTCTTCGTTCTCAGCCAAGCTAGTCGCCACTTCAGGCGAAAGAAAGGCTGCCTTCCAGTTAGACATCACACTCTGCGCGCTACGTATCTCTTGCTTGTCTGGGCTACCCAACAACTCACTGATGATCTTGCCTGTATCGGCACTGTCGAAGATGGAGAACTGTTTCTTGTAACCGAGGAGCGGCGCTTCCTCACGCAGCAAGTTCATCCCCAGCGCGTGGAAGGTGCTGATGGTCATGCCTTTGGCCGCGTTGCCCGGCAGTAGCTTGCCCACACGTTCGCGCATCTCGTTCGCTGCTTTGTTGGTGAAGGTGATGGCGGCGACGTTGCGTGCCGCGTAGCTGCATTCGTTCACCAAGTAAGCCAACTTATGGGTGATGACGCCGGTCTTGCCGCTGCCTGCGCCTGCTAGCACGAGTAGTGGGGAACCTAGGTATTTAACGGCTTCGCGTTGTGTTGGATTGAGTTTGCTTAACATCGAAAGAACTTAGAGCGACTTGCTGACCTGCATGATGGTACTGTCGTCTGGACTGTGTTTTGCGTTGAAACCCAAGCGCGACATTAACTTCAACATGTTGTAGTTGTGACTGAGGACTTCTCCTTCCATCTTTTCTAATCCCTTGGAGCGAGCAGCCTCCATCAAGGACAGCATAAGTTTTTGCCCCAAGCCTTTGCCAGTGATGTTATCCGCCACCACTAGGGCAAACTCGCAGGTTTTACCATCGGGATTGATGGCGTAGCGGGCTACGCCCAATTGAATTTCTTTGTTGTGTTCTTCTGTTACGGCAATCAACGCCAATTCGCGGCTGTAATCGAGTTGCGTCAAGCGTGACAACATATCTTCGGTCAGTTCTTGCACGCTGTTCATAAAGCGGAAGTATTTTGTCTCTTCCGACAGGTCATGCACGAATTGCTGCACCAGTTGCGCATCCTCGGGGCGGATAGGGCGGATGGTGATATTCATGCCATTGGCCAACTGCCATTCGCTCACTAAGTGGGCAGGGTAGGGATAAATCGCCATGTGAGAGTAACGGTCTGCATTCGGTTGGCGATATTCCACCACCACGCGTGCATCTGCGGCCAGCGCGCCGTTCTCATCGAGGATAAGCGGATTGATGTCCATCTCTTTCAGCAAGGGCAACTCACACACCATCTCGGATACACGCAACAGCACATCTTCCAGCGCTTCCATATTGGCGGGTGCCATGTTGCGGAATTTGCCGAGCATCTTGGCGATGCGGGTGTCGTTGATGAGTTCCTTCACCAAGAAGCGATTGAGCGGTGGCAGTGCCACTGCACGGTCACCCATGATCTCGACTGCCGTCCCCCCCGCTCCAAACGTGATGACGGGGCCGAAAGCAGGGTCGGTCGTCACGCCGATCATCACTTCACGTCCATTGTTCTTCATGATCATCGGCTCAATGGCGACCCCCTCCATCTTGGCATCGGGGCGATTGAGTTGGATGTTCTCGCTGATCTTTTGATACGCGGCGCGTACCTCGTGCGCGTTGCGCAGATTGAGCATCACTCCGCCCGCATCGCTTTTATGCGAGATGTCGGGGGAGTTCACTTTCATGGCGACAGGGAAACCCATCTGTTGTGCGATCAGCAAGGCATCGGTAGGAGAGTGGGTGACAATGGTGCGCGCGACGGGGATATTGAATGCCGACAGCAACGC
>JAVHQF010000177.1:0-2360 GCA_036170995.1 Sideroxydans sp. | reverse complement strand
GCGCCCTACAACGAGATAGTTGTGGATATGAAATTACCTGAAAGACGCGCGGCGTAACAATACGGCGGGGAACAATTTCCATGCGCAAGCATCTCGTCAAATGACGGACAAGGATTAAAGCAACAAGGAGGCTCAGATGTTAGTTCATCAAATCAAACAGCGTGCGCCACGGAATCAAACACTTACCATTCATGCCAATGAGGCAACGTCACTCATACAGCAGACGATAACCTTGCGCGAACCCGCATCCATATACGACATTCAAAACCAAATAATTCATCAAGATTTATTCGCGTGCATTGATTTTCTGCCTGATACATTTATCGACCTGTTAATCATTGATCCACCTTACAACCTGAGCAAACAGTACGGCGAAAAAAAGTTTGCCAAAACGTCCTCGGCAAGTTACGAAACGTGGCTGGAAAGCTGGGTTAAAAAAATAGTCCGATGTTTGAAGCCTAATGCGTCGCTGTATGTTTGTTGCGATTGGCAATCTTCAAAATCGGTACAAACCATTTTGGAAAAGTATTTCATTGTCAGAAATAGAGTTACTTGGGAGCGTGAAAAAGGTCGAGGTGCGAATGCGAATTGGAAAAACTGTTCCGAAGATATTTGGTTTTGTACGGTGTCGAATGACTACTACTTTGACGTTGATGCAGTAAAGTTAAAAAAGAAAATCATCGCACCGTATCGCGACGAATCAGGCAAACCCAAGGACTGGCAAGAAAGTGCTAACGGCAATTATCGACTGACTCATCCTTCTAATTTATGGACAGACATTTCAATTCCGTTTTGGTCTATGCCAGAGAACACCGACCATCCAACACAAAAACCCGAAAAGCTGATTGCCAAGTTAATGCTGGCAAGTTCAAAGCTCGGAGATTTTGTTTTTGATCCCTTTGCGGGTTCGGGTACGACTTGCGTCGTTGCACAAAAATTGGGGCGGGATTTTTCAGGTGTAGAGCAAGAAAGTGAATATTGCCAAATGGCGATTAAACGACTGGCGCAAGCTCGCGCAGACAAAACCATACAGGGTTATCACGACGGATATTTTTGGGAGCGTAATAGTTTGGCCGCTCAAAAATCACATCAAACGAATCGCGGCGAGTCGGCTGCCAACATAGGGCTATTCGATGAGTAATTCCATTAAAGCACTGCTTGTCTTTCTTGAAAAGAACGATGGCATTGATGATAAAGCGAAACTGACAAAGCGGGTTGTGTCAGAGTTCAAATTAATTAAAGACCGCTCCGTTTACTTCTGTGCTGAATTTGCTATTCGATTTAGTGCGTCACAAAAGTCGAGTTTCTCTAATACAGTCGCATCGTTATCTAGATTACAAAAATTTGATGATCGCCCGTTTATTTCTTGTTTGGTAACGCCAAGTAAAAACATCGTTTTGTTAGCTAATAGCAGCTTACTGAAAAAAATTAGTCACAGCTCACAACAATTGCGCGAGAACAACATTAAAGGCAGCTTTAATGGTTCAGACATCCTGCGTGAGATTGCGGACATTCAAAACAATGCAGAGAACATCCATCGTTTGTTTGACATCCATACCGAAATTGGATTTGAAGGAAATTTGGCACGCTTAGTTGAAGCCACAAACAATATCAGCCCAACTGGAAGTAAGTTCGATGTCACAACAGCTCTTAAAAGTACAATATTGGCTGCGCCAGCGCGTGCACTTGCGTTCACCAAGTCAAAAGACTGCGTGACATTAAAAAGAGAACTTGATACGAAGGTAACGCAATTTAAGAATGAAATTTTGATCGCTGCGATGATTGAAAATGTCAATGTACGTGGTCGTGTGATTGAGTATTTGATTGCAGGAGAAGACGAACGTCTGCGCCAAGAAATGGTTTTTGCTTTGCAAAGCAAAGACCGCAACCTACCAGCCTTCAAAACCGAAAATACATTGGGTGATTACACTAGAGACTTTAAGGAATTCCTCACCGAGACGGATGTAAAAACCAAAATTATGCTTTTGGATTCGAATCCCAAGGCTTACAACCTAGATAAGATTCTGGAATTTTTATCCCAAGAGCGTTCGGTGTTTATGTTCTATTTTGTTGGAATTGAAATCGGAAAGCCTATCCAAACTGCGCTTATTTCTATGTTCCAAGCACGCTTGCTAGCAGCAACCATTCTCCTGAAACATTGGGCGGGTAGAAACTCCAGAGGAGTTAGTCAGTTTGAAGGAAAAGCCATCAGCAAGCTCATACACCACCCAGAGAAAAACATAGACGCAGAGGCTGCCAAAAGATTTCTTGAGCAGCTTATCGCGTTATAACATTTGCAAAAACCATGTTACGTCTAACCGAAATAAAACTGCCAATCGCGCATAGCGAGAGTGAACTGC
>JAVHQF010000176.1:0-2369 GCA_036170995.1 Sideroxydans sp. | reverse complement strand
ATGCAGCCGAAGAGTTGTATGAAAAGATTCCCGTCTTGGGAAATTTGATGCGCTTCATTAAACGTAAGGCGCGTGGTTAACATTAGAAGATGATGAAAACGATGTTGATATTGATGGCACTGGCAGTTTCCCCATTGGCGAATGCGGCGACGTGCACCCCTTTACTTGATCGCACCCTTACCACCTTGCAGGGAAACAAGATCAATCTATGCGATTACGCAGGCAAGCCTATCCTGGTGGTGAACACGGCCAGCAAATGCGGATACAACCCCCAGTTTGAGAAACTCGAAGCACTGTATGGCAAATATCAAAAGCAGGGATTACTCGTGATTGGTTTTCCTTCAAACGATTTTCGCCAAGAACTAAGTAACAACGGTGAAATCGCTAAATTCTGCAAACTCACCTACAAAGTGAAATTCCCCATGATCGAACCCTCCAGCGTCACAGGGCAACACGCCAACGCATTTTTCAAAGCCTTGGCAAGCGCGACGGGGGAAGCACCCAGTTGGAATTTTCACAAATATCTGATTGAGGTGGATGGCCATACGGTGCACAGTTTTGCGACCCCAGTTGAGCCGGATGACGCGCAAGTGATGCAATTTTTGCTCCCCCTGTTGCGCTAAGCCGCTATGCCAAAGGGGATCGCGAAATCAGATTTTCCACAAAAGGAGTGTGCCGTCTGTGGCAGACCGTTTGTGTGGCGAAAAAACTGGCGCGCGATTGGAAGCAGGTACGTTACTGTTCTGAACGTTGCCGTCGCTCACCGGCTTCGGTCAAAGCAAGCGGGTGAGTAGAATTTTTTTTCGAATGAAAAAAGCAGGCGAAAGCCTGCTTTTTTACGGGTACAGATTTTCTCAATCAGTCTTCAAAACGTCTGATCATGATTCTGCGCAGCAGCTTGTCTTTCACGACGAATTGGTGATAAAGCGCGGCGGCGACGTGGAACACCACCAGCAGAACTAAGGTGCCGATGAAAAATTCGTGGAATTCCTTGGCGGGTACTTTGTGGAAGTCTGGGATCAGGCTTGGGTCATTCGCTTTGAAGGCTTCCAGCAAGCCCGAGGTGACCACGGTGATGAAGCCAGAGATCGCGGTCGCCAGAACGACTAGATTTAATCCTAGGTGCGTGAACGAAGCAATTTTGTTTAACAGTGGATTCGCATTGGCTTCAGCAGGTGTGCCATCTTTCTTGCGAAACCAAATACGCACCAAAGTCAGAATAAGAATCAGGTCGCCGATGATGAAGTGCACAGGGTACATTGAGAGTTTACCCGCTGTATTTTTGCTCTCTGCCACTTCATGTCCCAGATACAAGGCGACGATGAGTAGAACGAAGATGAGCCAGTGCATCAGGGCGCTACGTTTGCTGTATTGCTTCATGGGATTCTCCTGTAGTAAAAAAGCCCGCGCATTTTAGCGGATTGCTTGGGAAAGTATCCCCGTTGTAACTAGGACAATAGTGGGAGGTCAATGCAAGCGGTGAGTGCTAGTTAGCTTGGTTAATTAACCAGGCCAATGCCCCCAACCCAGCCGCCCGCCCGCTGGCGAAACAGGCCGTCAGCAAATAACCGCCAGTGGGCGCTTCCCAATCCAGCATCTCGCCCGCGCAGAATAGGCCGGGCGATTTGTCTATTAGAACTTTATCCAATGTGACTAAAAGGACTGATGAAACGCATTCGGATAGAATATCAACCTCTTTACTCAAAGGAGTCTTGTGATGCTTACAGCCACTATTGAAGATGCCGTTTTAGGATTGCCACAGATTGAACGTGCGCAACTGGCGCACAAATTGATCGAGAGTTTGGATGCGCAAACCGAAGCGGAAATTGCAGAAGATTGGCGCAATGAAGCCACTCGCCGTGCGGCGGATATTGATAGCGGCGCGGCAGTGTTGGTATCGGCCGATGCGGTGCTTGCGGCTGCACAAAGCTTGTTGCGATGATTTACCAATTCCACCCCGCCGCTTCGGGTGAATATCTAGATAGCATTGCCTTCTATGAAAGTCGTGTCGCGGGTTTGGGCGCTGATTTCATTTTAGAGTTTGAGGCAACCCTCCAACGTATTTGCACCGCACCAATGAGTCACCCAGTGGATTGTGCGCCAGATATACACAAAGCGGGTTTGGCGCGTTTCCCCTTTAATGTTTTGTATCGTATTGCAGGCGAATGTATTCAAGTGCTCGCGGTTGCGCATCATCGACGGCGCGCAAGCTATTGGCTGGGCAGAGTGAACAGTCATTTGTAAAAATGAAGAATTGCATTTGAAATTGGAAAAGAAACAACCTAACCCATGACCACTCAATCACCCTCAACGCCCCAACAGCCAACAGCCAACAGCCAACAGCCAACAGCCAACAGCCAACAGCCAAC
>JAVHQF010000175.1:0-2374 GCA_036170995.1 Sideroxydans sp. | reverse complement strand
AAGAAGAAACCCCCACTACAACGCGTTTACGCGCTTAGTGGCGGGAGCTTCATCAACTGTGCGCCTGGTCATGGCTACGCTTTATTTCTTATTCAGACGCTTGTAGGACAGGTCATTTTCCAGTTTATCAAGCTGGCGCTGATGCACCACATCATCCATCCTCCGTTACAGCTAGTTCATTGCGTTAATCACTTTCTCGAATATCTCCACCACCGGATTTCCGGTAAATCATTTCAGTAAGACAACAAAGCAAAATGCCACCTCGTAAGGTGGCATCAATGATATTTGCACCGAGGGTGCAGTTTTATCAGTTAGGTTTAGTGGCGATCGTCTTTTCAGCAACGGCTGTTATGCCGAGCAGATTGCGAACCTTGTTTTCAATCTCAATACAGATTTCAGGGTGTTCTTTCAGATACTCACGGGAGTTATCCTTGCCCTGCCCGATCTTGCTGCCGTTGTAGCTGTACCACGCACCGGCTTTCTCTACGAACCCGTGTTCTACGCCGAGATCAATTACTTCACCTTCATGCGAAATTCCCTGGCCGTACAAAATATCGAAGCGTGCTTCGCGGAATGGTGGCGCGACCTTGTTTTTGACGACCTTGACTTTGGTTTCGTTACCCACGATTTCATCGCCTTTTTTGATTGCGCCTGTTCGACGTATATCCATACGCACAGATGCATAAAATTTCAGAGCATTGCCGCCAGTCGTTGTTTCCGGATTGCCGAACATCACGCCAATCTTCATGCGAATTTGATTGATGAAAATGACCATCGTGTTTGAACGCTTGATGTTGGCTGTCAGCTTACGCAAGGCTTGTGACATCAGGC
This sequence comes from Sideroxydans sp., assembly GCA_036170995.1. Classification (GTDB taxonomy): domain Bacteria; phylum Pseudomonadota; class Gammaproteobacteria; order Burkholderiales; family Gallionellaceae; genus Sideroxyarcus. Next base: position 1,543 of record JAVHQF010000175.1, on the reverse strand, counting down.
GGGCGTGTAAGCCCATCTGTGCATCACCCATTTCACCCTCGATCTCTGCTTTGGGTGTCAACGCAGCTACCGAGTCGATGACCACTATATCCACCGACCCTGAGCGCACCAGCATGTCAGTGATTTCCAGTGCCTGTTCGCCGTTGTCTGGCTGCGAAATCATCAGGTCTTCAACTTTCACGCCGAGTTTCTGTGCGTACTGCGGATCGAGCGCGTGCTCAGCGTCGATAAAGGCTGCGGTGCCGCCCAACTTCTGCACTTCTGCAATAACCTGAAGTGTCAGGGTCGTTTTCCCCGATGACTCCGGGCCATAGATTTCAATGACACGGCCACGCGGCAAACCACCAACGCCCAAGGCAATATCCAAACCCAATGAACCTGTCGAAACGACTTCTACGGGCACGACTTCATTTTCACCCAGCCGCATGATAGAACCCTTGCCAAACTGTTTCTCAATCTGACTCAGTGCTTCAGCTAACGATTTACTTTTTTGTTCGTTCATCACCCATCCTTCTCACAGTTAATTTGCAACCAAAGTGTTATCGGTTAATATCGGTTAAGGATGATGATACGGAGTTGACCCCTTTTCAAAAGTGTTATTTTAGGGAATTATATACATAAGTCCCTGTAAGTCCCATAAAACCCGCGCTTGAGCAGCGCCCAAACGCTCTCGATTCCGTTGGTGTGCGCCATGTCGTTCACGAATTCCTTGGCGCTGTGATTTACGGAACGATGGTCGTAGGAGGGAATATCAGTAAACAGGCCAAGCGGCGGCAGGCCGTGGTATGAGGCATGTTCGTCCGTCATGATGATTGATCCTGGTGCCACGTTGGCGAAGATGTGACCGAGTATTTCTGGTGCAGTTGTGCCGTTCAGAACCACGGTCTTGACATGGCCATTGCGCTCGCGCATACCAAGTACGCCAGTCTTGCCGACTGCGCCCCGTCCCATGTTTAGCTTCTTGTGTTCGTGCTTGTTCGCTTCTTTACCGCCGAGATACGTTTCATCCGCCTCAACGATGCCACGCAGGAAGCCGTTGCTGTCGTCATCGTCTTTGTCGTTACCGCAAGCCTCGCGGATACGCTGGAGAATGAACCATGCAGTCTTCTGCGTCACGCCGAGTTCCTTGGAGAGTTGAACAGAAGAAATGCCCTTTCGCGCCGTCAAAACCAAATACATGGCAAATAGCCATTTATCGAGCGGAACATGCGACCGCTCCATGATGGTTCCAGTTCGCACAGTGAAATCCGTCTTGCAGTTCAGACACCGAAAATAACCGGCCAGCTTGCGCGTTTGAATGCGCTCCACGCACCCACAGGCTGGGCAGATTGCACCTTGTGGCCAGCGAAGTGATTCAAGATATGCGCGGGCGGATTCCGGCGTCGGGAATCGCTTGAGGAATTGATAAGTGCTGATGGTGATGTTGTCGTTCATGCCAATGCTCCTGTGCCTTGTGCTTGAAGCCACATCCAGCCGCGCAGTCAGGCGGGGCTGGATGGATTGGGGAGATTATCCTAACCTTTTGAGTAGCTGATCCAGCATG
>JAVHQF010000174.1:0-2411 GCA_036170995.1 Sideroxydans sp. | reverse complement strand
GCATCATCAATGAAATCCGCGGCATCAACCGGGTTACCTACGACATCACAGGAAAGCCGCCGGGCACAATCGAGTGGGAATGATTCTGAGACCAGCAAGCACTAGCAACGTCTAGCAACAAACGCAAATTAAGCCCATGTATTTCATGGGCTTTTTTTGTTTTTGTCTGATTTGCTCTAGCAACGTCTGGCAACGACGAGAATGATTTTGTTGATGGTAAAAACGCTGGTATAAGACCGCGATGGCCTGTACATCGCGGTTGCTCCCTCTGGCTTGATCACGTTTAGGTACAACTATCGAATCAACTGCCGACAGGAAACGCTGACGCTTGGGCGATATGGCTACCATGACGGTATAGGTATGCCAATGAACGCGGCAAGAACCAGGAGAATCCTGCTGAGAAAGTTCGACCGAGTTTAATAGCCAAGTTTCAACCCCGGGACAGGGCTTTGACAAAAGATGAGATCAGGATTGCCTATCGCTATCTAGCCAAAGTTCAAGCAAATCCGGTTCTGAAGTTGGGAATCAAGCTACTTGCGCTAACCATGTTTCATGGGACTCTGAGCGAATTACGTGAACTCTGGCATGGACTGGGCAAAGTACTGTTTTAGAAAATAGAACATGTTGATTTATTCAATCAAAGCATGTAGATTGTTCTAGCCAAACAATGTGGATTATTGGCAGGAAAACATGAGGAATCGTATGGCTCGCCCTAGATTGACCGAGCAACAGAAGTTAGCCAAGGCATTGACCGAGCTCCATCAAGTGCTTGGGTCCGAGCAAGGCGTTGTTCGTGGCAAACAAATCAAGAATGCGACCCGCGTGCTGTTACTTGAGCGAGGCTACCTACGGGAAATCCTGAAGGGTTGGTACTTTGTTTCCGATCCGCTAGCTGAGCCTGGCGATACCACACCGTTTTTCGCCAATTATTGGGAGTACCTTGCCAGCTATCTGACAGAGCGTTTTGGCAATGATTATTGCCTGACCGCCGAGCACTCCTTGCTCAGGCAAGCACACCACAACGTCGTTCCAAAGCAAGTCAACGTGATGCTTGCGGTAAACCAAAGCCAGATTCAGGAGCTGGCTTTCGGTCACAGTGTTGCGCTTTATCCGGGCGGGAAAAGTTTTCCTGCACCAAAAGATCAAGAATCCTTGATGGGGGTGCGGTGCATGTCTGCGCCGTACTGCCTCGTGATGTTGAATCCGAGGTACTTCAAGGACTATGCCCGCGAAGTTCAGATCGTCATGGGAAAGGTCGACGATCCCAGCACGATAGCGGCCCTCGTTGATATCAATGCGACCGGTGTTTCGCGCCTTGTCTCGGCTTATCGTCGGATAGGCCGCGCCGAGTTTGCCGAGGGCATCCTACGGCAACTGTCCGGCCTGAAAACGACGCTCAAAGTTGATGACGACCCCTTTGCGGGCGAACCCGTTTATCAACTCGGCACCCCGGGCAGATCTCCGCTGTACAACCGCATCAAAGTTCTTTGGGCACAACATCGTGACGCCGTGCTGGCAAACCGCCCACTGCAGTCCAGGGTGGAAATGTCGACAGACGACTATCTGGCACGAGTTGACGCCATACGGGTTGAGGATGCATATCACAGCCTCTCCATTGAGCGTTACCGGGTAACGCCAGAGCTCATCCTCAGAGTCGCTGAGGAGCAGTGGGATCCCGCCGGCAATCCACAAGATCAACGTCAAATCGATGCGATGGCTGCTCGAGGCTATCTGGACGCATTTCAGTTAGTCAAAGAAGATGCTGGACAAGCGTACGCGATGAAAGCCTCAACACCTAGCTTCGCTGCTCAGTTATTCTACGAGCGACATCAGGCGTGGTTCCAGAAACTATTTGGCCCGTCTGTCGATGCAGGCATCCTCGAGCGCAGGGATCTGGTGGGCTATCGTCGTCATATGGTCTTCCTGCGGGGCTCGTTACATGCTCCACCACACTTCGACTATGTGCGAGATGGAATGGAAGCTTTGCGTGAGTGCCTGGCCGAGGAAACCGATGCGTTTGTAAGCGCAGTACTGGGTCACTGGCTATTCGGCTTCATTCATCCGTATATGGATGGGAATGGACGCATGGCTCGTTTTACAATGAATTTGATGCTTGCCTCGGGAGGGTACCCTTGGACAGTGATTCATGTTGAGGATCGAGCTGCTTATATGGCAGCGCTCGAAAAAGCCAGCGTCGATGATGATCTAGTAACGTTCTCAAATTTCGTCGCGGGCTCCGTGCGCGCAAGCCTGTAAACACCGAAAAAACCGTATACCATCATGCCGAATAAGCATTTATACTTTACGAATCAAGTGGATAGACAGCTCGTGCACAATCGAGAGGGAGTGAAGGCTGTTATTGTGGCGATGATAGTAAAATACAGCCAGAATAATGCGCTTTTCATTTATTT
>JAVHQF010000173.1:0-11567 GCA_036170995.1 Sideroxydans sp. | reverse complement strand
TTGGCTACGGCGGCTACTGCCTGCCCAAAGACACCAAACAACTGCTGGCCAACTATGCAGCCGTGCCGCAAACCATCATGCAAGCCATAGTGGACAGCAACACCACCCGCAAAGACTTTTGCGCCGCCGAAATCCTGAAAAAACTCCCCCAGCCCGTTGGGCAGGCCTCACCCAAACTCCCTCCCCCCCTGGGGGAGGGCAGGGGTGGGGGCTCTCCGGTGGTCGGCATCCACCGCCTGGTGATGAAAGCGGGCAGCGACAACTTTCGCGCCAGCAGCATCCAGGGCATCATGAAACGCATCAAAGCCAAAGGCGTGGAAGTGATCGTGTATGAGCCCGCTTTGAAAGAAGACAAGTTTTACAACAGCCGCGTGGTCAATGACCTGGCGCAATTCAAACAAGAAGCCGATGTGATTGTGGCCAACCGCATGACGCAAGACCTGAGCGACGTGGCAGACAAGGTTTACAGCCGAGATTTGTTTGGGCAGGATTAAATGGTGCAAGCCAACCTGAAAGCCAAACTACTTCGCAACCTGGGGGCCAATGCCTACGGGCAGTTGATCACCATCGCCATTCAACTTGTGAGCGTGCCACTGTATTTGCATTACTGGGGCGTTGCGCTTTATGGTGAATGGCTTATCTTGAGTGCCATACCCGCCTACTTGGCCCTTAGCGATATTGGATTTGCGTCAGTGGCTGCTAACGACATGACCATGCGGGTTGCCAAAGGCGACAGGCAAGGTGCATTAGAGGTCTATCAAAGCATCTGGCTATTCATTAGTGGTGTATCAGTGTTGGTTGGGGGCGCACTTACCGCCATCATCTATGCCGTGCCCGTTAATGCCACGTTCTCAATAAGCCACATCAGTGAATCGCAGACCCAGCAAACACTGGCAGTTTTAATGCTGTACGTATTAGTCGGCTTGCAAGGCGGCGTACTCAGCGCAGCTTTTCGTGCGGCGGGCCGTTATGCCTATGGCACAGTCATGGGCAATACGGTGCGGCTGGCCGAATGGATTTTCTCAATGCTGGCACTCTTATTGGGTAGCGGTGTGTTGATCATTGCTATAACCACCCTCGTTACGAGGTTTATTGGACTGTTGCTATTGTGGGTTGTGTTGCGGCAACAGGTGGGGTGGCTCTATCTAGGCACCCAAGCTGCAACGATTCAACAAGTGCGCAACTTGTTCAAACCAGCAATTGCCTTCATGGCCTTCCCACTGGGTCTGGCGCTTAGTTTGCAAGGCATGGTGCTCATTATTGGTATGACACTGGGTTCAGCTGCCGTGGTGATTTTTTCAGCCTACCGGACTTTAACCCGCCTATTGGTGCAAGTCATCACCATGCTCAATCAAGCTGTTTGGCCCGAAATATCTACAGCGTACGGAGCAAAGCAAATGGATCTGGTGCGGCAACTGCACCGCAAAGGGTCAAACATCACGTTCTGGATTGCCCTTGCCGCAGTAGCCCTGCTGGGAGTAGTGGGTGAATGGTTTGTTGGCTTCTGGACGCACCATGCGTTCGTACAAAACCATTTTCTATTTGCACTGCTATTGCTAACCACATTTCTCAATGTGCTTTGGCAAACCAGTTGGGTTGTGTTGATGGCAACCAACCAGCATCAGAAGATAACACTGGCGTTTATTGCCTCTGCAGCGTTTAGCCTAGGCCTGTGTTTTTTGACTCTTCCGCTTACGGGTATTGGTGGCGCAGGGCTGATTGTTGCCTTGACTGAACTGCCCATGCTCTACATTGCAATCAACAACACCTTACAGCTCATCCAAGATAATTGGACCGGTTATCTGAAAGCCATACTTCACAAACCGACTGCCACCGCATTTAAAAATTTCTAATACCATGCAAAAAAAGAAATTGACAGAGTATCAGCGAAATATAGCTGCCCGAACTAAAACCCACTATATCACAGGCCTAGTTCCTCGTTACATCAGTTATTTACGGAATAGCTATATTGTGTGGTTAGCTAGAAAAAATGGTGCGATTGTTGGTAAATGCGTTACCTTACCTTATAAGTTGGCAAAAAAAGCAAACAGCAATCTCAAGGTTGGAGACCATAGCTCAATTCAAACTGATCGACTCGACTTGCGTGCACGGGTAACTATAGGGAGTCATGTCATTATTGGTGCAGATGTTGAAATACTAACCATCAGTCATCAAGTGGATTCACCCGATTGGGAGCACAAATCCTATGGAATCGATATAGAAGATTATTGTTGGCTAGCAACAAGGGTTTTTATATTACCATCGTGCCAAAAAATTAAGCATGGTGCAATCTGTGCGGCAGGGTCTGTTGTAGCACGTAATATTGAAGCCATGGAAATAGTTGCAGGCAATCCCGCCAAACTACTCAGAATGCGCAAGCAAGTGCACACCGATCTGTGCATTGAAGCGCTTCTAGGCAATGATTATTTGGCATACATTGAAGCGTTCAATCTATGAAAATCAATATTGCAGCCTCACACCGTTTTCACCTATTGGACTTGGCTCGTGAACTATCCGACCTGGGTCATGATGTACGGTTTTACTCTTATGTACCTACCAAACGTGCTATTCAATTTGGATTGAAACGTGAGTGCAGTCATTCGCTGATTACAATAATGCTGCCATTTCTCGCATTTATTAAGTTATCTAAGGGTGCATATTGGTCAATTAAACTAAGTCATATAATATTAGATTACTATATGAGTTGGTTTATGAGACCATGTGATGTTTATATTGCTCTTGGCACAGTTTACAAAAAATCTTTTGCAGCTGCAAAACTAAAATTCGGTGCTGTTACCATTTTAGAGTGGGGTAGCAAACATATTGAAGAGCAACAGAGAATATTAGCTGAAATACCCGGTTTAAAAAGACAACCAGCCTATTTTACGGAACGCTCACTACGCGGTTATGCGTTGGCTGACTATATTGCCATCGCATCTGATCACGTTAAGCAGAGTTTTATAGAAAGAGGTGTTGAAGAAAAAAAATTAATTCAGAATCTATATGGTGTCGACTTATCAATGTTTAGACCAACAGTACTTACAAAAAATCAACCTTTTGATTTAATTGCTGTGGGTGCATGGAGCTATCAAAAAGGGTATGACATACTAGTCAAAGTCTGTGAATATAAAAAATATAGACTGCTACATGTTGGTTCTATTGTGGACTTGGCTTTCCCCGACCGCCCCAATATGGTGCATACTGATTCGGTTAATCAACCAGAGCTTGTTAAATATTACGCCCAGGCAAAAGTTTTTGTTTTGCCGTCACGACAAGATGGTTTTGCAATGGTTCAAGCGCAAGCAATTGCATGTGGGCTACCCATTGTGTGCTCGCAGAATACTGGCGGCAGAGATATGCAGCGATTTCTTGATGAAAAAAAATGGGTTATAGAAATGCAGGAATTGACGGAGGAAGAGCTTGAAAAATGCATTGCACAAGCTCTTGAACTCGCAAAGACGCAGGTTGGACAACGAGCCTATTCGGGCGACGTTGTAAATCAATTTACTTGGTCTGCTTATGGTTACCGCTATAACAGCAAACTAACAGATATAGTTGCAGGAAGAATATTTGAGCGTGGTATTTAAATGACAAGTGCACTATCAATATTTAAATCTAAAGCAAGTCAGCTCCTACTGATTTCCATCTTGTTTGAAATAATATTTTTTTTCAGCTTCGAAAATATTATTGGATCTGTATCGCTTCTGGCAGGTTGGTTTTTATTATCAACAATGTTGTTAACGCCATATAATCTTCAGAACTATCCTGTTTCATTCTTAATGATACTTGGCATGTCGGTATTTCAATATTTACTACCATTGCCATTTACTCTTTTTGAATTCAAGCCAGTAACATTCAATCTTAGAATTCCTGTTATAACTTTTTTTCATCACCTAATGTTCGCGATTGCAATTACAGCAACACATAAATGTTACACAGGGTTTACGCGGCGAAAAAATATTTTTCGAATCATATTGCGAAAAACAATTTTTTATAACACGCCGACTGATCGCATTATTTGGGTAACATCTTTGCTTGGCTTGTTTTCAAGTTTTTATAGTTATTTTATTATGGGAATTTGGGATATGGAAACTGCAGATCGCAGCCCACTATACTATGTGATGACAATCTTATCTGGTTACATATGGATGCCATTAATAATACTAAGTCCAAAATATAGACAGATTCAGCCAGAAAGACCTAGTAAAACAATAAAATATGTGGTCGCATATTCTATATTTGTATTTTTTGTTGCAATCGCTAGTAACTGGAGGACTGTACTTTTCTCAGGCATTTTTATTGTAGTTGGTTTATTTTGCTACAGCTTACTGCTACAACAATTTACTCTTCGGTCTGTAATTTCTCCGAAGAAGCTCATACTAATTGTAGCTGCATTTATTGTGATTACAGGTCCAATGGTTGATATTGCACAGGCGATGGTCATAGTTAGGGGTGAGCGAACTGAACTTTCAGCAGTTGATTTTCTAAGCAGAACAATTGATACCTACAACAACAAGAGCGAACTAAATGCCGCAAAAAATGAAACACTGCTGGCAATCAATAATAATCCATTCTATTCATACGAATGGAATGAGAGCTATCTAAGTAATATTATTTTGAATCGTCTCGTAAATTTAAAAATTTCAGATAACTGCCTATATTACGCGAACGAAATTGGTTATCAAAATGAGCAAATGCAAGCCGAAATGCTACAACAAACAATAGCGTTCATGCCAAATGTAATTCTTTCTTTTTTCAATGTTGATATTGGTGGAAAAATATATGCAGCTAATTATTCAATCGGTGATTATCTATATGGATTGGCGATAAATAGTTCAAGTCAGCTAGGTTCTGCAATTATAAGTAGTATGCCAGGTGTCGGTATGGCGATCTTTGGTTATTGGTACATACTGCTTATATTTCCATTATTTTTTATAATTTTTTTAATGTTTGATTCATTGGTTGATTTAAAAAATGAAAACATAGTTTTCTCATACTTGTTCTTTTTACTTTTTACGATAATAATAAATTACTTTAATGATAGGCATGTTTTTGTTTATGAATTTAGATTTGTGTTAAGAACGTATTTCGAAACTGTATTAATATTCTTGATCACAATGAAGATTGTCGATATTATTTCACCGAGCCCAAAACATAAAGAAGTATTTTTTGACAAGGGCAATAAATGAAATTTAAAGATATTTTAATAAGAGCCCTGAAGAAAAGTTACCGCATTATTTTCATGAAACAATTTCTTAATCCTGCGTGTCAAATGGACAGAAATATAGTTAATGAAAATATTCGTTTATTGCTTAACGGTGCGAAGCCATGTATGATTTCACGTTTCGGCACCACTGAATTGAATTGCATTAACAATTATTTATGCGTTGCAAATAATGCTAGTTTATTGTCAAAGTTAGTCTCATACATTCGTGATAATACTCATACCCCATGGTGGAATGAGGATCATTTTCTAACAATGAGTTTGTTCTCTGGAATATATCCGCCATGCAGAGATACTAGTGAGAGATTCTCTCTTCGGTATCTAGAGGATATTCCATTTATTGATATGTTAGGTTCATTTCAGTATTATGAAAAATTCATGCCTTTAAGGGATGATGTTGTTAAAGTTCAACTTGAAACTCTCTATCCATTCTTTGTTGAACGCCCGTGGACTTCTGCCTTAAAAGGAAAAAAGGTACTAGTTGTCCACCCATTCGATTACTCAATTTCAAGCCAATATGAAAAGCGGCATCAGCTGTTTGATAATCCAAATATCCTACCAGATTTTAATTTGATTACATTACGTGCGGTTCAGTCGGTCGCAGGTACACAAGTCCCATATAAAGATTGGTTTGAAGCATTAAAGTATATGGAAGACAAAATATCAAGTATTGATTTTGATGTCTGTATACTAGGGTGTGGGGCTTATGGTTTACCACTAGCAGCACATGTTAAACGAATTGGTAAGAAAGCAGTACACCTCGGTGGTGGCACGCAACTGCTATTTGGCATAAAAGGTAAAAGATGGGAAGAGCAGTATGACCGCGAGTGGCATTACAGACCAAATGAAACAATCAACATTAATTATGTTGATCTATTTAATGAGCATTGGGTCTATCCTGATGAAAGTGAACGCCCCAAAAATGCCATGAAGGTTGAAGATGCCTGTTATTGGTGAATATAACGAATATATCAAATGAGTCTATTTAAAAAAATCTTCTCACACAATTGGATAGCAATTCTATATTTTAATTTTAAAATGCTTCCATTTGGCCAGGCAATTTATTTACCGTTTGATTTTTATTATGGTATTCGTTTTGAAAATTTAACTGGAAGTATTTCACTTCGCAGCATGGATTTGCGTCGTGGTTTGATAAAAATTGGCGGGCGTGGTTCTGATATGTTTTCACGCTGTACAACAATCATCGATATAAAGGGCCTTGTTGTTTTTAATGGTACGACCGAAATCGGTCATGGTTGTTTATTGCGTGTGGAAAAGGGTGCAGTTGTTAACTTTGGACGTGAAGCCAGAATAGGTGCGCTAACAAAGATATTTTGTTGTAAATCAATAACATTTGGTAATGAAATTGATTTTAGCTGGGAGTGTCAGATTTTTGATTCTAATTTTCATTACATAAGAGATTTAAATACTAATAAAGTTGATGATTTATCATCACCAATCATAATTGGTTCATATAATTGGTTTGGCAACAGAATTACAGTCATGAAGTCAACAAATACACCCGATAACTTCATATGTGCATCAAACAGCATATGCAATCATGATTACACAGATATTCCTCAGTACACCATTGTTGGTGGCTATCCCGCCAAAATACTAAGTACTGGTAAGAAACGGGTATTTGAGAATTTAGAAGATATCTCGAAATTCAACCTATGATTAATATTGCTGTACTATTGACTTGTTTTAATAGACGCGCCACAACATTACGTTGTTTACGAAGGCTATTTGAATTTAATCAACACATAGATGTTTTTCTTGTTGATGACCTGTCTACTGACGGTACGCCAGATGCGGTTATGTTAGAGTTTCCGCGTGTTCACGTAATCTCGGGCAGTGGTGATTTGTTTTGGAATCGTGGCATGCATTTGGCCTGGGCTAGTGCCGCATTTGGTGACTTTTCACACTACCTCTGGCTCAATGATGACGTTGTGCTCTATGCAGGTTGTTTTTCTGAGCTTTTATCATGTTCTGCCATGCATAAAAACAATGCCATTATTTCTGGAATAATTGAGGCACATAATAGCTCAGAGATTTTGTATGGTGGTACTGATAACGCCAAACATCTTCTGGTACCTAATGGTATGACACAGACCATTACCAACATGAATGGCAATGTGGTATTGGTGCCAGCAACTGTGTTCTCGCAATTAGGTAATTTAGATCCCTATTTTTATCATGACCTAGGTGATGTGGACTACGGCTTGCGTGCGAAAAAGCAAGGTATTCCAGTACTCACAACACGCATTGCAGTTGGCAGTTGCGACAGAAACAATGCTTGCCGTGTTCGCCTGTGGGGAGTCAATATACTGAAGCGATTCGAAAAACTCTATTCACCACTTGGGAATCATCCACGCATTAATTTCTATTTTCGTCAAAAACATTTTGGTCTAGCTAATGCAACTTCATATTATGTGTTTATCCATTTACTCAACTTAATGCCAGATCGCCTTGTTTGGATTCTGTTTGGCGACAAGTATATTCCTAATTAAATTGGAAATTTTCAACATGAAAATCCTCCACGTAATATCATCAGTCAATCCCAAAGGCGGCGGCCCTATTGAGGGCATTCGTCAGCACCATCACCCTGTCTTGCAAGCGGGTAACTCGGTTGATGTGGTTTGTGGTGACGCGCCTGATGCACCGTGGCTGGGCGACACAGGTTTAACCAGGGTGTTCGCTTTGGGTCCATCCCATGCGGGGTATGGTTATTGCCCAAAGCTTTTGCCTTGGCTGCGCGCCAATGCGGCGCAATATGACGCGGTCATTGTCAATGGCCTTTGGCAGTACATCGGTTTTGCCGTTTGGCGCGCACTGGCTGGCTCAAAGACACCATACTTTGTCTTCTCCCACGGCATGCTTGACCCGTGGTTCAAACACACCTACCCACTCAAACACTTAAAGAAATGGCTCTATTGGCCGTGGGCAGAATACCGTGTCCTGCGCGATGCACGGCGCGTCATATTCACCTGTGAAGATGAAAAACTTTTGGCGCGTGAATCTTTCTGGCTCTACAAAGCCAATGAGGCAGTAACGTCTTATGGCGTTTCAGATCCACCTGCGAATGGCATTGAACTTGCTGCCAAATTCATAGCTTCTCACGCGCATCTGGCGGGCAAGCGCATCGCTTTGTACTTAAGCCGTATCCACGTTAAAAAGGGTTGTGATCTGCTCATTGAGGCTTTTGCCAAAGCCGCACAGCAAGACGATTCCCTGCAACTGGTCATAGCCGGGCCAGACCAAACGGGTTGGATGCCCAAGCTGCAAGCGCAGGCCGCAGCGCTGGGCATTGCCCACCGCATCACTTGGCCGGGCATGTTGCAAGGCGACATGAAATGGGGTGCGTTTTATGCAGCTGAAGTGTTCGTGTTGCCTTCGCACCAAGAGAACTTTGGCATTGTGGTGGCCGAAGCCCTGGCGTGTGGCAAGCCGGTGTTGATCAGCAACAAGGTCAACATCTGGCGCGAGATTGAGGCCGATGGCGCAGGCCTAGTGGCCGACGACACGCTGGCTGGCACACAGAGTTTGTTTACCCGCTGGCTGGCAATGAGCGCTGATGAGTTTGCCGCCATACAGGCCAAAACAGTGCCTTGTTTTCAGAACCGCTTTCATGTGCAGCGGGCGGCTGAACGTCTGCTGGAGATTATTCATGAGGCTAAGCAGCAATGATCATTCAGGGTAACGACCCCTACACCGGGCCATCTTTCAGTTTGGTGCACCGCTTGCGACGTCAGCTATGGAATACGGTTTGGCTGCTATTGTTCAGGCCAAGTCCACGCCCCTTGCATGGCTGGCGCAACTTTTTGTTGCGCTCCTTTGGTGCGACGCTGGGGCATCAGGTTCACATTTACCCGTCCGTCAAGGTGTGGGCTCCGTGGAATCTGACTGTAGGTAATTTCGTGGGTATTGGCGATGGCACCAACGTTTATTGCATGGACAAGATTGAAATTGGTGACTACGCCGTGATTTCGCAGGGCACGCACCTGTGTGCAGGCAGCCATGATTTCAACAGTGCTAACTTTCAGTTAATTACGGATCCCATCGCCATTGGTGCGCGTGTGTGGCTGTGCGCTGACTCTTTTGTGGGGCCGGGGGTGACGGTGGCTGAGGGGTCTGTCATTGCTGCGCGGGGTGTCGTATCAAAGTCGATCAGTGAGTCGTGGTGCGTTTGGGCGGGTGTTCCTGTGAAACAGATTGGCGTCAGAAATAAACAAAAGGTAATGGGATGAGTGGAATATCTGTGATTATTTTGACCAAAAATGAACAGCAGGATTTGCCTGGTTGTTTGCAGAGCATGGCGTGGTCTGATGACATTCACGTCTATGACTCGGTTAGCACCGACGCCACAGTTCAAATAGCCGAGCAGTTTGGTGCAAAAGTAACTCAACGCCCTTTTGATAACTGGGCTGCGCACCAAAACTGGGGGCTGAAGAACATCAAGTTCAAGCACGATTGGGTTTATTACAGCGATGCTGATGAACGTATGACGCCAGAATTGCTTGATGCAATCAAGTCAGCAGTAGCTGATCCGAAATCTTTTTCGGCTTTCCGCGTAAGGCGGCGTGATTTTTTCATGGGCACTTGGTTAAAACACGTCACACCATCGCCCTTCAATATTCGCCTTTTTAAACCTGCAAATATTCGCTATGAGCGGTTAACTAATCCAGTGACAGTGGTCGATGGGCCAATAGGCGACATATCCGCACATTTCAATCACTTCCCATTTAGTAAAGGGATGTCGCATTGGATTGATAAGCACAACAGCTACAGCACTTTTGAGGCGGGGCAGATTGTTGCAAACCGTAGACAAGGGGGGGAATTTAGTTTCGCTAAGGCACTGTTCAGTAAAAACTTGAACGAAAAACGGTTCCATCAAAAGGAAATTTACTACCGTTTGCCACTCCGCCCAGTGGCAATGTTTCTCTTGCTTTACGTCTTTAAACGCGGCTTCTTGGATGGCCGGGCTGGGTTGACCTACGCAATATTGCGCTCCATTTACGAGTATTTCATCGTGCTCAAGACCCGTGAGCTTGAAGCGCAGTAGGCAAAGCCGTGTGTTTGATTAATGTAAATTACTCTATTATTTATAGCTGCCTGCGCTTATTCAACAAGGTCTAGAGCCTGATTTGTTCATGATTTTCAACAAGCGTCTGGCGCGGGGGGTGTTGGTGGTGCTGCTGCTGTTGCTGCTGGTTGGTACCCAGATGCCCGGTATGTGGCGCAGTGCCCTGGAGTCCAGTTTGCAGGCCCCTTTCCCACTGGCCAAACTGGCGCATTTGCTCATCTTCATGGCCATGGCTTTTGTGGTGCGTGCGTCTGCACTGGCCTGGCCGGTGCGCCTGGTGTTGCTGGCGGCGCTGGGCCTGGGTGTGTTGACAGAGGGGCTGCAGCTGGTGGCCATTGGGCGTGATGCCAATTGGCGTGATGTGGGCATTGATGTGTTGGGTGCGTGCCTGGGTTTGGTGTTTGCGCAGGCTGTGCGCGCGAATCAAAATGTATAGCTGCTTGCGCTTATTCCACGGATGCTAGAGGCCAATTTGACTATGAAATTCAATAATCCATGACCACACCACTCACGCCCCCAGCTGATTTCACCGAGATCACGCAGCTCATCGCCTCTGCGCGTGCGCGTGCCATGCAGGCGGTCAACACCGCGCTCATTGATTTGTATTGGCAAGTCGGCCAAACCATCAGCCAAAAGATAGCCCAGGCGCAGTGGGGTGATGGGGTGGGGGTGATGCGGCAGTTTTACGAGGCTTATCAGGGCGATGCAATAGTCTCACCGCTGGCGAGACAATTGCCGTGGACACACAACCTGATCATTCTTAACCAGAGCAAGCGGGCCGAAGAGCGGGAGTTTTACTTGCGCCAAGCTATTCGTGAGCAGTGGACCAAGCGCGAATTGGTGCGGCAGTTTAAAACTGCACTTTTTGAGCGCACGGTGCTTCACCCGATAAAAGTGTCACCGCTGGTGTCACAAACGCACCCCGAGGCTTTGAGCATTTTCAAAGACAGTTATTTGCTGGAATTTTTGGGGCTGCCACAGGGCCACGCAGCAACTTGTCCCCCGCGCTCATTGCGCAGTACCAAACGCAGCTGCCGGACATTGCGCTGCTGCAAGCCAAGTTGCATGAGTTGTATCTGCAAAACGCACCAGAAGTTGCGACGCCAGCGGACGAGGCTTGATAAAAATGATAGCTGCTCACGCAAATTACACGCTGCCTATAGGCTAATTTGGCTATGAATTTATCTCATCTGAAGACGCTTGTAGCCGCAGGCGAGTCGCTCACGCTGGAACTCAAAAAGTCCACCGCCGAGAAAG
>JAVHQF010000172.1:4806-11689 GCA_036170995.1 Sideroxydans sp. | reverse complement strand
TTGGTTGCGGGGGCAGGATTTGAACCTACGACCTTCGGGTTATGAGCCCGACGAGCTGCCAGACTGCTCCACCCCGCGTCTGAGGGGCGGCATTCTATGCATACCCCCTTGTCAGGTCAAGAAGATATTGAAAATATATTCACGCCGCTTTGATTCGATAGCTAATGTTGGGCTGTCATTAACTGTCTTCAACACACAAATATAAACTTGCGGGAACTAAAATTGCTTCTTACGAGCCTACTACAAGTGGACATTGTAGCCATTCAGACAACATCGAGCCATCAGTTAAATTAGAATCGCCCACTCAGACTGGAGTAGATTTGCATTCTTGGAGAACCTAAGTAATGAAACGAATTTGTATCTCAGCTTTTGTAGGACTTCTATTCTCTCAACACACCTTAGCCCAAGACATCGCACTTTCAGAAGCTCAAATAAGCAAATTAGGTATTGCCTCTGCACCACTCCCTCCCAAACAACAAGGGGAATTGTCTGGCATGCCTGCACAGGTCGTCATACCAAGTAACCAGTTATTTACCGTCAGCACACCTTTGGCAGCAATGGTCGAACAGACTTTGGTAGGCGTTGGCGATTCGGTAAACAAAGGGCAGGTACTAGCGACATTGCAAAGTCCGGCTCTAGCAGAAGCCCAGCGCGGATTACTACAAGCCTATTCACAGTCGCAACTTGCTAAGGAGAATCTTTTACGCGATGAACAGCTATGGAAGGATGGCATCATTTCCGAAAGCCGTCTGCGCACCACACAAAGCCAGCAACGCGAGGCCAATGCAGCGATGTCGGAACGCAAACAAGCCCTCAAGCTTTCTGGCATGTCCGAGAATGCGATCAATCACTTGCAATCTAACAACAACCTGGGTAGTGTCCTTTCGATTATCTCCCCCATTGAGGGCGTCATCCTCGAAAAAACAGCCAATTCTGGCCAACGTTTGGATGCAGCGATGCCTATCTTCAAAGTGGCGAAGCTCGAACCGCTTGCTTTGGAAATTCAAGTTCCCCTTTCGATTGCTCGCAACCTAAAAGTAGGCGCAACGGTTGTGATTCCCGACTTCGATGCAAAAGGCAAACTTACCGCTGTAGGAAGAAGCTTGAGCGGTGGCAATCAAACGATATTGGCCCGAGCCTTGATTCATGACGGAGTCTCCAATCTACGACCAGGCCAGTTTGTTGAAGTGACGATTTCCACACAAAATAGTTCTGCCGCTCAATGGAACATACCCAATAGCGCCTTGGTTAGATTGGACAACAAAACAATTATTTTCGTCAAAACCGCAACTGGCTTCCGTACGGAAACAGCCAACGTACTGAGCGAGGGCGCTCAAACCACTATGATTAGTGCGGCACTCAAAGGCGACGAACAAATCGCTGTGCAAGGCATTTCGGCCATAAAGTCCTCAGCAATGGGCATTGGCAGGGGTGAGTGATGCTGTCTAAATTAGTCGAATTCTCGCTGACTCAACGGCTACTATCAGGTGCGCTTACACTATTAATCGTTGGTGCTGGCTTCATCGCCTTCCATGAGCTTCCGATTGATGCATTTCCTGATGTTTCGACCACTCAAGTCAAGATGATTATGAAAGCCCCAGGTATGACACCTGAGGAAGTAGAGGCACGCATCGTCGCGCCTATCGAATTGGAGATGCTTGGCATCCCTAATCAACGTGTACTGCGCTCGATCTCAAAATATGCCATCGCCGACATCACCATAGACTTTACCGATGGCACCGATATTTATTGGGCTAGACAGCAAGTTGCTGAACGCCTGAACAACGCTATCCGCGATCTCCCTTCCGACGTATCAGGTGGACTTGCCCCTATCACTACACCACTTGGTGAGATGTTCATGTTCACCGTCGAAGGTGAGGGTATCTCGCTAGAACAACGTCGTACCCTCTTGGATTGGACCATTCGCCCCGCCTTGCGTACATTGCCGGGGGTAGCCGATGTAAATTCATTGGGTGGCATGGCTCGCAGTTTTGAGGTGGTGCCAGACCACAATGCACTCGCCGCGCACGGCATCTCCTTTGCGGCACTACAAGAGACCATTCAATCGAACAATCGCAACGATGGCGCAGGCCGCATCAGCGACGGCGACGAAGCCTTGCTAGTGCGTGCCGAAGGCAGCGTCAAGACATTACAAGATGTGCGCGACATCGTCATCGCCACCTCTCAAGGTAATCCGACACGTGTGGGTGATGTGGCTGAAGTTCGCATTGGCGCACTCACAAGGTATGGCGTAGTCACCAAAGATGGGAAAGGTGAAGCAGTCGAAGGTCTAGTGCTAGGACTGCGCGGAGCGAATGCGCAAAAAGTGGTGGATGGCGTGCGCGCAAAACTGGCTGAACTCGCGCCGACGCTCCCGAAAGGTGTTACTACCAAAGTGTTCTACGACCGAGGCAGTTTGGTCGAACGTGCGGTCGGCACTGTTACCAAGTCTCTCACTGAGGCCATCCTCATCGTCGTCGTATTGCTTGTGCTGTTCCTTGGAAACCTTCGCGCGGCTTTGGTCGTCGCACTCACACTCCCACTCGCTGTAATCATCACTTTCATCTTGATGCAGCAATTCGGCATGTCGGCGAATCTGATGTCGCTGGGCGGATTAGCGATTGCGATCGGTATGCTCGTGGATGCGGCTGTAGTGGTTGTAGAAAACATCATCAATCATCTAGCTCATAAGCGTGAGCACATCCCTCACCTACACATCATCTACCGAGCTGTGAAAGAGGTGATCACACCCGTTGCAGCGGGTGTCGCCATTATCATCATCGTGTTCCTACCTTTGCTGACGTTGCAAGGGCTGGAGGGAAAACTGTTCATACCCGTTGCGCTGACCATCGTGTTCGCTTTGGCTAGTTCATTGCTTCTATCCCTTACCTTTGTGCCGATGCTGGCTTCTTTTTTATTGAGGGAAGCTGATCACGGCGAACCTTGGTTGGTACGCAAGGCAATGGCTGCCTATACTCCACTATTGCAAAAAGCATTAGATCACGAAGGCAAAGTCATCCAAGGCGCGCTTTTCATGCTGGCTGTCACTGTCGGCATCTTCATGCTGTTGGGTAAGACTTTTATGCCAGAGATGGATGAAGGCGACATCATCATGCAGGTATCTAAACTCCCTTCGATCAATCTCGCGCAGACCTCAGAAATGGATCAACGCATCCAAGCTGCGATCTTGGCACAAGTTCCCGAAGTCAGCGGCATGGTGTCGCGCGCAGGTGCGGATGAACTTGGCCTTGATCCGATGGGCTTGAACGAGACGGATAACTTCTTGGTATTGAAACCACAAAGTGAATGGCAAGGACAAGACAAGACCGAGATCATCGACCACATCAGAAAGGTGATGGCTGATTTTCCTGGCGTTGAATACAGTTTCACTCAACCCATCGCCATGCGTGTCTCCGAAATGCTCACTGGCGCACGCGGCGATATCGCCATCAAGATATTCGGTAGCGATCTAGACACGCTCAATACCTCGGCTGAAAAGATGGTAAAGGTATTGGCAGGCATCAAAGGCAGTGAAGATGTGTTCACCGTCAAAAACAGTGGCGTGCAATATTACCGCGTCATCATCGACCGCATGGCTGCTGGTCGCTTGGGGTTGAATGTGGACGACATCGCGACCGCACTCCGTGGACAGATCGAAGGACAGCAACTGGGCACGGTGATCGAAGGCACTAGGCGCACGCCTCTCATCATGCGCGGGGATTCAGATATTCAACAGTCGCCCGCCCTGTTTGCCGCTCTCACTTTGCCACTCCCAAACGGACATGCGATTCCTCTCTCTGTCGTAGCCAAACTGGAACGTGCCGATGGCCCCGTCAAAGTGGATAGGCAAGATGGTCAACGTTTGGTGATGGTACAAAGCAACGTGCGCGATCGTGATCTAGTAGGCTTCGTCGAAGAAGCGAAAGCTGCCGTTGCTGCTCAGATACAACTGCCAGAAGGATACAGTCTCACATGGGGTGGCCAGTTCGAGAACCAACAACGCGCGGCGGCACGTTTGGCCGTTGTCGTACCTATCGCACTGGGCATGATCTTCATGTTGCTGTTTGCGACATTCAGCTCTGTGCGACAAGCCGCGCTGGTCTTGACCAACATTCCCTTCGCTCTCATCGGCGGCGTCTTCGCACTGTGGATCAGCGGTGAATATATGTCAGTCCCCGCATCGGTCGGGTTCATCGCCCTGCTCGGTATCGCAGTGTTGAACGGTGTAGTGATGGTGTCCTATTTCAATCAATTGCATGACGAAGGGATGAACATAACCGAGGTGGTGTTTGAAGGAGCAAAACGCCGCCTACGTCCCGTGTTGATGACAGCCAGCATCACTGCATTTGGATTACTCCCAGTATTGTTCGCAACAGGACCTGGCTCTGAGATTCAGAAACCCTTGGCCATCGTCGTCACTGGCGGACTGATTACCTCCACTATCCTAACCCTCATTATGCTTCCCATCCTGTACCGTCGTTTTGGTCTTGAGAAAGTCGACTCCCCATCATGAAAGAAATGAATTGTTGTCTAACCTTGGTCTGTCATAAATCATTGGAGGAACGGCTAGTAGATCACTTGTTAGAACACCCAGATTGGGTGCACGGCTTCTCATTAACTCGTATCGAGGGAGGTAGCCAAAAAGAAAAACTCCCGAGCATGTTAGAACAGGTGCGCGGACGTTCACAGCGAATACAAATTGTCTCAGTACTCAATCATGAAGATGCTCAAGAACTCATCGCACATTTAAAACATGAAGAGCCTAATGCGGAGATCGCTTATTGGATTACCCCTGTTATCGAATTCGGGAGATTAGGATGAAAATATTTCATCTTGCTAATTTATTTTTGCTGGGCGCGATCTTTCCCGCTCAAGCATCCGAATTTGCCGACCTGCCATCAAACGAACAGGTAGATGTTGCACTGGATTCCCATGTCAACGTCCTAAATGCACATTCACAATTGCAAATCGACAAACTAACGCAGCGCAAACGCGAAAGTGGCGAGTATGAATTCACTGTGCGCGGCGGTGCTTTTGAAGATTACTTCTTCAATCCCAGTGGCAAGGAAGGGAATCGCGATTGGGATATTGCAATCGAGCGCCCATTCCGTCTGCCCAATAAGATGTTCATCGACAGCGAGATTGGAGCAGAAGTAGTGGCGCGCGGCGAGAATGGTCTAGGTGATGCACGCCATGAAGCTTCTCGTGCGCTATTGCAATTGTGGTTCAACTGGCAGCGCGAACGCACCCTAGCAGCACAATGGCAACAACAGGTGGAAATCCTTACCCAGCAAGCCAACATGACTGAAAAGCGCATACAAGCGGGAGATGCGCCACGCATGGAATTGAATCAAGTAAATTCCACCACTGCACTGGCAAGCATCGCCTCGCAGCAAGCTCGCTTACGCACCGAGTTGGCAGCCACGGAACTTTTGCGTCAATTTCCCGCCGTAAAATTTCCCACGAAAATCGGAACACCAGAACCCCAAGCGATTACAGGCGATCTCAGTCATTGGCGTCAGCTCATCCTCAAACACAACCATGAGATTGGTATGATCGAAGCGGAAACACGTCTGCAATATAAGCTGTCTGAACGTGCACGTGCTGACCGCCTCCCCGACCCTACGCTAGGTTTGCGTTATGCCTCACAACTCAACAACAACCAACGAATCAGCGGTATTTATTTCTCCATACCATTCCCATCAGGCCAACGTTCCGCGACAGCGGACAGCGCCGCACTAGTAGCGCAAATCGCCTCAGACAGAGCGCTTGCGCTCCGTGCTAGGCTCGATGCAGACATATTTACGGCTTACACGCGAGCTGTGAATAATTTTCAGATATGGCAACAAGCTCGTGATGCCGCACTCGCCCTACGCCAAAACGCTGAACTATTTGCACGCGCTTACAGCCTCGGCGAAAGCAATCTGGGGGAGACACTCGTCGCACGGCGTCAAGCTTTAGAAGCTGCATTAAGCGAAAGTATCGCACGCCTAGATGCCAATGAAGCCCGCTATCGTTTGTTGCTTGATGCACACCAACTCTGGGTAGATAACGACTCGCACGAGGCGCATTGATGTCATATACAGAAATAATTGGTAGCTTAGCGGCAATACTTACCACCACCG
The DNA here is from genome assembly GCA_036170995.1 of Sideroxydans sp. Classification (GTDB taxonomy): domain Bacteria; phylum Pseudomonadota; class Gammaproteobacteria; order Burkholderiales; family Gallionellaceae; genus Sideroxyarcus. The sequence continues at coordinate 5,564 of JAVHQF010000172.1, read as the reverse complement.
CTTTCGTTCCCCAAGTGCTGCAGGTATGGCGCACCAGACATACGAAAGATATTTCGCTCGCCATGTACACCTTATTCACGGGCGGTGTCACCCTATGGTTGGCCTACGGCATTCTACTTGTCGCTTGGCCCATCATCATCGCCAACACGATTACCCTTCTACTAGCGAGTAGCGTGCTGATATTGAAATTAAAGTTTGGATGAATTTGGACGATAAGAGCGAAGACACTCGCTCTAAATCCAAAGGTTCACAATGCTCAAGAAAATCTCCGTCAGTAACATCCAACTTGGCATGTATATCCAAGAGCTGTGCGGTAGTTGGATGGATCACCCATTCTGGAAAAAGTCCTTCTTCTTGGAATCCACTGAAGACCTAACTACTCTTCAAACTTGCGGCATCCAAGAAGTCTGGATAGACACATCCAAAGGCAAAGATGTGGAAGGGCATGTCGTCGCTATCACGGCCGAAGAAAAGCAAATAAAAATCACTGAAGAATTGCAACTCATGGCGACCTCAACGCCCAAAGTAGTTGCCAAAATCTCCTTTCAACAAGAACTAGAGACAGCGCGCAAGCTACAAGCCAAAAGCAAAACTGCGGTCACCTCTATGTTCAACGAGGTGCGCATGGGTAACGCCATCAAAGTCAGTGAAGCCGCCCCATTGGTAGAAGAGATCAGCCAATCCATCACTCGCAACCCAGAGGCTTTCCTTAATCTGGCACACTTAAAGACCAAAGATGATTACACCTATATGCACTC
>JAVHQF010000172.1:0-4706 GCA_036170995.1 Sideroxydans sp. | reverse complement strand
GACGCGCTGACCTCCAACCGCTGCTACAAGAACGGCTGGGAACCTGCTGACACCATCCGCAAGATGGCCGAATGGAAGGATGGACAATTCGACGAGCGAATCTTCAAAGCTTTCGTCAAGACTATCGGGATATATCCCTCGGGCACCTTAGTAAGGCTCAAGTCAGGAAGGCTGGCTATAGTCCTTGAGCAGACTGAGAAGAGTCTTCTGACGCCAATAGTCAAAGTGTTTTTCTCAACCAAGTCTAACGCTCCAATCGTACCCGAGATGATAGACTTGAGCCGTTCGCAAGAGAGTATCGCCAGCGCCGAAGACCCCATCCGATGGGGCTTTGATTTGAAGCAAATCGCTGGCATCTGAAAAGATAACCACAACTAGGGGAGTTCACCATGTCCAATATCCAGTCCGTCTTGCACGAGAACCGTGTATTCAATCCATCCGAAGCCTTCGTCAAGCAGGCCAACGTATCTGGCATGGCTGCCTACAAGGCGCTGTGTGCGGAAGCGGAAAAGGATTACGCGGGTTTTTGGGCGAAATTGGCGCGCGAAACATTGCTGTGGAAGAAGCCCTTCACCAAAACGCTCGATGAGAGCAATGCACCGTTCTACAAGTGGTTTGAAGACGGCGAATTGAATGTCTCCTACAACAGCCTAGACCGTCACCTCACGACCCAACCTGAAAAGACCGCCATCATCTTCGAAGCGGACGATGGCAAAGTCACCAAAATCAGCTACAAAGCACTGCACGCACGCGTATGCCAGTTTGCCAACGGCTTGAAGAAGCGCGGCATCAAGAAAGGTGATCGCGTCATCATCTACATGCCAATGAGTATCGAAGCCGTCATTGCGATGCAAGGTTGCGCCCGTATTGGTGCGATTCACTCTGTTGTGTTCGGCGGCTTCTCCTCAAAGAGTTTGCACGAACGCATCACCGATGCGCAAGCAGTCGCAGTCATCACCGCTGACGGTCAATTCCGTGGCGGCAAAGCCATGGCACTTAAGCCCGCCGTCGATGAAGCACTGAGCTTCGGCGGATGTGACATGGTGCACTCCGTCATCGTGTACAAACGTACGGGGGGCGATGTGCAATGGAACAGCAACAACGTGTGGTGGGACGATGTCATTGCTGGACAGAGCGACAACTGCGAACCAGAATGGGTCGGCGCTGAGCACCCTCTGTTCATTCTCTATACCTCTGGCTCCACGGGCAAACCCAAAGGTGTACAACATTCCACTGGCGGCTATTTGCTCGGCGCGATGGTCTCCATGAAATGGGTGTTTGACTACAAGCCCACCGACGTTTTCTGGTGTACGGCTGACGTGGGTTGGATTACGGGTCACAGTTATGTGGCTTATGGACCATTGGCAATGGGCGCGACTCAAGTCATCTTCGAAGGTATCCCTACCTATCCTGATGCAGGTCGTTTCTGGAAAATGATTCAAGATCATAAGGTCACCACCTTTTACACCGCCCCCACGGCGATTCGCTCCCTCATTAAACTGGGCGGCGACCTTCCTACAAAATACGACTTGTCCAGCCTGCGTCTGCTGGGCACAGTGGGTGAGCCAATCAATCCAGAAGCATGGATGTGGTACTACAACACCGTTGGTCAAGGTAAGTGTCCTATCGTGGACACTTGGTGGCAGACTGAAACAGGTTGTCACATGATCGCCCCATTGCCAGGAGCGATGCCGATCAAACCAGGCACCTGCACCCTGCCCCTGCCCGGCATCATAGCGACCATCGTGAATGAAGCGGGCGACGAAGTGCACGATCAACACGGAGGTTTCCTCGTCATCAAGAAACCCTTCCCTTCACAAATCCGCACTATCTGGGGTGACCCAGAGCGTTACAAGAAAGGCTACTTCCCAGAAGAAATGAAAGGTGCATATCTTGCGGGTGACTCTTCTCGCCGCGACGACGACGGCTATTTCTGGATTATGGGACGCATTGACGATGTATTGAACGTATCCGGGCATCGTCTGGGCACTATGGAAATCGAATCTGCGCTCGTCGCCAACCCACTGGTAGCTGAAGCGGCCGTAGTCGGCAAACCGCATGAAATCAAAGGTGAAGCTGTAGTTGCCTTCGTGGTACTCAAGGGCACACGCCCTGCTGATGCTGCGTCCGCCAAGAAACTCGCTGAAGAATTACGCAACTGGGTCGGCAAAGAGATTGGCCCTATAGCCAAACCAGATGAAATTCGTTTTGGAGAAAACTTGCCTAAGACGCGTTCTGGCAAGATAATGCGCCGCCTCTTGCGCGCCATTGCCAAAGGCGAAGAAATTACTCAAGACGTTTCCACACTTGAAAATCCAGGCATCCTTGAACAACTGAAGGAAGTCATTAAATGATGCATGACTGGGTTCAAGTGAAGACGTAGGTATCCTCGATAAATATTGAAGAGCTTATTCGTTGACAGTACAGCCAATCAATCACAGCAGCATCACAAAGACAGCGCGCCTTGCCGCGCTGTCTTTGTTTTTTGCAACTACGATTACCTCAACTGAAACCAGCGCGCTTGAACAAAACTCACCAGTGTCATCACAAGCTCCCGCACCAATCCGCGAAGCGTTAATTGTCACCCCAGAACCTATTGCAGAAACAACGCCTAAACGTGGTTTCATAACGCCGTTAAAAGCAGTCGAGCCCTCCAATGACCCAGTCGAAGTAACCAGCGTCAAAGATGCTTCCCCAATAATGTCAGCCATCCCTGACGAAGATGTGTGGCAACGCATCCGCAGTGGTTTTGCCATGAACGACCTGCACAGCCCACTTATTAAGCGACATGAAAAATGGTATGCCAGCCATCCAGAATATGTCTTGCGCATGAGCGAACGTGCTCGACGTTACCTCTACTACATTGTAGAAGAGGTGGAACGTCGTGGTATGCCAACAGAGATTGCGTTGTTGCCCGTCATCGAGAGCGCCTTCAATCCTGGTGCAAATTCAGTCGCGAGTGCATCGGGCATCTGGCAGTTCATTCCCTCCACTGGCAAGCATTTCGGTATGGAACAGAACTGGTGGTATGACGAACGCCGCGATGTTATCGGCGCGACCAATGGCGCTTTGGATTATCTGGTGAAGTTACATGACCAGTTCGGGGATTGGGAACTCGCATTAGCTGCTTATAACTGGGGTGAAAATGCAGTCGCGCGCGCACAAGCCAAGAACCGCAGACTGGGCAAACCCACCGACTATTCGCATCTAAAGTTGCCCCGCGAAACAGCGAACTACGTGCCCAAACTGCTGGCCGTAAAGAACATCGTGAGTGATCCAACGCGTTTCGGTATCGTGTTGACCGACATCCCGAATCGACCCTACTTTGCTATCGTCACCCCCTCCAAACCGATGGACATCAAGGTGGCAGCCGAATTGGCTGAGATATCCATGGAAGAGTTCACCGCACTCAACCCAGCCAACAACCGACCCGTTATTCTGCAAGACCATGCGGAAGTGATATTACTGCCAGTGGAAAAGGTTGAGACATTCCGCGCGAATCTGGAAAAAAGTAATCAGAAGTTAGTCTCTTGGAAGTCATACAAGAGCGAAAAAAACGAATCGTTCCAAGTTATCGCCAATCGCTTTGATATACCGATAGAACAACTTCGTTCAGCTAATGGCTTATCTCGGTATGCGGTGCAAAGCAATGGACAAACCTTACTTGTTCCCGCAGAAGAAGGGGATGAGTTTGCCCCCTTCAATATGCATGCAACGGCTCTGCAAGAGATGTCCGGCTTTTCGTACACCGTGCGCAAGGGCGACACCATCTCCACCATCGCGCGTCGCTTCAAAGTCAGCCAAGCCAGTCTCATCTCTATGAATCGAGGTAACAAACGGCTGAGCTTAGGTCATCGTTTCAATATTCTGCCTGGTGCTTCATATCCACATCGCGCAAGCGCTAAGCGCACGCACAAGAATCGCTCATCTGTTTCAAAGACAATAAAACGCGCTGCATCAAACAAGCCAGTCAGCCGCCTCGCTTACAGCTCCCACTAAGATTTAGCTGTCCAGCAGATGGCAATTCACGCGATGGGTCTCGCTGATTTTTGTTACGGTCGGATAGATTGAACAAACTGGCATCGCATGTGAACAACGCGGTGCAAAGTGACACCCACTTGGTGGATTCGATGGTGAAGGCAAATCGCCCTCCAACTTAATAAACGTCCGCCCCTCACCATCAATACGCGGCACCGCCGACAGCAATGCCTGTGTATAAGGATGTTTGGGCGAATGCATCACCTCCTGTGTCGTACCGCGCTCGACGATACGCCCCAGATACATCACACACACCTCATGCGCCAAGTATTCCACCACACCCAAATTGTGTGTGATAAAGAGATAGCTCAGTTCTAACTCGTCTTGCAGCGACTTCAGCAGATTCAATATCTGCGCCTGCACCGACACATCCAATGCACTCGTTGGCTCATCGCAGATTAACAATTGCGGCGACACTGCCAAGGCACGGGCGATAGCGATACGCTGACGCTGCCCACCCGAGAACTCATGCGGATAGCGCCACTTGCTGTCGCGCGCGAGGCTCACCTTGTCCAGCAACTCATCAATGTGCGCCTGCCGCTCGGTGCTGTTATTACCGATATTCAGCGCGCTCATCCCCTCTTCCAAAATCTCCGCCACCCGCATCTTGGGGTTGAGTGACGCGTAAGGGTCTTGAAACACCATCTGCATCGCCGCACGCGATGCAC
>JAVHQF010000171.1:0-2440 GCA_036170995.1 Sideroxydans sp. | reverse complement strand
ACGGACTCTGTGCTGGTAGGCACAGCCCCCGCCAATGTCATGGCTTCCATCGCGGTCTGTCTGTTGTCGTTGCTGCGGCTCATCACCGCATCTTTGACGACATGCACGTCGAAGCCTTCCGCCAGCAGATCGATGACGGTTTGCAGCACACACACATGCGTATCCATGCCGCTGATGATGACCTGTGTCCTGTCGCTGTCTTTGAGTTGCTTGATGAAAGCCTCGTTGCCGCAACAACTGAACGACATCTTTTCGATCGCAGGGGCAGTTGGTGCTCGGCTGCGCAATTCGTTCAGCGTCGGGCCCAGACCTTTAACGTACTGTTCGGTGAAGATCACGGGCACGCCTAATTCGGCTGCGCTCTCTAACAGGATGCTGGCATTCTTTGTCAGTTGGGCCAACACGTTCGCATCCATCGCCGCACAGAGCCTTTCCTGCACGTCGATGACGACGAGTGTGGCTCTAGCGGGATTCAGTAAGAATTTATTTCTGATTGACATGATTTCTCCTAAAGACATCAGCATCATTCCCGCCCTCAAATGGGGTAGTTGGGGGCGGGAATGACGACCTAGACAGTCGCAATACTTACTTCGGACGATTACTTCCCGCCACGATCTTGTATTCGAACAAACGGCACTCGATGGCACCGTTGTATAGCGGCGTGCGTTTAGAGGGAGCGAGTCGCATCAGTTTGGTGATGCGCAGATCGGCAGTAAAGAGATAGGCGTTCCATCCGCCGAACTTTTGTTTCAGTACATTTCCCAGTTGCGGATACAACTCGGCCAATTCGTCTTCGTCACCCATGCGCTCGCCGTAGGGCAAGTTCGCCACTAGTATGCCTTCCTTCTCAGGCGGCGAGGCTTCTAATGCGTTGCACTGTTTGAGATCAACCGTCTCGCGGATGCCTGCCTCTTCCAAATTCTGATGTGCGGCTTTGAGTGCGTCGCCGTAGAGGTCGCTCCCATACAAGGGCAATTCGCTCACAGGCAGTTGCGCGGCGATGGCAGTTTCGCGCATCGCAGTCCACAGTTTGGCGTCGAAGTTCTTCAACTTCTCGAAAGCAAAATTGCGGGCTATACCTGGTTGGATGTTGAGCGATATCTGCGCGGCTTCGATGAGGAAGGTGCCGCTGCCACACATCGGGTCGAACAATGGGATGGCTGGCTTCCAGCCCGTCATCTTCAAGATGCCAGCGGCGAGGTTCTCGCGCAGCGGGGCGATGTTGGTGTGGATGCGCACGCCGCGTTTGTACAGTGCGTCACCCGAAGTATCCAGATATAAGGTGAATTGTTCACCCTCGAAGAAAGCATGGATGCGCATGTCGGGGTCGAGCTTGGCCACGCTGGGGCGTTCGCTCTTTTCTGCGCGGAATTTGTCGCACACTGCATCTTTGATCTTGAGCGTGATGAATTCCAAACTCTTGAGCGGACATTTGATGGCGGTAACTTTGACGAGGATGGTGCAACTCACATCGAACCACTTCGTCCAGGGCAAGGCATACGCCGCTTGATACACATCGTCCTCGGTGCGGAAACGCGTCGGCTCTTTCACGCGCCACAGGATACGCGAGGCCAAACGGCTTTGCAGATTGGTGCGATAGTTCAGCGCCCAATCACCTGTAAATCCAACGCCGCCATCGGTGGTGCGCACGTCTGTTGCGCCTAAGCTAGTCAGCTCATCGGCAAGTAATCTTTCAAGTCCACGCGGACAGGTGGCGAAGAAATCAGGCATATAAAAAATCCACGGCAAAGTAACTTGCCACAGAGACCTCGGTGATCACAGAGAGGAAAGGCGGGGCTTCTCTGTGTACTCTGTATGCTCTGTGGCTAAAAAGGTTTTACAACAACCAAGATCACAACGGCCAGCAACACGAGTACGGGCACTTCGTTGAAGAAACGGAACCACACATGACTACGGGTATTGCGGCCTGCGGCGAACTCTTTCACCAGATGACCGCAGTAGAGGTGGTAACCGACCAGGCCAGCGACCAATGTCGTCTTCACGTGCAGCCACCCACCCGTGAAGATGTCACTGTAGGCGATCCACAACCAAAGACCTGTGATGACCGCGAGCGCGCCGATGGGAGTGACAAAGCGGTACAGCTTTACTTCCATCAATGCCAGCCTGTCCTTCTCAACTTGCTCTTTCGCCATCGCATGATTGACGAAGATACGCGGCAGATAGAACAAGCCAGCGAACCAACTTACAACCAAGATTATATGAAACGCTTTTAACCACAACATAAAAAACTCCTGAACACGTATTTAATTCCGTCATTCCCGCGCAGGCGGGAATCCAGCGCATTTATTCAACATGCCTTTAAGGTTTTGCCCTCGCTTCGCGAGCAATTATTTCAATCACTGGAGTCTCACCTGCGCGGGAATGACACTACCGCGACAACCTTCTGCGGAACAACACCAACGACACATAGAACGCGACC
>JAVHQF010000170.1:0-2444 GCA_036170995.1 Sideroxydans sp. | reverse complement strand
ATGCAACCATGCCACCCGTGACGGTAACGACCTGGTGATGATCACCAGCAGGGCGAATCTCGGTAATTGATGTGGGTGTGCGTTTCATGAGTGAAAGGTTACCAGAAGATGCCAATTTCAAAAGAACAGATGGTGAATTACTTCGCCCTAAAGGGACGGAGCTTCTAACTTCAACGGCCCCCGCAAGATTGAGGATTTACGTCCTCGCTCTTGACTGACAGAGCCTCCATTAGCAGTACCGGCGATTCCCGCCGCTATCATTCTGATTGCTTCATCACGGATGTTTTGTGCCGCATTGATGTCTCTGTCGTGGGCTGTGCCGCACTTATCGCACTTCCACGACCGGATATTTAATGGCATTTTTTCTTGAGCGTGCATACAGCATGAACACGTCTTACTGGATGGGAAGAATCGGTTTACCTTGATAAAGCCTTTACCCGCTCTCGCGGTTTTATACTCAAGGAAACCAGACAGCATCCCCCATCCCGCATCACCAATGGCTCTTGCGAGACAGTGATTTTTCATCATACCTTTGACGTGCAAATCTTCAACGGCGACCACTTGGTTTTCGCGAACCATCCGTTGAGATAACTTATGCAGCCAATCCTTTCGAGAATTGGCTGTTTTTTCATGCGCTTTTGCAACCAAAATCCGTGCCTTGTTTCGAGAATTACTGCCCTTTGTTTTACGAGACAGTTTCCGCTGTTTGCGAGCCAGATTCTTCTCCGCTCTTAATACATAGCGCGGGTTTCCAAATTTCGATCCATCACTCGTTACCGCAACATCAGTCAGCCCAACATCAACCCCCAGCACTTTCCCGTCGAAAAAGACAGCCGGTGCTTCAATGTTATTTTCAGTCAGGATGGACGCAAAATAATGGCCAGACGGATTTTTGCTGATGGTGACGGTCTTAATAGAACCCTCCAGCACCCGATGAATTGTGGCTTTTACGTGTCCAATCTTAGGCAGATACAGCTTGCGGCTTTCCACTACCTTAACACCTTGCGGATACTGAATAGCTTGTTTGCCATCCTTTGATTTGAAACGAGGATACTGGGTTCTTCGCTCAAAGAATCCGACAAAGGAGCGAGATAAGTGTAGGCTGACCGACTGCAATACTTGGCTATGAGTTTCCGCAAGCCATTCGTACTCTGCTTTTAATCCCGGTAGCCGGGCATTCAACGCGTACTGCCCAAGACCTTTGCCTGTTTCCTGATAAACCCGTTGAGTTTCAGCAAGGCTATTATTCCAATACCAGCGTGCGCAACCAAACGCACGCGCCAGTTTGTCGGCCTGAGCTTGTGTTGGGTAAATACGAACTTTGGTTGCGGATAACATGGCTTATTATAAATTACGTTCGCAGTAAATTCAAGTCACGCGATGCGTGACGCGCTATTCATCTCCGGGCTAAACCCAGAAGATTTCCGCGCAAATCTGTTAAAATTTCTGTTGTGTTGTAAATGGAAAATGGTCAGGCCAGTTAAATCCAGCCCTCAAATGTTACTTTGAGAAAAAAGTAAATAAGCTACCATAGCGTCAAAGCTCAATCAGTTGATTGGGCATATCACGCAAATAGGGTAGAAGATGAAAGACAAAAAATTCACCGTAAAGGTAAAAGGCATTGATGTACAAATCACCGCTGAGGAAGATGGCGAGGCTCGATACATGGTCAGAATGTCTAAAGCCGACAGTGGGCGTTGCGGGGTAGGGGTGCGGATCGGCTACCTGACTGGAAAACAAAGGAAGTGGGTGGGTGAAAGTAGCCGGGATGCGCGTTTGACCGTGCCATCGGATTCAGCGCAGGATGTTTGCAAGAAACTGGCTGAACTGGCGCTGGAGAGCGTGGTCGTATGATCATTTATCATTCGCTCAGGTATGTCGAGTACCAGCCGGACGTGTCCGGCCTGCGGTCATGTGTCGGCAGATAATCGCCAGACACAAGCCAAGTTTGCCTGCGTGGATTGCGGCTATGAGAATAACGCCGATATGGTTGGCGCTATCAATGTTTTAGAGCGAGGGCATCGCTTGTTAGCCTGTGGAGAATTGGCGCAGTCAGGCCGTTCCGTGAAGCAGGAACCCGCCGAAGCGACTACTCATGGGTTCGCCCTTGTTTAGCGCAGTAGGAATCCCCGTCCATGCCGGGGAGGACGTCAAGGCAAGAGATTTGTTCTACACCCACGCTCGATGGCGATCACCTCGCTGATTGGTAGTGACGGATGGGTGCGGCGGTATTTCAATGAGAAAGGGCAGGTCATGGTAGATAAAACTAAGAACATTAAGTTCGCTTCGTGGGGTGACATCAATAGCTTGGCGGTAAAGCAGATGAGCAAGTATGCCGTCTATGTTGGCAATGGGCTGGCCATGCTCACGCAGGAAGATGATGCGATATGGGCGTTTGTCATGCAAAAAGTCAAAGAAATGTTTGATGATGATGCCGTTCGGTC
>JAVHQF010000169.1:0-2448 GCA_036170995.1 Sideroxydans sp. | reverse complement strand
CGTGTCATATATACAAAGGTTGGCATAATATTTCCTCTATTCTTTATAGAAAATGGGGCAAGTCAGTGTTAATAGTGGTTTGGTCTTTCAGCCTTGATGCAAAGCCCCATGTTCGGCGGATTCTTGCCCATATACATAGGAACATCTGGAAACTTGCGTTGTACTTCGGCGTCCGTCAAATCATAGTCAGGCGGTAAATTTTCACGCGAGCCATCAGCACGAGTGATTTTTTTCTGATGGGCCGCAGCAGGCTTGAAGAACATGTGAGCGAACTTGGACCAATAGACGCCGCCGAAGAGTAAGGTGCTGGACAGGATGAACAAGGCAAAGTAGACGGTCAATCCGCCGCCGGTGAACGACCAGATCAATGCGAAAGTCGAGGTAGCAAGCAGTGAAAGTATGAACAAGTCCGCACTCTCGAAGCGTAACCAAGGCAGGCCTTCCGCAGACACATCAACGCGGATGGCAAACCAGAACCAGTAGCCGCCCACAGCCAGCATCAGTGCACCGATATGCCAAAGTTGTGGCAGCAGGGTAGAAGTGGATTCCTGCGAAAAAATCATGATTGCCGTCGTTGCCGCAAAAGTGATGAATCCGTACATCATCAACAGATGCGAAAGTCTGCGTCTGGGATTACTGAATTCGCCAGCAGTCAAGACTTCGTTAGCCAGCACTGAAGCGGCGATCGATAGTTTTTCTCCACCACTCACTGAGCGTTTTGCATTCTTCTTGGCTTTTTTCGCATTTTCGAAAAAGTACTGCGCGTTTTTCTTGTGCAACATGTCAAGTATCGTCCCGCCGATGACCAGCAGAACCATAAGAACGATATAGCCCTGCATCATTGTGGGTGAGATGACTCCTGAAAGGGTGGCAAAAGGATTGCTCGTGAACATTAGTACCTCCTTAAAAATAAAACATTAGTTATCAAGATGCCAGTTAATTGATTGCAGCCGAAAGTCCCTTGAACTTCATTTTCCTTTTTCATTGGCGGCCAGATCGGCGTAATACTTGCGCAGTATTTCCAACACTTCTGGGCGACTGAATTCGGCGGGAACTGCCGCCCCTTCCGATAGCATCTTGCGCAATTGAGTGCCCGAGACCTGCAAGCGATCCGCATCGCTATGCGGGCAGGTGCGCGCCGATGCCATGCCTCCGCATTTATAACACCAGAACGAGACGTCTATCTTAAGCGCTTGGGTCTCGAGCGCATCCTTAGCTATCTTGTCGAAGATGTGGTGCGCATCGAACGGACCGTAATAACTGCCGACACCAGCGTGGTCGCGCCCTACGATCTGATGTGAGCATCCGTAGTTCTGACGGAACAGCGCGTGCAACAACGCTTCGCGTGGTCCGGCGTAACGCATGTCCAGAGGGTAACCAGCTTGCACGACTGTCTTGGCGACGAAGTAGTTCTTGGTGAGTTCGATGATGGCGTGGGCGCGAACTTCGGCAGGGATGTCGCCAGGTTTCAAATTGCCAAGCAGGGAGTGAATCAGCAGACCATCACAAGTTTCAATGGCAATCTTAGCCAGATACTCGTGCGAGCGATGCATCGGGTTACGCGTCTGGAATGCGGCGACTTTACTCCACCCCATTTCATTAAATAAAGCACGTGTTTCTTTGGGCGTTTTGAATAGTGCGCCGTATTTTTGTGGAAAGCCACCTTGCGACAATACTTTCACTGGTCCCGCGAGATTCACTTCGCCTTGCGCCATCACCATCTTTACGCCAGGGTGCGCAGGGTCGGCCGTGCCAAACACCTTTTCACATTCATGTGTCTTATCAATGCCGTATTTTTCGGTGACGCGCATGGTAGCGAGGATGCTTTCGTTTTCTGCATCCATCAGCGCGATGTTGGAACCCAGAGCGATACCGTCCGCAAAAACTTTATTGGTAGAGAGGGTGATGGGGATGGGCCAGAACAGGCCGTTGGTCATGGTCATGCTATCGCATACACCCTGCCAATCAGCATGGGACATGAAACCATCGAGTGGCGTGAATCCGCCGATACCGAGCATGATGATGTCGCCTTTTTCACGCGAACTCACCGTTACCTTCGGGAACGTTCGAACACGAACCGTTTCAGCGATCAAGTCCTCACCTTCAAGCAACAAAGGTCTTAATTCTTTACCGCCGTGCGGCCTTACCAATGCCATAACATGCTCCCTAATTAGGCTCTAATGCCCTTGGGTTTTTTGTGTGATGCACATTAGTTCATCGTTCCATGCAGTGCGATACCTCTCATGGGTTAAGGCAAGTCCCCCCCCTTATGGGTTATGCATCAATCCCTCATCACAGCTATGGCAGTGATGGCGGGCGATACGCATACTTGCACCCCACTAAAACTGACTTATTCTCTAGGTTGGTCGTGTCCCGGTAAATACAAATATAGCGCTATGTCATCCACTCCTTTGCACGATCCACTCGCTCCGCCCGTTGCGGATGCGA
>JAVHQF010000168.1:0-2448 GCA_036170995.1 Sideroxydans sp. | reverse complement strand
TGATTCTGCCGGGTAATCTGGCGGATATGGGTGGAATGGTCGCCACGGCAATGAGCATCGTCAAGGCTCAAAAATAGGCGGTGCTGCATCTGTAGAATAAGGTGCGGCTGATGGGAAACGAAAGCGTGATTTGAATGACTTGATTGGCAGTACTACATAAGATACTATTCAGGCCATGAGCAAGCGAGCCAAACTACTTGATGCCATGCGCAACAATCCGCGAGATTGGCGCATCGAGGAATTACTGGTTGTCGCCAAACAATTCGCTATCGAATGCCGGAACAACGGGGGCAGTCATCACGTATTCGGCCACAAAAGTGTCGGAATGGATGTCACCGTACCCGCGCACCGTCCCATCAAACCCGTGTACATCCGCCAGTTTCTGTTGCTGGTAGATGCCGTGAAGGAGTTGAAACAATGACCACCGCGACCATCAAAAAAATCAAAACCGTTACGCCGCCCTTTTCCTTTGAGGCGTATTCCCACCTCATTAGCCAGCTCACGAAAGAGGATGGCGGCGGTTTCCTGATCACTTTCCCCGACCTGCCCGGTTGCATGTCGGATGGAGAGACCGAAGCCGAGGCAGTTAGCAACGGCAGGGATGCCTTTGAAGCATGGGTGGCCGCGCGCATGGACACCGGCAAAGCGATCCCCGAACCGTTTTATCGCCCGGATACCGTGCCGGAAGTATCCGGAAAATTCGTCACGCGCCTGCCCAAGTCCATCCACGCCAAATTGGCAGAACGCGCCAAGGCTGAAGGCATCAGCCTGAACACACTGGTGCTGGCCTTCGTGGCAGAAGGTCTGGGACGTAGGGCGGCTTAGACATTTGGCGCAATGCGCGCTGGTTATTGTGTTATCACAAAAAAGAGGTACGTAATGCCTGATCTCGTAACAATTAGTGCGGCGCTGAGTAGCCTTAAAACAGCAACAGATATTGTCAAATTTTTGCGTGAAAGTGATGTGTCTCTTGAGCGAGCAGAATTAAAGCTCAAACTTGCTGACCTTTTAAGTTCGCTTGCCGACGCGAAGATAGAGCTCGTCGAAGTGCAGGAAACGCTAATAGAAAAGGATAGGAGAATTGCTAGTCTGGAAGATGCTTTTCAGAACAAAGATTCACTTGTGCGCCGATATGATGCGTATTACACCGCAGATGAAAAAGGCGAACCTACAGGTGTAGCTTACTGTTTACGTTGCTGGGAAAATGATCATAAGAAACGTCAACTCGTGCGCGACTCAAAGATGTCTCAAAATCATGTTTGTACTTCCTGTGGTCACCAATATGGTGGACGTTTCACCAGTGAAATTTATCCGCCGAAAGATGAGTAGCCTGTGTATGAGAACTAATTCATGAACCCTTCTCTTACGCAGGCCATACAACAACGAAAAGTTTTGGAACTTCGCTATCACGGTTACTCGCGAATTGCTGAACCACACGCTTATGGTCGCGACAAGTATGGTGATGAGATACTTCGTTGTTATCAAACATCAGGAGGAAGCGAAAGCGGTGAGCGTGCCGGATGGAAGCTCCTTAAAGTTCGAGAGGTATTTTCTTTGCATCTGACGGACAAAACTTTCTTGGCTCGCCCGGAGTACAAGCGTAATGACAAAGCAATGGCATTTGTCTTTGAGCAACTTTAAGCAAAGTACTAGCCTAAACTTAAGCGGCACAAAAACGTGACACTCCTCAACCTAATGTTCGAGTTTTCAACTATGCCAAAGCGTACAGATTACTTTATGGAAAAAGACGCAATCGTCACGGCTGTTTTGCTTGGAGATTTTAACGCCGCTGAGTTGTTAGTGAAACGAGGAATTGACGTCAACGCACAGGACTACATTGGCCGCACTGCCATAATAATGGCTATCGAGGAAGACTGGCATGGCACTGCTTGGGTTGAATTCCTGATAGAAAATGGAGCCGATGTAAACATTTTGGATTGCGATGGTGACTCACCTCTTGACATTGCTAAATACCGTGGCCGCACAGATATTGTTGAGTTGTTGCTTGCAAATGATGCCAGAGGAAAGGATAGCCCATCCGCAAAGGAATTGCGGGACGACTTGATTTGCGATGGTTTTGAGCAGGCCGACGTTATAAAGCGCCTGATCTTGGAAATCGAAAAGAAAAAGCTATCCTAGTTTTGTAGTGTGGATAAAAACGCGCAGCGTTGTATCCACTAATTGACCTTCCTCTTTGCGTCCCTCGACTGCAAAGCAAACGAAAATTTCCTTGATGCTATAATCCGCGCCTCTTTAACAGGCGTGGCATATGTCGCGTCTGATTATGAAGTCCGCCGCGCCCGTTTCCCTCTCCTCAACCCTCTCCCGCAGGCGGGCGAGGGGGCAAACGAATCGCTGCGCGAATTTTATGTTTACTGGTGCTGCCCATGTCCATCGTATTGAATTTCAAATCCCATCTGTCCGAATTGTTCGCGCAGGCGTTGCGCG
>JAVHQF010000167.1:0-2489 GCA_036170995.1 Sideroxydans sp. | reverse complement strand
GCCGCTGCCATGGACCCGGCGCAGGCCATCCGTTTATAAGTCTTTTTGGCCTCGATCCCTTATGGAAAAAGCGCAAGCAGCTACATAGTAAATAGCGTTTTGGAGTTTGAAAATTCACTTTCAGGAAAAATTCAGACGCAATAGCCAACGCGGCGATGCAAGCAGGATGTTGAACAACCATGCGGCGAAACAGCTCTTGGGCATCGGCCAGATGTGCTTCGCACTGGGTGACGCCGATTCTGCGCAGAATTCTGGCCAGCTGCGGGTATCCCATTTCTGGTTCGGTACCCGCCGCGGTGGCCGCGCGGATAGCCACCTTTACGCGC
This sequence comes from Sideroxydans sp., assembly GCA_036170995.1. Lineage (GTDB taxonomy): Bacteria > Pseudomonadota > Gammaproteobacteria > Burkholderiales > Gallionellaceae > Sideroxyarcus. Next base: position 2,163 of record JAVHQF010000167.1, on the reverse strand, counting down.
AATGTGGCTATTCAGTAGTGGGAATCTTGATCAACCGAATGTGACTCTCAACACTGGCAAAGTGCCGACTACCTTTTGGCAATTGGCGAACCTGTTTGCCGTCCGGATTAAGAAACCACCACCAAGGATATCCATCACATCGCCTGGAATCACCCGTGCCCGAGACAAATTCATCAACCGTGTACTTCTTGTCATAAACCTGGAACTTCAGATCAGGCCCCCTAAGCCACGTGCGTATATCAACCAACACGACATCTGCCAATGGGCCTAGCAATTCATCTTTGTGCTGATCCAGAAACAAAGTGTACTTTTTGCAGGGGCCGCAATCGGCGGCACCCAGATAAATCAGCATTGGCTTGTTACGTTGCTTTGCTCTTTCAAATGCTGGTGTCAAGTCAACCAATCGCTCGGAAAAACTGAACGGAGGCTTGACTATCAACGGCTGAAATGCATCAGGAATTTCAGCAAACACCAATTGAGCAGAAAGACAAAGAACGTTTATCAATAAGAAGAAGCGCATATAAACCAGTCAGAATTAGTCATATGAACGGCACGCACTTTACGCTACCAATTGAAAGGCTTCGCCGATTCAAGACTTGCAGCGATCCTGAATGATCGGCATGCCCGCATGTTGGACGCCATTCGTTCTAATTGATCAAGTTATTTCGTAATGAACCTTAGCATTCGATTTCGGCAGCCCCACGCATTCAATGGTTATGTTTGTACCCTGATTCGCGCTGGCTTCGCATTGCCAGCACAAAGACCGTATCGAGTGATGCCATGTATCTGTACAGGGCCACGTAGCCTCGGGTTCCACGCCCAATGACAAGTTCGCGTTTGCCCGCTTTAACAGGGCGACCGATCAGGGGGCTGGTCGCCAAAATTTGCACAGCCGCCAGAATTTTATCAATGCGTTCAGGCGCGCCGCCCACATCAAACTGTGCAATGTGATCAAAGAAACGGTCAAAGTCGTCGAACACCTCGGGGGCGATCTCAATGCGTGTCATGACAACTGTCAGAGATTGACGCTGCGTGCCAAAGGTTTGTCCGGATTTTCCCCGCGTGACTTGGCGACCAGATAGGTCTTGGTATCGTCCCAAGATACGGTCTGCCCGGTCGCAAGTATGGCCGTCCAGCGCTCGTCTGCAAGGTCATTGAACGCACTGTCCTGCTCAACCTTCTCAACGGTCTGGGCAATCGCATCCAGAATAAATGCGTGCGCTGACTTGCCAGCCTGGAGCGCCGCAGATGCAATGCGCTGCTTCAAGGTGTCATCCAGTCGGATGGTGGTGGTCTGCATGGTTATTTTCAGTGTAAAAGTAGGTACTACGTCAATGTAGCATTATTGTGCTACCTACGCAAACTGCTGGTCGGAGCAATGTACTCTGTGCTGGCGCGGCGGGCCGCCGCCATGGACCCGGTGTAGGCCATCCTCCGAGATTGTCCATTGGGGTTTGGCGGGCAGGCGGAGGCAGTGGCGAAACAGTTTTGTCCTGACTGAGATGTCCATATCCTGTGCTATGGACACCGAAAAAGGGTGAAAATGGCCGCCATGCGCCGCTTGCACCCAAACAGCACCAAAGGTGCGCCTAATGGACAATCTCGGATAAAAGCAACCTGGCCCCCAATGTGCAGCCCAGAGCATTGCGCGCCAAGCCCTATGACACTGAAACGACTGAACTCACAGCTACGCAACGCGTCGTCGTTGGGCTTCTGTAGACCATGATGCCCGAAGCGATGGCAGCGCAATGACTTGTGCGGCATCACAGGGTGCGTCCTTTGTCGTCATGCAGAAAAGATACTTTTGCTTTGGCCACGTTTTCGATTTCAAGCCATGCCTGAGCAAATCGTCCCCCCTCACCTGAAGGCCGCATTCAGCCAGTATCTTGCCGCTGAGCAGGTGCGCAGCACGCGGGAAATCTGCCTTTTGGCGTCCGTCCTGTACACACTGTTTGGCATTCTTGACCTGTGGGCGATACCCTCGGCACTGCAAACGGTCTGGCTTATTCGCGCCTTGGTGGTCGCGCACTTGATGCTGATCCTGTGGTGCACCCGCTTGCCGTTTTTCCTCGAGCACTACTTGCCATTGACAGTAGGCATGTATTGGGTCATGGGGCTGGGTATCGAGTGCATGGTGTATCTCTCTGGCGACAACGACCTGGC
>JAVHQF010000166.1:0-11897 GCA_036170995.1 Sideroxydans sp. | reverse complement strand
CGCGACTTGTTGCCTACACCGTTGGCGGTGGTGTCGAGATGGATGACTAGCGGTTGTTTGGTCTTGGCATCCACGCCATTGGGATAACCCGCCTCTGCCAACAGATGTTTCGCCTCGGCGATGCTTTTGCGCTTGGGGGCGCTATCCACCCAGTCGTACACATAACGATTGATGCCGCCCTTACCTTCTTTGAAGCCGAAGATGCCGGGAGGGATGGGCGATTGCGCCGAGATGCCGCGCCCGTTGGCGAAGATGGAGATGAACTCTTCGAAGTCCACCGCGATGGCGATGGCACGGCGCAATTTGGTGGCACGCTCCGAGTTGCCGCCCACGACTGGATCTAGCCAGTTGAATCCGGTGTACATGGTGGAGGTGGCCACTGCGGTGTTGAGTGTGATGCCCTGCACCTTCATCTCGTCACTCACTGCCGCTTCGCCACTCACGCTCACTTGCACCGCCTGATCGAAACTATCCGAACTGATGCCGGAGGCGTCGTAATAACCTTGCAAGAATTTGTTCCAGTACGGGATGGTCTCTTTCTCTAACGAGAACACCACTTGGTCGATGAGCGGCAAAGACTTTCCTGCATCTGCCAAATAGCCCGCTTGCGCATCCCCTGCTTCGCCTTCGCTAGGGTAGGCCTCGCTGTCGTAATACGGGTTCTTCGTCATCACCATGCGGCGGTTGGGATCGTTCTCCGACAGGTAATACGGCCCGCTCCCCACCGGCCACCAATCCAGTGTGAGGTTGCGTTCCTTCATCCCCGTTTGCGCGTAGAAACGCTCCACCTCTTGCGGCATGGGTGAGAAGAACGGCATTGCCAGCCAATAGGCGAACTGCGGATATTTTCCATGGATGGTGATGCGATAAGTGGTGTCGTTCACCACCTCCACACCGCTCAACTGATATTTATCGATATCGAGAAAACCTGGTGATTTGCTGGTAGCTTGTAGCATAGCGCCATATTCCTTAAGGCCGACGATGTACTCGCCCATCACCCCAGCGATGGGCGTATGCAACTGAGGATGTACGAGGCGTTTGATCTGGTGCACATAGTCGGCAGCGGTGACGACGCGCGTACCTGCCAGCTTGAAGTCGCTCAAGGTATGGATGTTAGCCAAGTCAGCCGCCGTGAGGTGCATGTACTCGGGCACAAAAGCGGGATGCGGCTGGTAGCGCATGTTCGGCTTGATGTGCATTTCATACACACTGTAGGCGATGCGCTGCGGGACAGCCGTGGCGGGTAATGGGTGCTTGTCTTTATCTAGGTAACGTACACTCGGCATCTCACTCGCGGCCAAGGGCACAAGTTGATAAGGTCGCTTCAGATAGTGGTATTGCAGCGGCGGCGAATAGATGTGCGCAAGGAACTCGTATTCGTTCTCGCTGTACGCCTGTGCAGGATCAAAATGCTTGGGGCGCTCGGTGAACGCGGTGTAGAGGATGGACTTGTCTGCATCGTCAGCTGGATAGGGGTCGTTCCACAGACCGCCATCACAGGCGGTGAGCAACAACAAAGATAGGGCAAGCAACATGGATTTCATAGTGCGAGAGTTTAGCCGAAGGAGCGTCGTCAAGGTAATATAGGGGCTATCAATCACGGACTCGATACGATGAATCAAAACTGGCAAAACTTCCTCTCCACCCAAGGCGCACACCTGCAAGACGGCATCACCCAACATTTCGGCGATGCCGCCGCTGAGCGCATCACCACGCGCGATGGCACGGTACGCTGCGACCTCTCACAGTTCGGCTTGCTCAAGGTCTCGGGCGATGATGCACAGTCGTTCTTGCAGAACCTGCTGAGCAACGACATCCGCGATGTCACCTCAAATCGCGCGCAACTCTCCAGCTTCAACAACGCCAAAGGGCGCATGCTGGCGAGCATGTTGATCTGGCGTGACGGCAACGACTATGTGCTGCAACTACACCACAGTCTGTGCGAACCTATATGTAAGAAGCTTTCCATGTATGTTCTGCGCAGCAAGGTGAAGATCGTCGATGTGAGTAATGAGTTAGTTTGCATCGGAGTAGCTGGTGCGGGCGCATTCAAAACCTTGCAAGCGATCTACCCTGCACTCACGCAGCAGTCCATGGAAGTTGCCACGCAAGGCGAAGACAACATCTTGTGTCGTGATGCGGTGCGCTTCCAGATCACCACCACACCGCAACGCGCTATCGAGTTGTGGCAAACAATTTCCGCTTTACGCGCCGTTGGCTCACCTTGCTGGGATTGGTTAGACATCCGCGCTGGCGTGCCTTTTGTGCAAGCTGCCACGCTCGAAGCCTTCGTGCCACAGATGCTTAACTTTGAAGTCATTGGTGGCGTTAATTTCAAGAAGGGTTGCTACCCAGGCCAAGAGGTCGTGGCACGCATGCACTACCTAGGTAAGCCTAAACGTCGCATGTATCTGGCACATCTGGATGAAATTACAGAAGTAAAAGTGGGAGATGCGTTGTTCAGCACGGTGGCGGAAGAACAATCCTGCGGTACGGTAGTGGATGCCCAGCCCGCACCCGATGGTGGCATCGACTTGCTGGCGGTGGTGCAGTCGGCAAGCCGCGAAAGTTCAACGGTACACCTTGAAAAAATGGACGGTGCGCGAATCCATTTTCTAACATTGCCTTACCTTCTACCATGAACTTGCCCGTTCAACTGTTCACAAGCGACTTGTGGTGGTTGGCTAATTTCTTGTTTGCAGGTTTGGTTGTAATTTCAGCACGTCAAGCGCCATGGCGTAGCGTGTTAGATAACGGCAGTATGGTGAATGCACTGGTCGCATTGACCATGGGAGCATTCATTTTCTGGCAATTGAATGCAGGCATCCGCCCTGGATTTAACTTCCACATCCTCGGTGCCACACTGTTCACGCTGATGTTTGGTTGGCAACTGGCCATTATCTTACTCACGCTGGTGATGGCTCTCACTTGGTTGCGTGCGGGAATGGATTTGAACACGTTGGGATTGAACGGCTTGCTGATGATTTCCATTCCCGTTTTGTTTAGCGAATGGCTTCTGCGCTACAGCAAACGCAACATGCCAAAGAACCTTTTTTTGTTCGTGCTATGGAATGGCTTCCTATGCGGCGCGATAGCCGTGGCATTGAACACCCTTGCTGCAAGCGCACTACTGCTGCTACTGAGTCCTTATAACTGGAACGAAATTAAACACCATTACCTGACGGTCGCCCCCATCATCATACTGACCGAGGCGTTTATGACGGGTATGCTGACTACCGCATTCACGGTATTTCAACCTGAAGCCATGATGAATTTCAGCGTTGCAGACTATCTCGATGGAAAATAAAATTATCGCGGCTTGAGTTCCAGCTTCATCTTGATATGAGGTAAGCCGGCATCCATGAACTCTTCACCTTGCTTGGAAAAACCAAAACCCTCGTAGAACGGCACCGCATGGGTCTGTGCATCCACATCTACGACCTTATATTTGCGTGAACGCGCTTCGTTCAGCAATGCTTCAACAATCGCCGTTCCTACACGCTGTTCGCGCCATGGCTTCATCACCGCGATACGCCCGATATGACCGTTGCTGAAGATGCGTCCACATCCAACTGCGTCACCACTATGGCTCAATGCCAGTGCATGGCGACACTGCTCGTCGAACTCGTCCCACTCCATCTCTTCTGGGACACCTTGCTCGCGAATGAACACCGCATCGCGCACCGCACGCAGCAAAGGTTCTCCATCATGCCAACTCACCAGACTAACCGTGAAAGGGTTGCTCATGCTACCTCCTGAAATCAAGCGATGATTCGAACTTCCGTGCCTACCGTGACCAAATCGAACAGTTCCACCAACTCTGCATTACGCATGCGCACGCAACCACGAGAACCAGGCTTGCCCAACGGCGTATTGTCTGGCGTGCCGTGGATGTAGACATACCGGCGCATAGTATCGCAACTGCCAGAACGATTGAAACCGCTCTCACATCCCGACAGCCACAGGATTCGCGTCAATATCCAATCCCGTCCTAGATGTTGCGCCCCCAACTCAGGCGAGTAGATATCACCCGTAGGGCGACGTTTCACAAAGACCGTATTGACTGGCTTCCCCGCGCCGATCTTGGCACGGATGACATGACGACCACGTGGCGTGCAGAAACTGCCATTCTCTTCGCCCACGCCATGCGCACCTGTTGAAACTAGATAGCAGCGCAAAGACTTGCCGCTATCATCGAACAGTTCTAGCGTCTGCGTGGGGATGTGGATGATGATGTTCATTAGTTCTTCTGCTGCAAGCGACGCATCGCAAAGAAATCGGTGAGAGTTTTACCGCACTCATCGGCCAACACCCCGCCTTGGAGGGTCGCATGATGATTTAGCTGCGATTGAGCGAACAGGTCGAGCACACTGCCCGCCACCCCCGTCTTGTAGTCTGGCGCGCCATACACGACCCGAGCAATACGCGCATGGAACATGGCGCCGACGCACATCACACAGGGCTCCAAGGTAACAAAGAGCTCACACCCAACCAGACGGTAGTTGCCAATACGCTGTGCTGCGTCACGCAAGGCAGCTATCTCAGCGTGGGCGGAAGGGTCTTGGCGCGAGATGGGCGCATTGAAGCCGCGCCCGACAATCTCGCCATCCTTCACTACCACCGCCCCCACAGGCACCTCGCCAGCGAGTGCCGCTTGTTCGGCCAGTTTGAGTGCCTCGCGCATGAAATCAACGTCTTGCATCAACAACTCTCTAACAATCAAGGGCGGGCAACGTAGCACATAAAAAGAAACTTGTCTGCGCTTGCCTATTCCGACAAATTTGACAACAATGCAAGCAAGTTCACGGAGTCCTCAATGTCAAACAAAGCAGTCGTAAATTTCACCCTCCCCGCCACTGGCGGAGTTAATTTCACTCTTCACCCGATTCGCAACAAAGCCTTGGTGATCTTCTTCTACCCCAAGGACAACACCCCGGGATGCACCACCGAAGTCCAACAGTTTCGCGATCTGTACCCAGAATTCCAGAAGGCGGATTGCGAAGTCGTCGGACTGTCACGCGATAGTGTTAAATCGCATGAGGGTTTCAAATCCAAGTTCACCTTACCTTTCGCATTGTTGTCTGATGCGGATGAAACGGTGTGCAATCTGTTTGACGTGATGAAACAAAAAATGATGTACGGTAAGCAAGTGCGGGGTATCGAGCGCAGCACCTTCGTGCTCGACAAAAAAGGCGTCATCAGAAAGGAATGGCGTGGCCTCAAGGCGGATGGTCATGCACAAGAAGTTCTCGCCTTTGTTCAAACTCTCTAGGGGAACACATGAACGCACGTAAAGTCACACCGAACAAAGACACCAAGCTCTTCGTGTTGGATACCAACGTGCTGATGCACGACCCGACCAGCTTGTTCCGCTTCGAGGAACATGATGTCTATCTGCCCATGTTCGTATTGGAAGAGTTGGACAACAACAAGAAAGGCATGACTGAGGTCGCACGTAACGCACGTCAGGCCAGCCGCTTCCTCGACAACTTAGTCAACGACAGTCAAGACAACATTGACGACGGTGTACCTTTGAATGCCTTGGGCAACAAGAACGCAACAGGTCGTTTGTATCTTCAGACCGAGTTCATCCACACCCCTTTGCCTGCCACCTTGGCCAATGGCAAAGCCGACAACGCCATCTTGGGCGTGGTCAGTCATCTGCATACGCTGCACTCCAAACGCGAAGTCGCGCTGGTCAGTAAAGACATCAACATGCGCATCAAAGCGCGCGCCTTGGGCTTGTCTGCACAGGACTACTTCAACGACAAGGTGCTGGAAGACACTGACCTGCTCTACACCGGCATGTTGGAATTGCGTCCGGACTTCTGGGAGAAAAATGGTAAAGACATGGTGTCTGGCGTAGTCGAAGGCCATACTTTCTATAACATCAAGGGGCCTGCCTGCCGCGACTTATTAGTGAACCAATTTGTCTATCAAGACGAAGGAGTTGATAAACCTTTTTATGCAGTGGTCGCCACACAAGATGATTCTGCTGCAACATTGCGCACCCTGACTGATTACACGCACTCAAAAAATGGCATCTGGGGTATCACTGCGCGCAACCGTGAACAAAACTTCGTGCTCAATCTGCTCATGAATCCTGAGATTGACTTCGTCACCTTGTTAGGACAAGCCGGCACTGGTAAGACCTTGCTCACCTTGGCTGCGGGTTTGATGCAGACCTTGGAACACAAGCTCTACACCGAGATCATTATGACCCGCGTCACCGTCCCCGTCGGCGAGGACATCGGCTTCTTGCCAGGAACTGAAGAAGAGAAGATGTCGCCGTGGATGGGCGCGTTGGACGACAACCTAGACGTGTTGAACCAGACATCAGAAGAAGGGGGTGAATGGGGACGTGCCGCGACGCGCGACCTGATCCGCTCACGCATCAAGATCAAGTCGCTCAACTTCATGCGCGGTCGTACCTTTCTCAATAAGTACCTCATCATTGACGAAGCGCAGAACTTGACGCCCAAGCAGATGAAAACCCTCATCACCCGTGCTGGCCCTGGCACCAAGGTGGTATGTATGGGTAACATCGCGCAGATCGACACCCCTTACCTCACGGAAGGAAGTTCGGGGTTGACCTATGTGGTGGATAGGTTCAAAGGTTGGTCGCATAGCGGTCACGTCACGCTGCAACGCGGAGAGCGTTCGCGCTTGGCAGATCATGCGGCGGAAGTGCTATGACCGACCCGCTAGACAAGACCGACGACGAATGGCGTGAAGAGCTGACGCCAGAGCAATACGAAGTCTGCCGCAAGTGCGGCACTGAACCTGCCTTCACGGGGAAGTATTGGGACTGCCACGATATCGGCGTCTATCGTTGCATCTGTTGCGGCACCCCTTTGTTCGACTCGGAGACCAAATACGAATCTGGCACAGGCTGGCCCAGCTTCTGGCAAGCCATCGACGAATATGCCGTGACCTACCGCGACGAAGACCCGCTGGGTATGGATCGCATCGAGGTGGTTTGTGCCAACTGTGATGCCCATCTAGGCCATGTGTTCGAGGATGGCCCAAAACCCACTGGTATGCGTTATTGCATCAACTCAACCTCACTTGCACTCGATAGAAAATAAAACATGAAACTGTTGTTCGACCTGTTCCCCGTCATCCTCTTCTTTGCCGTCTTCAAAGCCTATGGCGTGTTCGCGGCGACCGCGACCGCCATCATCGCCACTGTTGCCCAAGTCGCTTGGGTGAAATATCGTCATGGCAAGGTGGACACTATGTTGTGGGTGAGCTTGGGCATCATCACCGTGTTCGGCGGCGCGACGCTGTTGCTGCATGACGAGACCTTCATCAAGTGGAAGCCGACCGTGCTGTACTGGTTATTCTCCGCCGCGCTGTTGTTCTCCCCCATCTTCCTCAAAAAGAATCTGATGCGTGCGCTGTTACAAGAAAAGATGACGCTTCCCGACACGGTATGGCGCAACCTCAATCTAGCGTGGAGCGCGTTCTTCGCTGTGCTTGGTTTCGTGAATCTTTATGTCGCGTTCAACTACTCCACCGATGCGTGGGTCAATTTCAAACTATTCGGTGCCACTTCGATGATGATCCTATTCATCTTGGTACAAGCGTCGATGCTGTCGAAATACGTCGTTGAAGTCGAAAAGAAAGAAGGTCAATGATGCTGTACGCAATTTTTGGCAACGACGTACCCAATAGTTCAGAAAAACGCAAAAGCGCACGCCCTGCTCATCTCGCTCGTTTGCAAAAACTGCAAGACGAAGGACGCTTGGTGTTGGCTGGTCCGTTTCCCGCAATTGATGCCAGCGATCCCGATGCAACAGGGTTCAGCGGAAGTCTCGTCGTCGCCGAGTTCGCCTCTCTCGAAGCCGCCCAAGCATGGGCAGATACTGATCCTTATGTAGCCGCAGGTGTCTATGCACAGATTGCAGTACGTCCATACAAAAAGGTCTTGCCAGCCTAAAACCTAGGCGTGCTATATTGCGCGCCCAAGAAATGAAACACCCCTATTCAATCTCTGAAAGAAGGAAAGAAACATGCTGAAATTTTCCAAACTCGCTTTGCTGTCCGCTTTGCTAACTCTTGCCGCTGGCGCGTATGCGGTCGATGAAAAACCTGCCGCAGACAAATCTGCCGCTTTGGTGAATGGCGTTCCCATCCCACAATCGCGTGTTGATCTGCGTATTAAAGTGGCAACGACACAAGGAGGGCAGCCTGATTCGCCCGAGATGCGCAAAGCTATTCGCGACGACTTAATCAATCTCGAAGTCATCTCACAAGCTGCTGTAAAAGCGGGTTTGGATAAGCAAGGTGACGTAGTGCAGCAAATGGAACTTGCGAAACAATCTGTTCTCGCGGGCGCGTTCGTGCAGGACTACGCCAAAAACCACTCGATCAGTGAAGAGGTATTGAAACAAGATTACGAAGCAATGAAAGCTCGCGTGGGTAACAAGGAATACAAAGTTTCCCATGTACTGGTGGCCACTGAAGATGAAGCAAAAGCCATCGCCAAGCGCGTGAAGAAAGAGAAGTTTGCCAAGGTCGCCAAAGAAAAATCAAAAGACCCTGGCTCCAAAGAGAATGGCGGCGATCTGGGCTGGACAGTTCCAACCAATTTCGTGCAACCTTTTGGCGAAGCCATCCTGAAGTTGACCAAAGGCCAAGTCAGCGCACCAGTGCAAACTCAATATGGCTGGCACATCATTCGCTTAGAAGATACGCGCGAACTAAAGGTTCCCACCTTTGAAGAAGTGCGCCCGCAACTGGAAAAACGTAAGCAACAAGAATCAATCCAGAAGGCCATCACCGAGTTGCGCGAAAAAGCCAAGGTCGAATGACCATTGTTAAAGTAAGGGAAGTTCTGATTAAGTCTCTTTCCGTCATTCCCGCGCAAGCGGGAATCCAGTTAAAAAAATAAATTCCCTTGCAAAGCAATGACAGAGCCTTTTTGATAAAAGCGCTGGAGGGGGTCCAGTTAAATCAATAGACTGGATTCCTGCTTTCGCGTAAATGACGACTCAATCAGCGATCCCCTAATTACAAGTTGCGCGTTTTCTTGATGATGTCGTATGCCAGTTGGATGTCCTTGGCTTGTTCGGTCGCCATCTTGATCATGTCTTCTGGCATACCCTGCCCCATCAACTTATCTGGATGGTATTGGCTCATCAGTTTGCGATACGCGCGCTTAATCTCTGCATCGCTACTTTCCTTCGTCACGCCCAACGCCTTGTAGGCATCATCCAAAGAAGCTTCAGTGACGACTTTGCCACCAGCAAAATGCGTCTGATTCAACACCATGTCCAATAGATGTTTGAACGCATTAGGACCAAACCCAAGACGTGCCGCGATGTCAACCAAGAGTTTCTCTTCCTCTGGATGAAAATGGCCATCCGCCAACGCCATCACGATCAGATAGACCAGCAGCACCTCTTTCAGATTCTTGATCTGGCCACAGTATTTCAAAAATTTCGCATAGGTCTGCTCGATGTCGTACTCAGGATTGGCCCCACGTTTGAACCAAGTGATTGCTGTTTGACGGTGGTCGTGCGTCATCCCCAACTTGCTCATAAACTGTTCGGCATGGGCAACTTCTACTTCTGACACTCGACCGTCTGCCTTGGCGAGCCTACCCATCAGAATGAATACCGTTTCAATGAACACCGACTGCCGCATGGCATGTTTCAATGGATTGAGCGAAGCAAAACCGTAAGTCCGCACACGATCAATGATTGATCCTAGGATGTAGCCAAAAAAAATACCCCACCCTCCTAAGAAGTAATAACCCACAACGATGCCAATGAGCTTGAACAAGATGACTCCAATAAGATTAGGAATAAAGACCAACATTATACCTGCGCCGTCGTCTACCAGAGCCAACTGCGTAGCGTGCAAGACTGCGGATGAACCAGTAAGATGCGTGCATCTATCTTGCAAAATGTATTGGTATGAAACGACTCATCATGGCTTGTGCGGCATCTCTTCTACTACTGCCCAATGCTCACGCCACAGCAAAGCCCCTCTGGCACTTCTGTGTTGAAATGAAAGACAAAATGCCTGCCGAGCGCGAACTTGATTGCTATCGCCAAGCTACATCCGATAAAACCAACAAAGACGACATCAGCAAACCGCTCTTGTCCAAACGCGCAACGAGCTTGGAACAAGAATGGGCTTCCAGTGATGCCACCTTGGTGACACACCGCATGAACTACGTTTTGCTCTACGCCAAATCTTCAAAGACTAATGAAAGCCCCACCAGTCCCAACCCGCAGAACCAAGTGACGACCCCATTGCCACAAGACCAGCGCAACATGAAATTCCAACTCAGCGTCAAACACGATGTTGCCGACTTCGACCGATTAGGCTCAGTATGGGCGGGCTTCTCCCTGCTATCATTCTGGCAAGTATATGACTCGACGCATTCTCGCCCTTTCCGCGAGAACAATTACGAACCCGAACTCATCTATTCCATTAACCCAGATAAAATCTTTGGCGAATCCAGATTCAACCCAAGCCTTGTCAACATTGGTGTCGTCCACCAATCGAATGGACAAGCTAACCCACGTTCGCGCAGTTGGAATCGCGTGTATGTGCAAACCGGTATCGAAAAGGATTACGCAGGCGACAGGAAACTCATCGCACTTGTGCGTGGTTGGCATCGCATCAGTGAATCCATCGCTTCTGACGACAATCCAGACATCACGAAATATCTAGGTTATGGCGATGTCGAACTGCGTTATTCGCAAGGTCGGAATTGGGAAGCAACCTTATTGTTGAAAATGCGCTCGGTACAAATAGACCTTGCCGCGCCGTGGACAGCCTATCGACTGCTCGCCCTCGCTTCCCCTGGCGAACACAATACCAACATCCACCTGCATTTTTTCAATGGCTATGGCGAGAGCCTCATTGACTACAACCACAAGCACGAGACATGGGGACTCGGCGTGTCATTCCCATTCGAATAGCGTGGCACAAGTACATTGACAGCCACCGCCTCACTCCTCTAGAGTACTTCACGCCATGAACAATCAACCTGAGGATTGCGCCATGATTCGCATCTCCCACCTTATATTCGCCGTCAGCATCACACTCGTCACTGCATCTGCACATGCATCTAGCTGCGATTCCAATACACCACCCAAGCTCGATTCCAAGATTGCGCTCTACAACGAATCCAATTGCGCGATTAAAGCGATGGATACTGCTCACAAACACACGCTGGATGCCGCCCGTGCTGAATCAAAGAGCGACACGCTTCACATGTGCGAATCGTCTTACGCTGCGCTGATGATGTTGGATATATACAAAGAAGGCGCATGGCGCGTTGCGTACAAATATATCGCCGACAAAGTGGACGCACAATACAACGAGATACAAGCACGTTTCATCAAGACCATCTGCCCGCAAAAACTCAATCTCTATCGTCATCTAGCGAACAAAGGGGAAGCATGGGCGATGTACAACCTAGGGACGATCTACGCCAAAGGCAGCGGCGTAACACAGAGCGATGACGAAGCCCTGACGTGGTACATGTTGGCCGCCGAGAAAGGTAACCTCGATGCCTACCTAGCTCTCGGCAAAATCTATAGCGATGGTGCTGCATTCAAGCCTGACTACACCATGGCGCTGGACTGGTACACCAAAGCAGCCACCTCTGGTGACGCAAGTGCGCAATACACCATCGCCAACATGTATCGCAAAGGGCTAGGTACGGAGCGCGACCCCAAGAAAGCCGTCGAATGGTTCAAGAAAGCTGCCGAACAAAAGTTTGAGGGGGCGAAGGCTAAACTTGAAGAGATGTACAACGCAGGCGAAGCAAAGAGATTGTATTGGTAGTTAAGGTCAGAGTGAATTTTCAACAGGTCTTCACCCCCTGCAACCTCTCCAAAGGTAAGGGGGTTGTTTTAATCAAAGGGTTCATC
>JAVHQF010000165.1:0-11905 GCA_036170995.1 Sideroxydans sp. | reverse complement strand
CCATCCACGTGCTGCAAGGTGAGCGCGAGATGACTTCCGGCAACAAGAGCTTGGGTCAATTCAATCTGTCTGACATCCCACCTGCTCCACGTGGCATGCCGCAGATCGAAGTGACTTTCAACATCGACGCTAACGGTATCTTGCACGTCAGTGCGAAAGACAAGGCCACCAACAAGGAAGCCAACATCACCATCAAGGCCAGCTCTGGCTTGAGCGAAGAAGAGATTCAACGCATGGTGGCGGACGCTGAAGCGCACGCCGATGAAGACAAGAAGGCGATGGAACTGGTGACTGCGCGCAACCAACTGGACGCGCTGATCCACTCCACCAACAAGTCGATGAAAGAATACGGCGAACACTTGTCTGCGGATGAAAAAGCCGCCATCGAAGCCGCCGTGAAGGATGCCGAAGAAGTGGTCAAGGGTGACGACAAAGAATCCATCGAAGCTAAGTCCGAAGCATTAGCGACTGCTGCGCAGAAGCTGGGCGAGAAGATGTACGCCGCAGAACAAGCCAAGGCACAAGCGGCAGGAGCTGAAGGTGGTAATCAAAAGTCCGCAGATGCTGCTCCACATGACGACAATGTTGTGGATGCTGAATTTACCGAGGTGAAGGATAAAAAGTGAAACGTGAAAAGTGAAAGGTGAAACGTGCGGCGCGGCCACAAAGATTTGCGAGTATGGAAATCGGCAATGCTACTGGTCGAGGATGTTTATCGCCTCACATCCACCTTTCCCAGAGAAGAACAATTTGGATTGACTTCGCAGGTGCGCCGAGCAGCCGTCTCTGATCCTTCAAATATAGCTGAAGGATCAGCGCGAAACGGCACCAAAGAATTACTTTACTTTCTTGGCGTTGCAACTGGCTCGCTTGCAGAACTCGATACCCAACTTGATCTTTCACTACGTCTAAAATATTGCGCTGACATTGCCTCAATCCAGTCCAGACTGGATGAAGTTTCAGCACTCACACTAGCTCTTATGAAATCCCTAAAGGACAAAGCATGAAGCTGCTACGCGCATTTGCCTTCACCGCAACAAGCCACAATGCGGCTTGTTGTCACATTTCACATTTTACGTTTCACGTTTAACAGCTATGTCAAAGAAAGATTATTACGAAGTCCTTGGTGTGAACCGCGATGCATCTGAAGAGGACATCAAAAAATCCTATCGCAAGCTGGCGATGAAGTTCCATCCTGACCGCAATCCAGATAATCCCAAGGCAGAAGAGCAATTCAAAGAAGCCAAGGAAGCCTATGAGACGTTGTCCGATGGACAGAAACGTGCGGCCTACGACCAGTACGGACACGCCGCTTTTGAAGCGGGCGGCATGGGCGGTGGCAATCCGTTCGGTGCAGGTGGTGCGGGTGGTGCGGGTGCGCAAGGCTTCGATTTCGGCGACATCTTCGGCGATATCTTTGGGGCTGGACGTGGCGGGCGTAGCCAACAACAACGTGGCGCTGACTTGCGTTACAACATGGAGATCACGCTGGAAGAAGCGGCACGCGGAGCTGAAAAGCAAATTCGTATCCCAGTGATGGAAGAGTGCGGCACGTGTGGCGGTTCGGGCGCAAAGCCAGGCACGTCGGCTACTACTTGCCAAACTTGCGCAGGCCACGGCCAAGTGCGCATGCAGCAAGGTTTCTTCTCAGTGCAGCAGACCTGTCCCCGTTGCCACGGTAGCGGCAAACAAATCAGTTCACCTTGCAAAGACTGTAGCGGTTCAGGCCGCCAGAAAAAACAAAAGACGCTGGAAATCAAAATCCCAGCGGGTATCGACACAGGCATGCGCTTGCGTCACAGCGGTCACGGCGAAGCAGGCAGTCACGGCGCTCCGCATGGCGATTTATATGTGGAAATTCACATCAAACCGCACAGCGTGTTCCAACGTGACGGGGATGATTTGCATTGTGAGATGCCCATCAGTTTCAGCACCGCTGCACTCGGTGGCGAAATTGAAATCCCAACCCTCGATGGCAAAGCCAGCATCAAGATTCCCGCCGAAACGCAAAGCGGCAAAATCTTCCGTCTGCGCGGCAAAGGCATCAAGGGGATGCGCACCCACCAGCACGGCGACCTGCATTGCCATGTGATCGTGGAGACTCCTTCCAGCTTGACTGAACGCCAAAAGGAACTGCTACGTGAATTTGAAAGTATCAGCCAAGGCGATGCCGCACGTCATAGCCCACGCGCAAAATCATGGATGGGTAAGGTGAAGGATTTCTTCGGGCAGTGAAACGGGGGGCAAGCATTGCTCACGCTGTTCTTGCATCCACAGGTAATGCATGAGTACATGTTGTCCACCTTGCTAACCAAATTGAACTCCCGAAAACGACTTACCCAACATCTCCTCGTGGTAAGTGATTTTGCCTAAATCCTCATCCGCCGCACCTGCCACCACCATCAAGGGAATTAGGTGCTCGCTACGTGGATGGCAGGCGCGTGCGCCAGGTGCGTTGTGCCATTCTTCCAATTGATGTTCACGCTCCTTGGACGTTGCACTCACCGCCTTTGCCAGCCATGTATCAAATGCGGCCGAGGCACTGATAGCATCTGCATTCGTCGTAAAAAATTCGCGTAAGTTGTGATAGCTATTACCACTCCCCACAATCAGCACCTCCTCGTTTCGCAACGGCATTAATGCCCGACCTAATGCCAGATGCTCTGCTGGATTTAGGTTGTTCTTTAACGACAACTGCACAATAGGCACATCGGCCTCTGGATAAATCAGTTTGAAAGGGACGAACACGCCATGATCCAAACCTCGCTTGCTCTCCACCTCGCAAGGAATAGCAGCCTTGGCAAGTAATTCGCGTACTCTTGCTGCCACTTCCGTAGAACCCCTTGCGGGATATGTCAGACGATAGGTGTGTTCGGGGAAACCAAAATAATCGAACAGTAACTTGTGCTCATCCGCATTCAATACGGTCGGCACATCACATTCCCAATGCCCAGAGATGACCACTACTGCGCGCGGACGACGGCCAATGGATGCGTCGATACCGCGCAAATAATTCGCCAATTGATCCCACAAGGTCGCGGGAAAACCTGGTGGTGTATCCATAAAGAAACAAGGTCCACCACCGTGAGGAATAAATAGGGTTGGCATACGGAAATTCATTAAAATTCTCCTGCGGCTATGGGGGAAATATAGTACACGCGATACCTCCCTTATCTGTGGCGCGATAAATATGCGCTATTATTCGGTGTAGATAAACCACATCTAAAGGAGTTCTCATGGGTAGCGCAATAATTTTACTCGGCATCTGCGTCGTCGCACTGATCTATGTCATCAGCCTTTACAACAATCTGGTTAGCCTCAAACATGCCGTTGGCAAAGCATGGGCGAACATCGAGGTGTTACTGAAACAGCGTCACGACGAACTGCCCAAGTTGGTCGAGGTGTGCAAACAATACAAACAATTCGAGCAGGCGACCTTGCAACGTGTGATCGAAGCACGCGCTATGGTGCATACGGCACGCCAAGGACAAGATGTTGAAGCATTGGGAAAAGCTGAAGGCATGTTGCGCATGGGCTTAGGCAATATTTTTGCCGTTGCAGAAGCCTACCCAGAACTGAAAGCCAACGAGAACTTCATGCAGTTGCAGACACGCATCACTGGATTAGAGAATGGCATCGCCGACCGACGTGAGTTGTATAACGATTCGGTGAACATCTATAACGTGGGTATTGAGCAGTTTCCAGCCGTGCTCATTGCCAACATGTTCGCCTATCAAGCCAAGCCCCTGCTAGAATTCGCCGCCACCGAAAAAGCTGACGTAGATATCAAGTCGCTATTTAGCTAGGAACTAAATTTAGGATTGAAGCTCTTAGGCTCGCCCACTACCAAATTCGGCTAGTGGGTTTTGTTGGACTCTTTCGTAACCATAAAGGAAACACACTATGAAGAAACTGCTCGTATTGGCTGTTGCATTGGGAGTGGCTCAACCAGCGATGGCAGGTAGCCTCGATCTCAGCAAACTCGGAGCCGTGCAATCCGACTTCCGCAATCTATCCGAAGACCTCGGCTCTGCACTCAGCTACAAAGCTATCTCCCCCGCTGAATCAATGGGTATCACAGGCTTCGATGTGGGCGTTGAACTCACCAGCACTAAGCTCGCCAAGAGTGCATCTTTGTGGAAAAACCTTACTGGCACAAACATGAGCAACGTGTATATACCTAAATTGCACGTCACCAAAGGCCTGCCTCTAGACATCGACATCGGCGCATTCGCTTCTACCATCCCAACCACGGGCATCAACTTGTTCGGTGGCGAACTGAAGTACGCCGTGTTGCCTGGCAGTGTGGCGATGCCAGCAGTGGCGATTCGTGGCTCACTAACAAAATTGTCTGGTGTCAAACAACTCACTTTGGATACCAAGTCTCTCGATGTATCCGTCTCCAAAGGCTTTGCGATGTTCACACCGTACGCAGGTATCGGCCAAGTGTGGGTGAACAGCACGCCTGACATCGCTGGGCTGAAGGCTGAGTCGTTCACTCAGACCAAAACCTTTGTCGGTGGCAACTTGAACTTCGGGTTAACTAACTTAGCAGCAGAATATGACAAGACAGGTTCTGCGGATTCTTTCAACTTTAAGCTGGGTTTCCGCTTCTAAGTCGGCAGTCCCACAGGTCGCAGGGAGCCTGAATAGATGTTGACCTCCTTGCGCCGCAGTTACACGCAACTCATCACTTCCGGCGGACAGCTTATATTGCTGTTCGCCGGTTTTTATTTCGACTCGCCGCAAGGTTGGATAGGTTGCCTTGGCCTCATAGCACTCATCAGCTTATTCGCATGGCTCTCGGTCTTAGGCAGGTATCGTCTCATCTTGGGCACCCCCACCTCGCGTATCGAATCAGCCGCTCAAGGTTTCGTAGAGTTGCGCGGCGATGCCACCTCTTTTAGCTCTCACATCTTGGCGAAATATTCGCAGCAACCCTGCTTGTGGTATCGCTACACCGTGGCAAAAAAAAATCACAAGAATGAGTGGCATATCGAAGAATCGGGGGAAAGCGATGCCTCGTTCGTCGTTGATGATGGAAGTGGGCACTGTGTCATCCATCCGCAAGCAGCCGAAATCATCACTCATCACAAACACACATGGCAGGTTGGTGATCGGCGTTATACAGAATGGAAACTGCTAGAGCGAGACGAGATTTATGCACTCGGAGAATTCAAGACGGTTGGTGGTAGCACTACCACTATCACACATAACGAATTGACAAAGCAGGTTCTTCTTGAATGGAAGTTGAACAACGAAGATCTGCTCAAGCGCTTCGATTTGGATAACAACGGCATCGTGGACATCGACGAGTGGATGCTAGCTAGGCAAGCAGCAAAACGTGAAGCTAATAAGCGCCTCGCGCAAGAACGGGCCGAGCCAAATGTTCACTATTTATTGAAACCTCATGATGACAGACTGTTTCTGCTGAGCAACTTGTCCCCAGAAAAATTGGCACGTCGCTTCATATTTTGGGCTTGGTTTCATCTTATGACTTTCTTTAGTGCACTTGCTGGCATCGCTTGGCTGATGCGACAAAGTGCAATCTAAATCAAATCCAGAGTGGGATTCTTAGGCTTCTGTGCTTCGAATGTATTCAATTGATCAACAATCTCGTTATGTCCCGCCTTGGCTGCAAGATCGATGGGAGTACTGCCATCTTGATATTGAGCATAGCGATTCGCGCCCTTGTCTAAGAGCAACTTAACGACCTGAGTATGCCCATTGTTGGCTGCTTTATGTAACGCAGTCCAACCATCTAATGTGGACAGATTCACATCGGCGCCTTGAGCAATGAGATACGCGCAGGCTAGCAAATGCCCTCTCGTTGCAGCCTGCATCAGCGCCGTCCAACCAAAATCACTCAACACATTCGGGTCTGCTTCCTTCAGCAACAGCGCTTTCACCACGTTAGCAAAGCCGTTGAACGCAGCCCAATGCAATGGCGTGTATCCATTTTTATCGCGTGCGGTAATCTTGGCACCACACTTGATAAGCAGCAGCGCAAACGCCTCGTTGCCGTTGAAAGACGAGATCATCAAAGGAGTCCAGTTGCGTTCATCGCGCACTTCAAGATCAACCCCGCAAGACAAAAACACTTGCACCGCATCTTGGTGTCCATCTTCGATAGACTTCAACAGACCGTTAGGTGAAAAGTCATAACCAAAGCGCTCAATCTCATGGCGTTTGTACTCAGGAACTTCATCCCAAGCATTCACCTCTTTACCCTGCTCGTGCATGGTAGTGAGGTAGTTACTCAGACGAAAGATTTCTGATGCAGCCTCTGGCGGAAAACCCGCACGATCACCACTTCGCTTATCCACCATCAGGTCACCGAGATAGGCATCGATATGCGGAGTCTCAATCAACTCTAATATCTTGGCGAACACGCGCGCGAACTTCTCCTCGATTAAGTGAGGATAGACAGCATCGTTACTACCCAACAATTTGAACAGTCGTTGATCCATCAGTCTTGGAACCTCTTGGCTATCTGGTCGAACTCACCCACTATATCTAAGAACGCATCGACCACATCGGGATCAAAATGCGATCCACGTCCATCACGTATGAACGCAACTGCATCTTCATGAGTGAATGCCTTCTTATACACTCGTTTACAGATCAGCGCGTCATACACATCGGCCAATGCCATCAGTCGCGCCGATATAGGGATCGCATCCCCCTTTAGACCTTTTGGATAGCCGCTGCCATCCCACTTCTCGTGATGCCCACCCGCGATCTCACGTCCTATATGTAGGAATTTACTCGGTGCAGGCAGGCTACTTTCTGCCGCTGCCAAGGCATCACTGCCCAGCGTCGGATGCGTCTTCATGATCTCGTATTCTTCAGGCGTGAGCTTGCCCTGCTTGAGTAAGATGTAGTCTGGGATGCCTACCTTGCCGATGTCGTGTAGCGGCGCCAGCTTGTACAAGGATTCGATGATGTCATTGGTGAGGTAGTGTTTGAATCTTGGGTGTTCTTGCAACTTGAATGCAAGCGCACGAATATAGGTCTGCGTACGCTTCAGATGGTTACCTGTCTCGTTATCCCGCGTCTCTGCCAACGTACCCATCGCGATGATGGTCACATCACGTATGCGCGATACTTCGTCGGTCTTTTCTTGTAATTGTGAGGTGCGTTCAACGACTTTCTTCTCAAGCAAGTCATTCATCGAAGTCAGTTGATTTGCCAAAGTAAGATTCTCGAATCGCTGATGCAACAACAGCAAGATGAACTTACTTAGAAAGTGACCAGCCCCCAGCATCACTACAAAGAATAACGTGAGCATAATACCCAGCGCGATATGGGTTTCATCTTGTTCCACCATCACACGAAAAATGAGTGGCAACATCACCCCAGGTACGTAAGTATAGGCACTGGGTGGATGCGTCGAGTTCATTGTCGTGGCCGCCGCAACCAAGCCCAACATTACACACACCAGCAGCACCTGATCGAGCAACGCATTAGGAAAAAAGAATATCGTTCCAAATCCCCACATCATGCCAGTGACCAAAGAGAATCCGAAGAAATGTCTGCTCCAACCTCGGCAATCTTCAACCGTCACGACCGCATTCCGCCCATTGAGCCAAGTCACCAATTGGGCGAGATAGAGCAGGTATGCACATGCCATCCAGAGTATTAGGTGTTGCCGGTTTGAGATGTTCCACATCAGCCAGACAAAGAATGGCGCGACCAACATCTGTCCAGCCACCATGAAGGGATACAACCTCAAACGCGTGCGCAGTTGCTCCGCACGAACAGCCAGATTGTGTTCATTCACATGAAATCGTAGCGTAGCGAAGAAAGTTCTAATAACACTCATTGACATTCACACAATCAGTTACCGCAATGGGACACAGAAACAGTCTATCAGCCAACCTAGCGGCTTACTTCGACTAAATCGACATGATTCCGAAAAAATTTACCATTTCTTTTCGTAGGGCGTGCACGTGCAAAGCCACTGAGGATATTGAGCAACGCAATCATGGCTAGCTTGAGTTTGAATTGAAGATGCTGTGTAATCTATTGATGCTGTGTAATAATTACATAACAATCATCCCATAGAATGCTCCACACTACCCAACAGCGATATGCCGTCAGGTAACCATACAAAATCACAACGAAAGAATGAAAAAGATGAATTCTTTTCTGCGAATCGCAACTCTATCTGCATCATTGGCCTTATCCAGTGCCGCAGCAGCAACTGACATCACTGGTGCTGGTGCGACCTTTCCCTACCCTATCTATGCAAAATGGGCTGAAGTCTATAAGGTAAAGACAGGCGCTGGCATGAACTATCAATCCATTGGCTCTGGCGGCGGTATCAAACAAATTCAAGCTAAAACTGTCGATTTCGGCGCTTCTGACGCCCCCTTGCATCCAGAAGAATTGGTCAAAAGCGGCCTCATGCAGTTTCCGACCGTCATCGGCGGTGTCGTCCCAGTAGTCAATCTTGAAGGTGTTGTTGCTGGGTCTATGAAACTTAGCAGCCAAACGCTGGCCGACATCTACCAAGGCAAAATTACAAAATGGAATGATGCGCGCATCCTCGCCGACAACGCCGGAATTGCATTGCCAGACAAGGCCATTACTGTCGTACATCGCGCAGACGGTTCTGGCACAACATTCATCTTTACCACCTACCTTGCACAAGTCAGCACCTCATGGAAAACTGATATTGGTTCGGATAAAGCCGTGAAGTGGCCTGTAGGCACAGGAGGCAAAGGTAACGAAGGGGTCGCTTCTTTTGTGCAGACAATCAAGAACTCCATCGGTTATGTGGAATACGCATATGCGCTCCAAAATAAGATGAATTTCGTTCAATTGAAAAATCGCGATGGTCAATTCGTCAGTCCCAATGACGACAGCTTTAAGGCTGCCGCTGCAAATGCAAAGTGGGACAAGAACAACGGCTTCTATGAGATTCTAACCAACGAACCAGGCAAAACGAGCTGGCCGATTACTGGAGCCACCTTTGTGTTGATCCCAAAATCTCCAGAAAAGATCGAAAACGCCCAGGAAGTACTCAAATTCTTCGATTGGGCTTACAACAATGGCGACAAAATGGCTTCTGACCTCGACTACGTGCCACTCCCCGCCAAGTTGAAAGTCACCATCCGTGACGCATGGAAAGAGCAAGTGAAGGATGGCTCTGGTAAAGCACTGTGGAAGTGATACACCTGAATTAAGTTACAATCGCGGGGGCGAATTAAGCCCCCGCTTCATTTATAAACTATCAGCCGACCATGCCGAATTTTCTGCGCGAATCACTTCACAAACGACAAACAGTTCTGGATTCACTGTTTCGCACACTGACTCGTATTGCTGCATTCTCGGTACTCGGGTTGCTCGCCGCCATCATTGCCTCACTCGTCGTGGGCAGTATGCCTGCGATTCACGCATTCGGCTTCGGTTTCATCACCAGTTCAGAATGGGACCCCGTCAATGACCAATATGGTGCGTTAATTCCCATCGTTGGCACACTCATCACGTCAGGCATCGCCCTATTGATTGCTATCCCTGTGAGTTTCGGAATCGCCGTCTTCTTGACACAGTTGGCGCCACAATGGATGCGCCGCCCACTGGGGATAGCCGTCGAATTACTTGCTGGCATTCCCAGCATCATTTACGGCATGTGGGGATTGTTTGTTTTCGCCCCCTTGTTTGCAGACAACATAGAGCCATGGCTCAACGACCACATCGGTACTTGGCCCATCCTCGGTCCCTTTTTATCTGGCCCCCCGATGGGGATTGGCATGCTCACTGCTGGCCTCATCCTAGCAATTATGGTGATCCCCTTTATCGCCTCCGTGATGCGTGATGTTTTTGATGTTGTTCCCGCCATGCTAAAGGAATCAGCCTATGGCCTAGGTGCAACCACGTGGGAGGTTATGCTGAAAGTCGTATTGCCCTACACTAAGATTGGTGTTGTGGGGGGCATTATGTTGGGATTGGGGCGCGCACTAGGAGAAACTATGGCCGTCACTTTTGTTATTGGTAATGCACATGAACTGAATAAATCACTTTTGATGCCAGGCAACAGTATTTCCTCTGCCTTGGCAAACGAGTTTGCAGAAGCGGTCGGCGAGCTGTACACCTCCGCGCTAATTGAATTAGGATTGATTCTATTCTTCATCACCTTCGTGGTGCTTTCACTGGCGCGTCTCATGTTGCACAAGTTGCAACAACGCGAAGAACACGGTGCCTGATATGTTCGATCTTTATCTGCGTCGCCGTATCATTAACGCCATTGGCCTAGGTGTATCCGTACTCGCCATGGTGGTTGGACTATTCTGGCTGGGCTGGATTCTCTGGACACTACTTGAACATGGTATCCCTGGAATGAGCATGGCGGTCTTCACGCAGACCACTCCTCCCCCAGGCAGTAGCGGTGGCCTTATCAACGCCATCTTTGGCAGTTTGATGATGGTCATCATCGCCACATTTATCGGTACCCCGATAGGCATTCTTGCAGGAACCTATCTTGCAGAATTCGGACAACGTGGTTGGTTAGCACCTGTAACTCGCTTTATCAATGATGTGTTGCTTTCAGCCCCTTCCATTGTCATCGGCTTGTTTGTGTATGAAGTCTATGTCATCAAGTTAGGACACTTCTCTGGCTGGGGTGGCACTGTAGCTCTTTCAATTCTAGTCATCCCCGTGGTCATTCGCACTACCGAGAACATGCTACGCCTGATCCCTAATAGTTTGCGCGAGGCTGCGGCAGCGTTAGGAACACCGCAGTGGAAGATTATCAATTTTGTTACCTTGCGTGCAGCACGCGCAGGCATTTTGACAGGTGTATTGCTGGCTGTGGCTCGCATCAGCGGTGAAACAGCCCCCCTTTTATTTACAGCGCTGAACAACCAGTTCTGGAGCGTTGATATGAATCAGCCGATGGCGAACCTGCCCGTAGTTATCTTCCAGTTCGCAATGAGTCCTTATGAAGATTGGCAGAGTCTTGCATGGGCTGGCGCACTTCTCATCACCATGAGCGTATTACTTTTGAACATTTTGGCGCGCGTCATGTTCCGCCAAACCCCAAACAGTCACTAAGGAAGAAACACAATGACCGTTGAAGCAGTCGTCTCCACTCCCAAGCTAATCGTGCGCGATCTGAATTTCTTCTATGGCGAATACCGCGCCTTGAAGGACATCAACATGATCATTCCAGAAAAAATGGTCACAGCCTTCATCGGTCCCTCTGGCTGTGGCAAATCCACCCTTCTGCGCACCTTTAACCGTATGTATCAACTCTATCCGATGCAGAGTGCGACGGGGGAAGTACTCTTGGACGGACAAAATCTTCTCGACAAGAAACAAGACTTGAACACATTGCGCGCAAAAATCGGAATGGTGTTCCAGAAACCGACACCGTTTCCCATGACCATCTACGACAACATCGCGTTCGGTGTAAAGCTCTATGAGAAGCTCAATCGCAACGAGATGGATGAGCGCGTGGAATGGGCACTGAAGAAGGCTGCTCTGTGGGGTGAGGTCCAAGACAAACTCAAACAAAGCGGAACAGGCCTGTCAGGTGGCCAACAACAACGTTTGTGCATTGCACGCGCCATCGCGGTGAAGCCGCAAGTGCTTCTGCTGGACGAACCCACCTCGGCGCTTGATCCAATCTCGACTGCACATATCGAAAAGTTGATTGATGAACTGAAGAATGACTTCACTATCGTCATCGTCACCCATAACATGCAACAGGCAGCCCGCATCTCCGATTTCACCGCTTACATGTATTTGGGCGATCTCATCGAATTCGGCGATACCAGCACCGTGTTCACCAATCCTAAACGAACAGAGACCGAAGACTACATCACGGGGCGTTTTGGTTAAATCGACCCAAACTTAAAATGACAACGCCGAGCAATGCTCCAGCCGTTGGCGAAAGGTG
>JAVHQF010000164.1:0-12009 GCA_036170995.1 Sideroxydans sp. | reverse complement strand
ATGCGGTAGAACAGCAGCTTGTCCATGTGCTCCGCTTTGATGCGTTGGTACTGCGCCATCATGGGCGTGTGCACGGCGCTCACTGCGTTAGCCTTTCAAGCCTTCTGTCAGATGCGGTGCGATGATCTTGAGCAGGTGTTCGTGAACGAATGGATTGCCTGCGCAGATATGACCGCTAGTGAGGAAGTTCTGATTACCAGCGAGGTCGCTCACGATGCCGCCTGATTCAGAGATGAGCAGCGCACCGCCCGCGATATCCCAAGGCTTTAAGCCCGTCTCAAAGAATCCATCGTAACGTCCTGCTGCAGTCCATGCCAAATCAAGCGATGCTGCGCCGGGACGACGCAAGCCAGCGGTCTTTTGCATCAGGTCTTGGAAGATGGACATGTAAGCGCCCATGTGTTCGAAGCGCGTGTAAGGGAAGCCCGTGCCAATCAAGCTATCTTCGATTTCTTTAAGTTTGCTCACACGGATGCGCTTGTCGTTCAGGTAAGCACCGCGCCCGCGAGTCGCGGTGAATAGGTCGTTCTTGGTGGGGTCATACACCACGGATTGCGTCAGCACGCCGTTATGTTGCAGGGCGATGGAGACGGCGTATTGAGGAATGCCATGCAAGAAATTGGTTGTGCCATCAAGCGGGTCGATAATCCAAACATACTCGGACTGGCCTTGAGCGCCGCCCTCTTCTGCTAGAATCGCATGCGTTGGATAGGCATCCAACAAGGTCTGTACGATAAGGTTTTCCGCCGCGCGATCCACTTCGCTAACGTAATCCGCATGGGATTTCTTTTGGATAGAGAGGTGGTCCAAATTGTCTGCGGCACGGTGGATCAAGTTTCCGGCGCGACGAGCGGCCTTCACCGCGATGTTGAGCATGGGGTGCATATCAGTACGACCTTTTTAATGAGCTGGGAAAATCCAGTGCGTATTTTAGTTGGAATCACGTTTTGAATAAACCTAATCCTTTCGAGAACATCAGAGTCGTCTTGAGCCACACCACCCACCCAGGCAACATCGGTGCGGCGGCACGTGCTATGAAGACGATGGGCTTGCGCCATCTCTATCTCATTAATCCGCGACATTTCCCCGATCCACAAGCCAATGCAATGGCGGCGGGGGCGGATGATGTATTGCAGAATGCGGTGGTGTGTCGTTCGATAGATGAAGCGTTGCAAGGCGTGGTGTTCACGGTAGCGATGACGGCGCGCCTGCGCGATATTTCCATCGCGGTAAAGACGCCGCGTGAGGCGATGCCGCAGGTATTGCAAGAAGCCGCTTCCCTCCCCGTGGCGTTGTTGTTCGGCACCGAGATGTCTGGCTTGACGAATGAGGAGATGGGCAAGGCGCAGTTGGGCGTGAACATCCCATCGAATCCTGACTTCTCCTCGCTCAACATTGCTGCATCGGTGCAGGTGGTAGCGTATGAATTGAGTGTGGCGGCAGCTTCATTCAAGTTGGAGACGACGGACATCCAACCTGCTTCACATGAACGTGTCGAGGGGCTGTACGTACATTTGGAAAAAGCCCTGTTTGAAATGGGATTCTTCACAACGCAGAATCCCGCGCGCTTGATGCAACGCTTGCGCCGTTTGTATTCCAGAACACGTCTGGAAGATGAAGAGGTCAACATCCTGCGCGGCATATTGACCGTATCCACCGCGTACAATGCGCGACTTAAACAACGATATAGGGAAGAGCATCCAGATGTTAAAAAACATTAGAGAAGACATCGCCAGCGTTTTTGATCGCGACCCAGCTGCACGCAGCACCTTTGAGGTGTTGACCTGCTATCCCGGGTTGCACGCGCGCGTCTTCCATCGCCTGTCGAATACCTTTTGGCATATGGGGCTGAAATGGTTGGGGCGCTTCACTTCGCACATCGGACGTGCGTTGACGGGTATCGAGATTCATCCTGGAGCGACCATCGGCCGTCGTTTCTTCATTGATCACGGCATGGGTGTCGTCATCGGCGAGACGGCGGAGATCGGTGACGACGTGACGCTGTATCACGGCGTGACGTTGGGGGGGACGTCGTGGAATGAAGGTAAGCGCCATCCAACGCTGGGTAACGGTGTGGTGGTGGGGGCGGGCGCAAAAATTCTCGGGCCTATACACATCGGTGATGGTGCGAAAATTGGCTCAAATGCGGTGGTGGTGAAAGATGTGCCAGCGGGGGCGACGGCGGCGGGTATCCCTGCACGAATCCTAGATGAAGAGAAGAAAGCATCGCACGCCTTCAATGCGTATGGCATTGGTAACGACCAGAATGATCCCTTGAATAAGGCTCTACATGGTCTCATCGGGCATAGTGTGACCGTCGATCAACGGATTGAATTTATTATGGAACAGCTGGAAAAGATGGGAGTCAAGGTGGAGGAGGAGCGCGCCACTGCCGATAAGTTCGATCCTAACCATCTTAATAATATTGTTGATTAAAAGCCTCGGGTATTCTACTATTCATTCAACGCGCGTTTGGGGGCTTCTCAATCTAGGCCGAACGAGCCGCACAATCCACATAAACAATGTAAGGGGAAGAATATGCGCCTGACTACCAAAGGACGTTTTGCTGTGACTGCAATGGTTGATCTGACCCAGCGTGGGGGGAAAGGCCCCATCACGCTAGCGGCGATTAGTGAGCGCCAACGAATTTCGCTTTCGTATCTGGAGCAATTGTTCTCTAAGCTACGTAAAAATAATGTGGTTGCTAGTGTGCGCGGTCCTGGCGGCGGCTACTGTTTAGCGCGACCTGCCAATAAAATTACCATTGCAGACATTGTCGTGGCGGTTGACGAGCCATTAGACGCAACAAATTGCGACCGCATGGGAAATTGTAAAGACGGCGAACCTTGTTCTACCCACGATTTATGGATGGGCTTGAGCGACAAGATTCATGAGTATTTGCAACAGGTTAGTTTGCAACAAGTTGCAGATGGCAACGCAAAGCAAGTCAAATCGGATACTGCAACAATCACATTAAGCAAACCTATGCAAAAAATGTCCGTACACGCTTGATAAGAATGAAGGAATAAAAATGACTTTGCATTTGCCAATCTACATGGATTATTCCGCCACCACGCCCGTTGATCCGCGCGTGGCAGAAGTGATGATTCCGTATCTCACCGAGAAGTTCGGTAATCCCGCATCGCGTTCTCATTCCTTTGGTTGGACGGCGGATGAGGCAGTGGAGCGTGCACGTGAACAAGTGGCTGAACTAGTGAATGCCGATCCGAAAGAGATCGTGTGGACATCAGGTGCGACCGAATCCAATAACTTGGCTTTGAAAGGCGCAGCAAACTTCTACGCCGACAAGGGCAAGCACATCGTCACGGTGAAGACCGAGCACAAAGCCATCTTGGATACGGTGCGTGAGTTGGAGCGTCAAGGTTTCTCGGCGACTTATCTTGATCCCCAGCCAAATGGCTTGATCGACCTAGAAAAGCTCAAAGCGGCTTTGCGTTCTGACACCATCCTCGTTTCGGTGATGTACGTGAACAACGAAATCGGCGTCATTCAGGACATCGTCGCCATTGGTGAAATATGCCGCGAGCGCGGTATCCTGTTTCATGTGGATGCGGCACAAGCGACTGGTAAGGTCGCGATTGACTTGCAGAAGCTCAAGGTTGATCTGATGTCGTTCTCCGCACACAAGACTTACGGTCCGAAAGGCATCGGTGCGCTGTACGTACGTCGCAAGCCACGTGTTCGTTTGGAAGCGCAAATGCATGGTGGTGGTCACGAGCGTGGTTTCCGTTCGGGTACGTTGGCGACACACCAAATCGTTGGCATGGGCGAGGCTTACCGTCTAGCAAAAGAAGAAATGGCAACCGAAAATGAGCGCATCCGCATGTTGCGTGACCGCTTGTGGGCTGGCCTGTCGAGCATGGAAGAGGTCTATCTGAACGGTGATATGGATAGTCGCGTTCCGCACAACTTGAATGTCAGCTTCAATTTTGTGGAAGGCGAATCACTCATCATGGCGGTGAAGGATATCGCGGTATCCAGCGGTTCTGCCTGTACATCGGCAAGCTTGGAGCCATCGTATGTTTTGCGCGCTTTAGGGCGTAATGATGAATTGGCGCATAGCTCTATTCGTTTCACGGTTGGGCGTTTCACAACGGTAGAAGAAGTGGATTACGCGATAAAGCTATTACACGACAGAATCACAAAATTACGCGAGCTATCCCCCTTATGGGAGATGTACAAGGACGGCGTTGACCTGAATACTGTGACATGGGCTGCACATTGAAAAAACAGGAATTTTTATTTTGGATATAGGATTTAACAGGGTTGCGTGGTTTTCCAAATCCTAAATCCTGGTTCCTAAATTCTTAGGAGGAAGTTATGGCATACAGCGAAAAATTACTAGATCACTACGAGAATCCCCGTAATGTAGGCTCGATGGATAAGAGCGATATTTTTGTGGGTACAGGCATGGTCGGCGCACCTGCTTGTGGCGATGTGATGAAGCTACAGATCAAAGTCGGCAAGGACGGCATCATCGAAGATGCGAAGTTCAAGACTTATGGTTGTGGTTCGGCCATCGCATCGAGCTCCTTGGTGACTGAGTGGGTCAAGGGCAAGACGGTCGACCAGGCGTTGGCGATCAAGAACACACACATTGCGGAAGAGTTGGCATTGCCGCCCGTGAAGATTCACTGTTCCATTTTGGCAGAAGATGCCATCAAGGCGGCGGTTGCGGATTACAAATCTAAGCATGGCGAGAGTGTAGAAACCTCTGCTTGCAACGGGAATAAATAGGAGCAAACATGAGCATCACGTTGACGGAGAACGCGGCCAAGCATGTGCAGAATTTCTTGGTGAAGCGTGGCAAGGGGGTCGGCTTGCGCTTGGGTGTGCGCACCAGCGGGTGTTCAGGGATGGCTTACAAATTGGAATTCGCGGATGCGGCGGATGGTGCTGATTTGCAATTCAACAGCCACGGCGTGACGGTGTTGGTCGATCCGCAAAGCTTGCCTTACATCGACGGCATGGAACTGGACTACACCCGTGAAGGGTTGAATGAAGGTTTCAAGTTTAATAATCCAAACGTGAAGGATGCGTGTGGATGTGGAGAGAGCTTCAAAGTTTAATTAGTTGCAAACTGCATTTGTCTACGAAAAAAACGAAAGGTACTAAAGAGAGAAGGCGAAGTATTTTTGATCGGCTGGAGTGTTGTTCGTGCTTTTCGTGTATTTCGTGGATAAAAAAGGTTTTAGCATGAATATCAACTCCGCCAATTTCCAGCATGACTTCTTCCAGTTGTTCGAAATCCCGCCACGTTTTGCCATCGATAACGCAGCACTCGATCAGCGTTACCGTGACTTGCAGTCGCAAGTTCATCCCGATAAGTTTTCTCATCTTTCCGAATCCGAGCAGCGTCTATCCATGCAGTGGGCGACGCGGGTTAATGAAGGCTATCAGACCTTGCGTAGTCCTTTGGCGCGCGGGCGTTACCTGCTTTCCTTGCAAGGCGTGGATACGCAAGAAGAGACCAATACAGCGATGCCATTGGATTTCTTGATGCAGCAGATGGAGTGGCGTGAAGCTTTGCAAGAAGCCCTCGAAGCAAAAAATGTGGATGCACTTGATGTGTTGAGAGATAACAATAGAAGAGAGACAAAATTGTTGCAGCAGCAGTTGGGAGTTCAGCTAGATGAATCAAACGACATGCTAGCAGCGGCAGGCACCGTGCGAAAATTGCGCTTCTTGGAAAAACTTGCGGAAGAAATTTCTTCTGCCTACGACGAATTAGATTCCTAAATATGGCTCTGCTCCAAATCTCAGAACCTGGCCTAAGCGTAGCCCCACACCAACATCGACTAGCTGTGGGCATTGACTTGGGAACGACCAACTCCCTCGTGGCGACGGTGCGCAATGGCATCAGTGTTGTACTGAACGACGAGGCCGGTTCGGCGTTATTGCCATCGGTGGTGCGCTATTTTGAAGGCGGCGGTGTGCAAGTCGGTATCACGGCGCAAGCGCAGCAAAGTGCCGATCCGCAGAACACCATTGTCTCGGTCAAACGTTTCATGGGGCGCGGTCTGAAGGATGTGGGCGAGGTCATCGACTTGCCATATCGTTTCGTGGATTCCGCTTCGACAGGCTCAGGACAGGCGCATGGCATGGTGCAGTTGCGCACAGTGGCTGGCGTGAAAAGTCCGGTCGAGGTCTCTGCCGAGATATTGAAGGTCTTGCGTGACCGTGCTGAGCGTTCGCTCGGCGGCGAACTGGTCGGTGCAGTCATCACCGTGCCAGCCTATTTCGATGATGCACAACGACAAGCCACGAAAGATGCCGCGAAACTGGCTGGATTGAACGTGCTGCGCTTGCTTAACGAACCGACTGCTGCGGCCATCGCCTATGGTTTGGACAATGCCTCTGAAGGCGTGTATGCCGTGTATGACTTGGGCGGCGGTACTTTCGATGTCTCCATCCTGCGCCTTTCCAAAGGCGTGTTCGAAGTGTTGGCGACCAATGGCGACTCTGCCTTGGGCGGCGACGATTTCGACCAGCGCATCTATTGCTGGATACTGGAGAAGGCGGGTCTGTCGCAATTGGATGCGAAAGATACACGTCTGCTGCTGACCCATTCCCGTGCCGCCAAAGAACAACTGACCGACCAAGTGGAAACACAGATAACGGCTGTCTTGAGTGATGGTGTGTTAGTCGATGTCATGCTAACCCGTGATGAGTTTTATGCGATGACGCAGAACCTGCTGGCGCGCACCTTGCAACCGACACGCAAAGCTTTGCGGGATGCCAAGTTGAGTGTGGAAGATGTCCAAGGGGTGGTGATGGTGGGCGGTTCAACCCGCATGCCGCAAGTGCAACGTGCTGTGGCCGAGCTGTTCGATCAAATTCCGCTGACCAATCTAGATCCTGACAAAGTGGTTGCATTGGGGGCGGCGATTCAAGCGAACGTACTGGCAGGCAATCGTAGTGCAGATGACTGGTTGCTGCTGGACGTGATTCCGCTTTCACTGTGTATTGAGACGATGGGAGGACTTTGTGAGAAAGTTATTCCGCGCAACAGCACCATCCCCAGTGCGCGCGCCCAAGAGTTCACCACCTTCAAGGACGGGCAGACGGCGATGAGCATCCACGTGGTGCAGGGCGAGCGGGAATTGGCTACTGATTGCCGCTCCTTGGCAAAGTTCGAGTTGCGCGGCATTCCCGCGATGGTGGCGGGCAGTGCGCGTATTCGCGTCACTTACCAAGTTGATGCAGATGGACTGTTGAGTGTATCTGCACGCGAAATGATCAGTGGTGTTGAGTCGGCAGTCACCATCAAACCTTCTTATGGCTTGAGCGAAGGCGACATCACCCGCATGTTGCAGGAAGGTAATCAACATGCCCGCGACGACATGCAAGCACGAGCTTTGCGTGAACAACAGACCGAGGCGGCACAATTGTTGGAGGCCGTGGACAATGCGCTAAAACTGGATGGAGACGCTTTGTTGGAAGCGGAATCGCAAGTGCGCATCCGTAACAGTATGGATGCTTTGCGCGGTGTGTCGAATGGAAGCGATCACTTGGCTATCAAGCGTGCTGTTGAAGCCTTGAATCAAGCGACCGTCATCTTTGCGCAAGCGCGTATGGATCAAAGTGTTTCGCAAGCTTTGAAGGGACATAAGATGTCCGAACTGGAGAGTTGAAGTGACACAGATCATCATCTTGCCGCATGAAGAGTTGTGCCCTAAAGGCGCGCTGATCGAGGCGACACCGGGTACATCGATTTGCGATGCATTGCTGGAACATGACATCGACATCGAACATGCTTGTGAGAAATCTTGCGCCTGCACGACTTGTCACGTCATCGTGCGCGAAGGTTTCCGTAGCTTGGAAGTGGCGACGGAACTGGAAGAGGATATGTTGGACAAAGCGTGGGGCTTGGAGCCGAACTCGCGTTTAAGTTGTCAAGCCAAGGTGGCTGATACGCCACTGGTTGTTGAGATTCCTAAGTACTCCATTAATATGACCAAGGAAGGTCACAGCAAATGAAAGTAGCGTCATTTCCGCCTTTTGACAGGCTCAAGATAAACTGCCCTGCGCGCAGGTGGAAATGACGAATTTGGAGGTATGCAAATGAAATGGATAGACGTTCGCGACATAGCGATCGCACTCAGCGAGAAGTATCCAGAGGTTGATCCGAAGACCCTACGTTTCGTCGATCTGCATAACTACGTCGTTAGTCTGCCCAAGTTCGACGACGACCACACTCACGGTGGCGAGAAAGTGTTGGAAGCGATACAGGCGACTTGGATTGAAGAGGTCGAATGATGATCAATGATTGGCGCAATCTTTCTAACCGTTGGTTCTACGCTGCCGGCGTGCTAATCGTCCTTGGATTGATCGGCGGCGCATTGTATTTGCAATACGGTCTGCGTGAAGACCCATGCCCCTTGTGCATGATCCAACGCGTAATCTTCATCGCCATCGGTGTGTTGTTCTTCGTTGCAGCCAGCCACAATGCAGGACGCATCGGGACTTGGGTTTATTCCACTCTGATCGCGCTTACCGCATTGGGCGGCGTGGCAGTCGCATCGCGCCACATCTGGTTGCAGCATCTACCGAAAGACCAAGTCCCCGCCTGCGGTCCAGGGCTGGATTTTATGTTGCAACACTTTCCGATGGCAGAAGTTTGGCAAGAGCTGATGCACGGTTCTGGAGAATGTGCAACCAAAGGTTGGACATTCCTTGGTTTGGGGCTGCCTGAACTAGCCTTAATTTTGTATGTCGTCCTAGGCCTCTTGGCGATATTCATCGCGGTCAAACAGCCCAGCCTTTAGCGATACAACGCAATCCGACTGAAGCAAATATCGGCTTCCATTTTTCTGCCGATTGCGACAATGCCGATCCTGCGCAGTTGACTCGTATCAAGTCCAAGCTGAATACGATGCGGCATGAAGTCGGCAAAGGGGATGCGGAGTGTTTTCCAGTTCGTGTCGGCCATAAAGCTGTAGCGGTAGGACTGCCAAACCATTTGCGTATCACCAGTCCTTAGATGCAGGTTATAGCGCTCATTATTTCCACACACCTCGATCTCGATTCCCTCAAAGCCACTGGCATCAAGCAATCCCGCTGTCCCGAGGTCTAGGCTGGCTTGAATGAAGCCGCCATTGTTTTCTAGACACACTTTACCGCTTAAATGGAGACAGGGTTTCCCTGCAACCGTTGTTACTCGTAGATCAGCGTTGGAGATTCCGCCCATGACAGTATCTGTCACCGCGCGCCATGGCTGGCCATTGTTTGCGCACGCATCACCACGAATCCTATTGTCGATGATGAAAAAGGAATCCTTATTCATAGGGGATAAGCAATTAACTCTTAAACCAAGATAACAATGACTTCGGTTTCTCTTCCTCTCGATTGGAGGTTGCTATGGTGTTAGCCACTTCGCTCAAGAACGCATTCGCCTGAGCGGAGTTGAAGTCGTACGGTTGGAATAATCCATTTTCGCTGTAGCGCAAGATCATCTCGTTGTTGCTACCATTGAACGCAACGTAATCCATTGACCAAGTCGGGAACAGGCGTGAGCTGACTTCGCTGTAGTCAATCAATACACACTTGGAATGGCGCGGATCACCTGCGATGCGCAGATAAGTCTGATTCACATCGCGACGCTCACCTTCTAGGCATTGAAAAAAATAACGGTCGGAATACATCAGCAACCCTGTCACATACTTGCTTTTATTATTGACTTTGGACTTCTCCAAAATCTGTTTGATGTCTGCATCAGACATTTCTTGGTTTGCATAACTGATGTAAATCAAGCGAACGAGCATGGTGAATCCTTTCTTGGGTTAAATGGTGCGAGGTGTTTTTTGTAGGCTGACCGGCATCTTCAAGGTGTGCATATCCCATTGCTCAAGCACTAAAACCTCATGCAAACAGGTTTCAAGAATGGCATGGGCTCGCTGTGCATCAGCGGCGATACATTTGTGAACGGCAGCATCGGTGTCCGTTTGATTGAGGCAGCTTTGTTGGTAGGCGAACAAGTCACGCAGGCCAATGATGTGTTTAGCCACTTGCGCGGGGCAAGCGCATTGATAGATTAAAGATTGATCGAGAATTTGGCTCAGTTGGGTATCAGAGAATTGTGTTTTCATGAAGGTTCTTTCTGGTGAGTTTGAATGTGGGCGCAGGCGACAGGTGTAGTGAAGCCGCGCACTTGGATGTTTTCGGCGATAGGCGCCGTGATGAATTCAAAGCGAGCACGAGTGGCGGTATCTTGGGTGGATAAAATTTCACCGCCTTGTGCGAGCGAACAAAGCCTAGAAGCCATATGCACATGCGCACCAATCACATCAAAATGCAGGTGCTCGTGAGTGCCCAATATTCCCGTCAATACCAATCCATTGCTGATGCCGATGCCGATCTCTATCTCGTCGATGCGTGGTATCGCCTGTATGGCATGAGCACATCTCAGCGCCAAATGGCAACGGGCGGCACCTTCGAATACCGCTAACAATCCATCCCCCGTAGTTTTTACGACCATGCCGTCATAGGCACGAATGAGGCGAGCTTGTTCACCCAGTGTTCGATTTAGTCGCGCAAAATATTCCTGTGCAGAGAATTGAGCGATGTGGCGTGAGGAATCGCGAATGTCGGTGAACATCACTGCCATATCGAACAGCTCAGCGTGACCTGGTTCGGGATGCTTGAAGATGCGACGCAAACCCCCAGTAGGCAGGAAACGTAATAGATTGAGATGCTCCGAGTTCAGTTGTCGTGATTGGCTCTGCCTTGCTAGTTCAACTTGAATCTGCTTGGCGAGGGCATCTGGATCAATCGGCTTTTCAATCAGTGAACTGATGTGTCCAGCTTGGTGCAAAGGTTGGAATATCTTTCTTTGGGTGCCTGGACTGACGATGACGAACACATGCAGCGATGGCTGGTCTTGTTTAATCCGTTCCAAAAATTTGAACGGTGGCGTGTCCGTGGTGTGATGATTCAACAACAATATGCCCGTTGTACTTGGCAGTGGCGTACTTCCAAGCAGGCTTATATTGTCGTGTGCATGCAAAAAGCAGCCTTCAATACGCGCCAAGCGCTCGACAAGTAAAGAACGTGTGTAGGAGCTGCTGTCCACAATGATGATGCCGATGTTTTGCGGCTTAGAAGTTTTGATGGAAGCGGGGTGTATGGGCGAATTCA
This sequence comes from Sideroxydans sp., assembly GCA_036170995.1. Taxonomy (GTDB): domain Bacteria; phylum Pseudomonadota; class Gammaproteobacteria; order Burkholderiales; family Gallionellaceae; genus Sideroxyarcus. The sequence goes on along the minus strand of JAVHQF010000164.1, from coordinate 852 downwards.
TTTTGTGTTGACGGCTTCACATAAGGGGATTCTCACTGGCAGCACAGGGGGCTGGGCCGTCGTTAGCAATTCGCATGTATCGTAGCCATTTACTTTCAAGCGTTCATCGATGGCCGCAAGGTCGTGTGTAGATACCTGGGGTGTTTTGGCCAATACCCATGCATATTTTCGACTGGGATGACCGACCACCGCATAGCGATAATCAGGGGCAAGTTCGATGATCCAGTAGTCGCCGCCGAACAGATATCGCCAGCCAAATAGTTTTACAAAAGTCACTTCCAGCTTTGCATTACTGAGTGAGTCTACGATGCGCGCCTGTCCTTCCGCTTCGGAGACCTCACCAGATGCCGTGGTGCAACGATTGATGACAGAGATCGCACCATTCTTGAGTGCGTATTCCGCTGTGACATCGCGCGTACATTGACGTTGAAAATATTGTGGAATGCTGGCGATCTCGTACCACTTGCCGAGATAGCGATTTAAATCGACATATTCAACAGTGGCAAGCGATTGTGCCAGTGTGATTGAAGGGAGTAGCAACAGCAGGCTGATGAATATTTTGTGATTTCTCATTGATGACATTTTCATTTGGTTTTGGACGGGAGCGGATGAGAGGAAGCATCGCGCCAGTTGTCGACTGCATCGCGCAGATCCTTGAGCGGTCCCATCAGTGCGACACCGTCGATGGAGTGCGGCTGTTTCAACACCCCGGAGCCACCTGCCCACAACGCCACATGGGTATGGATCGCAGCGCGAGCCTGTTGCAATCCCGTTTTGACTTGTGCTGCGGGAATGGATTCGCTGAAAGAAAGCACGACGATGTCTGAACGATGCGCGGTAGCTGCCGCGACG
>JAVHQF010000163.1:0-12251 GCA_036170995.1 Sideroxydans sp. | reverse complement strand
CCCGCCAATACTCAATCTTGGCTCGGGAATTTGTAAGTTAACCGGACACTACTGACTTCTTATCAGAAGTAACGTAAATTCCACGTTACCCCTGAGACAATTTTTCGGGGGAAAGCTACCTAATCCGCAATCCGAACTTCCATGCCAAGAGATCGGATACGCCCAGCAAAACCTCCCATTGTCTCTTTAGACAAGGCAGATAAACGGGGTGCTTCCTGCTGCAACGAAGGTCGTGCCAAACCGTAGAGCAGCACGCCTTGTAGCTTGATGCCTTCTTGTACTGACGATGCCAGCAGTTTGAGATAGTCGTCCTCATCTTGTGTGCTGGGTACAATGCCATCTAAGACGAACCAACAAGTTTGTAACCAAGTGTTCGGGCAACATTCGACAGCTGTGGCGAGGTTCTGCCGCACCTTATCCATCGCCATTTTTGTATCGTTGATTATCGCCATTCCCGTCTCACTAGCTCTGTCCAATTTGAACCATACCTCGCCGTTAAGTTGTGCCATGCGACGCAAGCCTTGTTGCACGTTCTTGCGCTGCATAAGGCTGCCGTTGGTGATGAGAACGAGCTTAAGGTCAGCGGGTTTGTGTTGGGCGATTATCTCAATAACATCGGCGAACTCTTGCGCGCTGGTCGGTTCGCCATTGCCAGAAAGTGCTATGTCATTGATATGTCGAGACTCGGGCGGAACGCGCTGCATAAAGTTGCCATGCTGAAGTTCATGCAGAAATCCACTCAGCTCTTGCTCCAGCAACACCAGATCAATGGGGGGTGCAGTACCGCGTGTTAGGTTAGGGACTTGGCAATAGATACAGCGCCAGTTGCAGGCGTTGTTGGGGTTGAGGTTGATGCCGATGGAAACACCGCCTGCGCGGCGCGATACGACTGGATAGACGTATCGCAAACCCGCGCTATCGCGGCTGTGGTTGATGATACTTAACGTAGTCTCACTCAAGACTTGACCAATGGTAGGTACTTCGCTGGATCCACTGGCTTGCCCAGCTTGCGTATCTCGAAATGCAGTTTGATTTGATCGGCATCGGTGTTACCCATCTCGGCAATCTTCTGACCTTTGCTCACGCTCTGCCCTTCTTTCACTAATATCTGATCGTTGTGGGCGTAGGCGCTGAGGTAGGTCTTGTTGTGTTTGATGATGATGAGTTTGCCGTAGCCGCGCAGACCACTGCCACTGTACACCACCTTGCCCGACGCACTTGCGACGATGGGTTGACTACGTTTTCCCGTGATGTCCACCCCTTTGCGATTCGCACTTTCAGAGAACTCGGCAATGATTTTGCCACTGGTCGGCATGCCCCACTCCATCGCATCTTCAGGAGCATCATCTTTTGCTGTGTTGATTACCGATGGCTTGGCAGACACCACAACGGGCGCAGGTTGTGCCACATCTTCTTGCATACGATCAGCCTTGGCTAATGCTTCTTCGCTATACGTCAGTCTGCCTACCTTGGGTTGGTTTCTGATACCGCCCAATTGGGGTGGCGCAAGCGGAGCTGTTGGTTTAGTGTCGATTTTTTGCACGACGATTTCATCGGACGGGATATTCAATTTCAGTTGCTGACCGATCTTGATAGCAGAGGGGTCTTTGATGTCGTTCCAGTCAGCCACATCACGATAGTCAACCCCGTTCACAAAGGCGATGCTGTAGAGTGTGTCGCCCTTCTGTACAACATGAATCTTGGTAGTGGTCGAAATTGGGCGGACGATAGCTTGTTGCGGTGCGACAGAGATAGTCGATTGCGAGTCTGTGACGCCGTGTTCGACGATGGGAGCTTTGCGTCCGCTGGGGGCAGGTACGCCACAGGCGACCAACAAAATAGCGACCGCTGTCACTGACCACAAAGTGCGCTGCGCGATGTTTCTAACTGCTGTCATGCTTTCCCCATCAACAAAGGTACGAATTTCACTGGCTCAAGTCGCGTCTCACGGAAGCCATTCGCTTCGCGCTCGATCAGATACAGGAACTGTTCTTGTGTGCCTATCGGAAGCACCATTCTACCACCTACCGCCAACTGCTCTTTCAGCGTTGCGGACAGCGCAGGCGCGGCACACGCCATGATGATGCCATCGAAGGGAGCAACATCGGTCAGACCTGATGCGCCATCCGCATGGCGCACAAAGACGTTGCGCAACTTCAGGTCGAACAGTTGTTTTTTGGCCTTGGCGAATAGTGGCTGAATACGTTCGACGGTGTATATCTCCTTCGCCACGTGCGACAACACCGCCGCTTGATAGCCACAGCCCGTGCCGACTTCGAGTACGCGCCCTAATTGTTTTCCATTGCACAATATCTCCGTCATGCGCGCCACGATGTATGGCTGCGAGATGGTCTGCGCGTGGCCGATAGGCAGTGAAACGTCGTCGTAGGCGCGACTGGACAATGCCTCATCCACGAAAGCGTGACGCGGCACACTGTTCATTGCCGCCAATACGGTCTCGTCTTGAATGCCTTGGGTACGTAGACGATCAATCATGCGACCGCGCGTGCGTGCGGAAGTCATGCCGATGCCTGCGTGCATCGAATTCATGCCGCATCCCCTAACCAAGAACGCACTGCATCGAGCTGGCTGTATTGCGTGAGGTCGATCTGCAATGGCGTGATGGAGACACGACCTTGTGAGGACGCGTAGAAATCTGTGCCCTCGCCCGCATCTTGCGCCTTGCCCGCCGCCCCCACCCAGTACACAGGCTGCCCGTGCGGATTGCTACTCTTGACTACTGGCTCAGCTTTATGACGCTTGCCCAGACGGGTGACTACCATGCCTCGCAGCTGCTCGTAGGGGACGTCGGGGACGTTCACGTTGAGCAACCACGGTTGCGCATGCTGGTCTTTTTGGAAGCGTAGCACCAACTCCACAGCCACTCGCCCCGCCGTGTCGTAATGTTCTGGTTCATGTTTGGCCATGGAGATGGCGATGGATGGGATGCCAAGTAAAAAACCTTCGGTCGCAGCTGCCACTGTTCCAGAATAGATGGTGTCGTCGCCCATGTTCGCACCCGAGTTAATACCCGATACCACCATGTCGGGTTGGGTATCCAACATACCAGTCACCGCCAGATGCACGCAATCGGTCGGTGTACCATCCACGAAATAAAATCCACTTGCAGCTCGTTTCAGATTGAGCGGTCGACTCAGGGTCAAAGAATTACTGGCACCGCTACGATCCCGCTCGGGAGCGACCACCACCACCTCAGCGATAGCAGAAAGATGCTTGACGAGACATGCCAATCCTGGCGAGAAGTAGCCGTCGTCGTTAGAGATTAGGATACGCATCAGAAGTGTTGCTCCAATTTAGGTCAGCGCGGATTCTACTTTAGAAGGACGAACAACGGGCATCTCAGCGAGGAATGACTGGCGTACGGAAGGTACTAACCGAAAGTTGCGCTTTACACAAACGATAACTGAACGGTAAATTCCGCCCCCATGAAAATCTTCATCCCCTCGTTACTCGCGCTTCTACTATTAGGTTGTGGTAGCCCAGCGCCCCGTTCCAACACCGTCTCAGATGATCGCATGAACGATCTAGTGATGTATGCCATGAGTCTGGCAGACACGCCCTATCGCTACGGCGGCAATTCAGCAGACAGTGGTTTTGATTGCAGTGGTTTCGTGGGGCATGTGTACCGTCACGAGTTAGACATCTCGCTCCCGCGCACCAGCCGCGAGATCAGCCGCGTCGGCGAACCCATCGAGCAGAGTGAGCTGCGTCCTGGCGACCTCGTGTTCTACAACACCTTGCGCCAGCCGTTCTCGCACGTGGGTATCTATGTCGGTGACGGGAAGTTTGTCCATTCGCCCAAGCACGGGGATCGTATCCGCGTGGAATCGATGCATTACACTTATTGGAAATCCCGCTTCAACGGCGCACGCCGCCTTTACTAGTTTTAACGCTTCGCCGCCTTCAACTCCATCGCCAACTGATGTACCGTCATCGCATAGTAGCTGCTGGTGTTGTAACGCATGATGACGTCGAAGTTCTCGAAAACAAGCCAATACTCTTTACCAGAATCAAAAGTCAGATCCAATAGCCACGAGGGTGGCAGTATAGTTTCTGAACTTGCCATCGGTGTGACCCCAACATCCGCCTTCCATGCAAAGGTAGGTCGCACTTCGGTCAGCACATCCAACTTCTTTTCATCGGCCACTTTCGCCTGTAATGCGACAGGTTCCCCTGTGCGCCAGCCATAGTGTTTGAAATAGTTGGCCACGCTGCCGATGGCATCCTCGGGTTCGTGCAGGATGTCCACTTTACGGTTGCCGTTGAAATCCAAGGCGTATTTTCGGTAGTTGCTCGGCATGAACTGGGGAATGCCCAATGCGCCTGCATAAGAAGATTGAACGGAGAGCATATTGAAATCTTGCTCTCGCACCAACAGCAGGTACTGCTCCAACTCTGAGCGAAAGAATTCCTCACGCTTCGGATAATCAAAAGCCAGCGTAGTCAATGCATCCAAGGTGCGTAACTTGCCTGGGTTCTTACCATAAAGCGTCTCCACTCCGATGATAGCAACGATGTATTCCTGCGGCACACCATACTGCTTCTCGGCACGTTTCAACGTAGCCTCGTACTTGTTCCAGAACTTGATGCCGCCATCAATGCGCTGTTGAGTGATGAAGGTGGCACGATATTCGGCCCACGGCTTCAGGGTTGCTGGCTTGGAGATGGCATCGATCACATCCTGCCGCCGTTCCGCGCGCCTGAAGGTGCGTACCAGTTCCTCTCGTTGGAATTGATGCTTTGCGACCATCTCATCTATGAAGGTGGAGATACCTGGTAGGTCAGCGGAATGGGCGAGTGCAGGAAGCAGAAAGAGGAGCAAAAAAGGCAGTGTTTTCATGGCGCGCGCATTTTACTCGACAGGGATTCGCCTCACTGTTAAATTTCGACACCTTAAATCAAATAAAAGCCCTGTAAAAATCATGGAAAAAACAGTACAACATCATCGTCTCCTCATTCTCGGTTCTGGCCCTGCTGGTTATACTGCTGCCGTGTATGCTGCACGTGCAAACCTAAAGCCCGTGCTCATCACTGGCATAGCACAAGGTGGGCAGTTGATGACAACAACCGAAGTAGATAATTGGCCTGCCGATGTGAACGGCGTACAAGGCCCTGAGTTGATGCAACGTTTCCAACAACATGCAGAACGTTTCAACACACAGATCGTGTTCGACCAAATCCACACGACCAAACTGCAACAGAAACCATTCACCTTGATCGGCGATGCGGGAACTTATACCTGCGATGCGCTCATCATCTGCACAGGCGCATCGGCCCAATATCTGGGTCTGCCCTCCGAAGAAGCGTTCATGGGTAAAGGCGTCTCGGGTTGCGCGACGTGCGATGGTTTCTTCTATCGCAACAAGCCAGTCGCTGTCGTTGGCGGCGGCAACACCGCCGTAGAAGAGGCACTGTATCTTGCCAACATTGCCAGCCACGTCACGCTCATCCACCGTCGCGATACCTTCCGTGCGGAGAAGATCATGATCGACCACCTGATGGACAAGGTGAAGGAAGGCAAGATTACGCTGCAACTACACCAGACTTTGGATGAAGTGCTGGGCGACAACAGCGGTGTGACTGGCGCACGCCTGAAGAATGTCCAGATGGGAGCGACGCAAGACATCAAAGTGGATGGCGTGTTCATCGCCATCGGCCATAAACCCAACACTGAAATCTTCGTCGGCCAATTGGAGATGGAAAACGGCTACCTCGTCACGCAAGGCGGTCGTAATGGCAATGCCACCCAGACCAGCATCGCTGGCGTGTTTGCTGCGGGTGACGTGCAAGACCACATTTATCGTCAAGCTTGCACCAGCGCTGCTACAGGTTGTATGGCTGCATTGGATGCAGATAAATTCCTCGCATCGTTGGGGTAAATGGTGAAAGACAAGCTGGAACAGGATAATGACTTGTTCCGGCAAGCACTGGTAGACGTTATCCCGCTCAAGACCAATGATCGCGTCGTGCCAACTCCCAAACCGATCAAGACAATAGACTCCCCGCTGTCTGCAGTCGCCATCTTAGACAACCTCTCCGATCACGGTGCTGGCGATGTCACCATCACCGAATATCTAAGTAACGGACTAAATCGCATGACACTACGCAAATTGAGTCGGGGCGAATGGCCACCACAGGACAGCTTGGACCTGCACGGGTTCAGTAGCGACGAAGCAAGACAGTTATTAGTGAATTTCCTCCATCACGCCACCCAGCGTGGCTTGCGTTGCGTCAATATCATCCACGGCAAAGGCTGGCGAGATAACGGTCGAGACGGAATACTTAAGGTCAACACCCGCCATTGGTTGACCCAACATGCGCAAGTGTTGGCGTTCTGCGAAGCACCAAGAAATGCGGGCGGAGGCGGTGCGGTATGGGCGCTTATAAAGTCAAAGGCATGATTCAACTGAATTGAGCCTTGCTCTAGGAGGGGGTAACAAGATACAGTTCGTGCCTCATATTTTCTGCATATTTTTGGAGAAGTTGCGTGATCACTCTCATCGAAGCAGCCGGTTGGCCTATCTGGTTACTCATCATTGCCTCACTTATCGCCGTCACTCTCATCGTCGAACGTGCAATCTACCTGCGTAGTAAGAACATCATCCCTGACAAGCTATTGGATGAGGTCGTGCAAGAACTTAAGACTAAGGGCGTGAGCACAGCGATGCTCACCAAGTTGAGCGACGGCTCCCCACTGGGCAAGGTGTTTGCTGCTGGTTTGAAGAATATCAAGAGCCAACCGCAGGTGATGAAGGAATCCATTGAAGAAGGCGGTCGCGCCGTGACACAGGATATGGAGCGGTTCTTGACCACCCTCGGCACCATCGCTTCTATCAGCCCACTACTTGGTTTATTCGGCACGGTTGTCGGAATGATTGAAATCTTCGGCGCACAGAATGCGGGAGGCGCAGCGCCAGCCGAACTGGCGCACGGCATTTCCGTTGCGCTATACAACACCGCTTTTGGTTTAATTGTCGCAATACCCAGCATGATTGCCTACCGTCACTTCCGCGCCTCAGTTGATAGCTTCACCCTCGAAATGGAACAACAAGCGATTAAGTTGATGGAGATGGTTCACGGAGAGCGTAAGTAAATGAACTTCCGTCGCGGACATCACCGTGAAGACCCTGAGATTAATCTGATTCCGATGATTGACGTGTTGTTGGTCGTACTCATCTTCTTGATGGTCACCACTAGCTACGGCAAGTTTTCAGAATTACAGATTAATCTACCGCAAGCGTCGGGTGAAGCTAGCAAGGTGTCAGTCAGCAAACCAATCAATGTGGCAGTGGATGCCTCGGAACACTACGCCATCAATGGCATCCGCTCACCTTTCAAAGATGTTAATAACTTCGCTATAGCTTTGAGAAAAGCGGCGGACGACCAGACCGATTCGACCATCGTCATCAGCGCTGATGCCAAAGCGCTACATCAGTCAGTAATCAATGTGATGGAGTCTGCACGCATTGCTGGATTTGGTCACATCACATTCACCACACAAAGTCAGACCAAGTAAGCCATTAGCATGGTGCGACTGCAAGATTACTGGTATCGCCTGTCCCTGCTTCATCTCTTGTTGTATCCCTTCAGTCTAATCTTTCGCGCGCTCGTAGCGCTACGTCGCTTTCTTTATCGTAGTGGCCTATTAGGGACGCTCCAATTTCACGTACCCATCGTCATCGTCGGTAACATCAGCGTTGGCGGCACTGGCAAGACTCCGCTTACATTGTGGCTGGCAGAGCAACTCCTCGCCGAAGGCTGGCATCCTGGCATCATCAGCCGTGGTTATCGAAAATCTGGAACTGAGGATGCAGCGCCTCGTTGTGTAACAGCAGATGATTCCGCACACGAAGTCGGTGACGAACCCGTGTTGATGGCACAACGTAAACTTTGTCCTGTATGGATTGGTCGCGACCGCCCTGCGGTCGCATCTGCCTTGCTTTCGGCTCACCCCGAATGCGACATTCTCTTGAGCGACGATGGGTTGCAACACTATCGTCTGCATCGGGATGCCGAGATTGTTGTAATCGATGGTGCTAGGCGCTTTGGGAACGGTTTATTGTTGCCTGCTGGCCCTTTGCGCGAACCAATATCTCGTTTATCCGAAGTCGATGCCGTAGTAGTTAATGGCGGCAAAGCACAAGCGAATGAGTTCACAATGAAGTTACAAGGCGTCCGCTTCTACAATCTCCTGAATCCGCGGATTATCGCCACATCAAATGATTTGCTTGGACAACGGCTACACGCTATCGCTGGCATCGGCCATCCTAGGCGCTTCTTCGATCATCTATACCAACTCGGTTTGCAGTGCACAACACACGCTTTCGCGGATCATCACGACTTTATTATGGCTGACCTCGCTTTTGAAGATGCGGATGCCATACTCATGACGGAAAAAGATGCGGTAAAATGCGCCGCATTCGCCAACGAGAAACATTGGGTGTTGCGCGTCGATGCGCAAGTCAATCCTGCTCTCGCCCAACTCATCATCAAAAAGGTCACCCGATAATGGACGCTAAACTGTTAGACATCCTTGTTTGCCCACTATGCAAATCCCCACTTATCTATCACAAGGCCGAACAAGAGTTGATTTGTAAGGCTGACCGCTTAGCTTATCCCATACAGGACGATATTCCTGTGATGCTGGCAGATGAGGCACGCGCGATGTCCCCACAGGAAATCGAAAAACTCTAAATCAATTTTTTCAACATGCTGCAATTCAAAGTCGTTATTCCTGCTCGCTTCGCATCAACGCGATTGCCTGGCAAACCTTTGTTAGACATCGGCGGAAAGCCAATGGTCATCCGTGTTGCGGAGCAAGCAGCACAAAGCTGTGCTTCTCAAATCATCATTGCGACAGACCATCTACCCATTATTGAAGTGGCCAACAAGAATAAATTTGAAGCCTGCATGACGCGTGTCAATCACACCAGTGGTACAGATCGCATCGCTGAAGTCGCCGCAAAACACGCTTGGCCAGACGATACGATTGTGGTGAATGTTCAAGGTGATGAACCACTCATTCCGCCTGCGCTTATTCGTGCCGTCGCTCAGCATCTATACGACCATCAAGAGTGCGCTATCGCCACGGCGTGTCATCCCATCCATGATGAAGCATCCATGCGCAATCCCAATATTGTGAAAGCGGTGTTGGATAAACAGGGCAATGCACTCTACTTTAGCCGCGCCCCTATTCCTTGGCCACGCGATGCAGGGATTGAGCTATCCTTGCCTGCCACGCAAGCCAATTGTTCTCCCTCCCCGCAAGAAGTTGGAGGGGGGAGTAACCCATCCATCAGCGTGAATGCGTTACGTCACATCGGCATCTATGCCTATCGCGCTAGCTTTCTGCGCGAATTCGGCAATCTCACGCCCGCGCCATTAGAGCAAATAGAATCACTAGAACAGCTACGCGCGCTGTATCATGGCTACAAAATCGGTGTGGCGATTACGCAAGATGCACCACCAAGCGGCGTTGATACTGAACGAGACCTGCATTCTGCTAGACACCTATTCAAACTACTTTCCAAGGAGTCAACATGAAAATAATACTGCTAGGCGCACCTGGCGCGGGTAAAGGCACCCAAGCCAATTACATTAAAGATAAATTCAATATTCCGCAAATATCCACTGGCGACATGTTGCGTGCGGCAATCAAGGCTGGCACACCACTCGGCATGGCAGCGAAGAAAGTCATGGATTCTGGCAATCTTGTCTCCGATGAAATTATCATCAACCTTGTGAAAGAGCGTATCCAAGAAGCCGATTGTGCCAATGGATTTTTGTTTGATGGGTTCCCTCGCACCATCCCTCAAGCACAAGCGATGAAGGATGCTGGGATCAAGATTGACTTTGTGGTCGAAATCGATGTTGCAGACAAAGAAATCATCACGCGAATGAGTGGGCGACGTGTACATTTAGCTTCTGGCCGCACCTACCATATCATCTTCAATCCCCCTAAAGTGGAAGGTAGGGACGACATCACTGGCGAAGAATTGGTACAACGTCCAGACGATGCTGAAGACACGGTAGTCAAACGTTTGAGCGTCTATCATGACCAAACACAACCCTTGGTTGAGTATTACTCGGCTTGGCAACATTCTGGAGCAGCGAGCGCACCTAAAGTGGTACACGTTTCTGGCATTGGGGATGTAACTATGATACGAGATCGTATCTTCCAAGTACTTGGGGCTTAAGCATGTCCACCAAACCCATCCTGATGCTAGAAGATGCAAAACGCATCGCAGCCGCCGCCGAGGTAGAAGCACATAAAAACGCATGGAAGGTGGTGGTTGCTGTCGTTGATGACGGCGGTCATCTCCTTTACTTGCAGCGCAACCATGAAACGCAATGGGGTAGCGTAGAAACAGCCATTATGAAAGCCAATGCGGCAGTCGCTTTTCAGCGACCCACCAAATCTTCCGAAGACGCGGTACTGAGCGGAAGACTCATCCATCTTGCATTGCCTGGTGTGATTCCAGCCGAGGGTGGTGTCCCTTTGGTGCGAGACAACATCGTTATCGGCGGCTTAGGTATCAGTGGCGTGCGTTCTGTTCAAGATGGCCAAATTGCCGCCGCTGGTTTGCAGGCATTGTAAAAGCTCAGGGTGTTGCGCAGCCTGACCTTGACACCTCATTTAGGGACTTTGTACTGTTCCTGCGTCATCAGATCAACCCCACAGGGCAGCGCTTCGATCCAATTCAAGAATTCGTTCACCATCTGCTTACCTTTGAACATGCGTCCATGTTGCGGAACAATCATTTCAACATCTAAGGTGCGCACCATGTTCACCCAGAAGCGACATATTTTATTGGAGATCATGTAGCGCTTGTGGAATCCCTCCATGTACTGAATATGTGACTTAAAGTCCTCCACTGGAAGATCTGCCGCGTCGTGAGCCACGAGTGAAGCACCCATATCGCCAGTGAATAATATCTTGCTGATGGGATCATAGAATTGGAAGTTCCCCTCCGAATGCATGAAGTGAGCTGGAATAGCCTTGATGATAGACTGCCCCAAAGGAAGATTCATTCCTGCATCTGGGATACCTTCGATTCGCCCTTCCGCATTTCCCACGCTACAAAAATGCGGGACAAAACGCACCCACAGTTTAGAGATTAATACTTTACAGTCGGAGTGAATCATCCATTTATTAACCGACGCAATGATGTCTGGGTCGGCGTGTGAAGCAAGGATATATTCAAGATTTTTTGGGGGGAAATAGCTGTGCATCGACATTAATAGCCCGTTGTATGTCATGTTGCCACCCGGGTCGAGCAAAGCTCCATGACCGTTATCCACGATTAGGAATTGGTTCGCCTGCACTGCATCACCCGACGAGTCGTCAACAAGGTCGTCGAACATCAGACATAAGTGCTTTCCATTATTGAATAGTTCGATAGCCATATCACTCTCCTCGTGCGCACCAATGTTTTCCTGATGCATTGTCTCGGTCGATAGTGTCGCACATTGAATCAATCTTTATCCAATAATTGTTCGTGGTCAATCACCACCGCCTTTGCTGGTCGTCTTGGTAACCCTCTTGGCACTAGCTTTCGCCTACAGTCGCACAAGTTTCCATATTGACTTACGCTAATGCCCAGACCGCATTGTTGTCGGCTGTTTTAGCTGTCGCAACGGTGATGTGCGCTTGGTTAGAATCAGTGTTGGGATGTAATTCCCATGCGCATGTTCGCGGCGCAATGCCTCATCGAGGTGGCCATCTACAATGTGAGTGAGAACGTCGCAACCTTTAAGCAACCACACTGCCATTGCGTCGCAATACTAGCTGCACCTGCGGTAGTTAAGTAGGTAAAATGCTGCGCTCTCAGGAGGTATTCATTGGAAAATCCCTACAATATTCTTGGTGTGCCGCCCACAGCCTCGACGTACGACATCAAAAAAGCTTACCGTGCGTTGGCCATGAGCCATCACCCAGACAGGAATCCTAACGCTAACGCTGAAGTGCGTTTTAATGCCATCAAGAAGGCGTATGAGTTGTTGTCCGATCCACAGAAGCGCGCTGAATATAACTACAGCCTAAACAACCGCATCGTCATTGATCCTGAGAATGAAGCGCAGAACTTGTGGCGAGCACTCTTCACTCAATGCGGTGTATTCCTTTAATTAATTGCAATACCGTTAACCCACTAGAAAACAATAAACATGAAAAGAATCCATCCCGAATTCGCTTACCAATCGCGTGAGCTTGGCATCCAGATCGAAGACAC
>JAVHQF010000162.1:0-2630 GCA_036170995.1 Sideroxydans sp. | reverse complement strand
TCATCACTCGCAGCCAACACGCGCACGCTCAAATGGATAGCCTCGCCTGCGGCATTGAACTGCACACCGTCTTCTGCCGAAGATTCTTCGCACAGCAGGCTTTCCTGCCCGCGCGTCATTCCCAGATAGACCTCGGCTAGCAGCTCAGTGTCCAACAGAGCGCCGTGCAATGTGCGGTGCGAGTTATCGATGAAGTAACGGTCACATAAAGCGTTGAGGTTGTTCTTCTTGCCGGGGTGCAATTCTTTGGCGACCTTCAATGTATCGATCACAGGATTACTCAAGGTGGGCAACCCAGCCAGCGTCAGCTCGGCATTCAAAAAACCGATGTCGAACGGCGCGTTATGGATGATGAGCTGCGCCCCTGCGATGAATTCCAGCAATGCCGGAGCGATCTCAGCGAACTTCGCTTCGTTCTGCAACCTTTCCAAGGTCAGACCGTGGACGGCTGCAGCTCCCTCGTCGATCTCTCGTTCTGGATTCAAGTAGCGATGGAAGGTACGGTCGGAGACCTTGCGACCATCTAACTCGATGGCGGCGACTTCGATGATGCGATGCCCCTGCTTGGGATCAAGGCCAGTGGTTTCGGTGTCGAGTACGACTTGTCTCATGTCTTAGCCCTCAATTCTTGGATGCCACGGTTGGCCAATTCATCGGCGCGCTCATTGCCTTCATGCCCAGCATGGCCTTTGATCCATACCCATTCGATGTGATGCCGTGTGACCGCTGCATCCAATCTGCGCCATAGGTCGTCATTCTTCACAGGTTGCTTGCTCGCCGTCTTCCAACCGCGCTGTTTCCAACCAGGCAACCATTCGGTGATGCCTTGCAGCACGTATTTCGAATCGGTGTGCAAACGTACTTTGCAGGCACGCGTCAGCGTTTCCAACGCCATGATGGCAGCCATCAATTCCATACGATTGTTGGTGGTGTGTTCTTCGCCACCGCACAACTCGCGCTCTTTGCCCTTGTTGCGCAACAACGCGCCCCATCCACCGATGCCAGGATTCCCCTTGCATGCGCCATCACTGAATATATCAACTACTTCATTCATCGTTCTTGACCTTCTGAATCCCTTTGTTCAATTTTGGCGCGGCAGGCATCAGCTTCCGTACCAGACCCTCGTTCCACTTCGGCTTGATGAGCCGCATGCCCGAGACGCGTTTGATGGCGTGGATGAAATACACCCCGCCGCTTCCGCGCCACCAGCGCCCACCCGCCTTCTCCATGAAGACGGCGCGTTCCAACCATTTCCGCTGGCGGACTGGCGGCGCATAAGCCGTAAAATGCACATCCACCACTTCGAAGCCCAACAACGCCAGCCAATCCTTCATACGCGGCAGCGTGATGAATTGCCCTCTCCACGGATAACCTTGTCGCCTGCCTAACGCGCGATGCATACCCCACAGACTGAAGGGATTGAAACCACTGATGAGCAGATTGCCCTCTGGCATCAATACGCGCTCCACTTCGCGGATGATCTGATGCGGGTTCTCCGCGAACTCCAACACATGCGGCAGCAACACTAGATCGATGCTATCGCCGTCAAACGGCAGCTCAGAGCAACACACGCGCACATCGTTACTGGTTGAATTGCCCGCTGTAAAGCGCAAGGGCATACGGCTGTTATGCAAGAAATCTTGCTTGGGCAACCCCAACTGCAATGCGTTGTAGCCGAACAAATCACTCACCGACGCGTCAAAATAAGCCTTCTCACGCGCCAATACATAGCCGCCCTGCTCCGTGGCAAACCATTCACTCAGACTATTAGCAATTACTTTAGAATTCGGCATCGAACCTAGAGACCTATCATGTTGAACATCACTGCCATTCCCGCCCTGCGCGACAACTACATCTGGGCCATCCACGATGAGACGCATGTCGCCATCGTCGATCCAGGAGAAGCTGCGCCTGTCTTGGCTTTTTTGGACTCCACAGGCTTGAAACTGACGGCGATCCTGTGCACCCACCGCCATAACGACCACATCGGCGGCATCGCAGAATTGCGCGGAGTATATAACGTGCCAGTGTATGGGCGAAGCCATCCGCGAAATCCTCACATCACCAATGATTTGCGCGAGGGGGATGTGCTGACACTTAAAGCGCCGAACATTAGATTTGAAATCATCGAGACACCTGGGCACCTTGAGGATCACATCGTCTTCATCGCACCAGATGCCATATTCTGCGGGGACATCATGTTCGGAGCGGGTTGCGGCAACAACAAGGAAGGCACACTGGCCAACCTGCACCATTCCTTGATGCGTCTAGCCGCCCTACCCGACACCACACTAGTCTATTGCGCACACGAATACACTGAATACTGCCTTAGCTTTGCCAAGCTATGTGAACCTGAGAATCAATCTATCCAACAACGCATCGCTGATACCCAGAGACTGCGTGCCGCCGACCTTCCATCTGTTCCATCGACCATCGCACTTGAGAAAGCGACCAACCCATTCATCCGCTGCTCCAGCCCAGAACTCATCCGCACCCTTCAAGCTTATGGGCTGAAAGAAACTGACGAACTCTCAGTTTTCACCGCTTTACAGCATTTCTGATTGCCTCAAACAGCGTTCTAGTTTATTCTGCGCGCCCTTTCGGAGAGGTGGATGAGTGGTTTAAGTCGC
>JAVHQF010000161.1:0-12484 GCA_036170995.1 Sideroxydans sp. | reverse complement strand
GGACTGGGCCTACTGGAATCTCGTGCACGCCTTGCCCTTCCACCCGCACGAAGGGATAGTGATCCAAATCGTGCGTGGCACTCGCGGCTGCATCAAAATCTTTACGCAAGGGAAATGCCTCTTCGCGCCACGCACCATGACGCAACCATTTGCGGCGCAGCGTTTCTTGATACGGATAAATGCCGAGCAGATCGTAGGCAGCACGCTGCATACGTTCTGCCGCCGGGAAGAATTCACTGATGTCGGTATAGACCGGATGCTGTTCGAGCAAGGGCACGTGTAGTGTGACCAACCCCGTTTCATTGACCAACACGAAATGCAGGGCGTAGCCGCCTGCCGCGTTGGCACGTTCGTCTGTGCCCCACAGGGAAAGCAAGCGTCCGCCGCCTTCGCTCACCATTTTGCAGATGGGATGAATGTCGCCCACCGCGATGCGCGCTTGCCACGCAGGGATCGCCCCAGGTAAGCGTTGTAATTGCAACTCAGGATATTTGATCGGCATGGTGCGCTCCTAACCCAGTAGGGCCGCCGCTTGGCGATACCAGTCGGCCAGATAGGGCGGCATATACAAGCCCAGAATGAGCGCGATCAACAAGTGCGCAAACACGGGAATCAATGCGGGTGGATGCGGCAAGGGTTTGGCGTTGGTTTCGCCGAACACGATGGGCTGTATCTTGCCGAAGATGGCAGCAAAAGCGATGCCTAGGGCGGCCAGCAGGATGGGCGTGCTCCACGGGTATTCGTGCATGGCAGTGGTGATGATGAGGAACTCGCTGGCAAATACGCCGAACGGTGGCATACCGAGAATCGCGAACGTGCCCAGCGCCAAGCCCCAACCCACCGTCGGACTCACCTGCAACAAGCCGCGTATGTGTTCCATCTGTTGCGTTCCCGATTTTTGCACGGCATGACCCACGGCAAAGAAAATGGCCGACTTCACCAGTGAGTGCATGGTCATGTGCAGCATCGCTGCAAAGGTTGCCACTGCTCCCCCCATACCAAAAGCGAAGGTGATGAGCCCCATATGTTCGATGGATGAGTAGGCGAACATGCGCTTGATGTCTTTTTGCCGCGACAGGAACAGCGCTGCCACCACCACAGACAACAAGCCAAAGCCCATCATCAGGTTGCCCGCAAAGTGCGTGCCCAACGAGCCATCCACCAGCACCTTGCTGCGCATCACCGCGCACAACGCCACATTCAACAACAGGCCAGACAGCACCGCCGACACCGGCGTAGGACCTTCCGCATGGGCATCGGGTAGCCAGCTATGTAGCGGTACCAAGCCGATTTTGGTGCCGTAACCGACCAGCAGAAATACAAATGCCAGTTTGAGCACGGTCGGCTCCAATGCGCCCTTCACCTCATTCAAGTGAGTCCATAACAGCGCGTTGCCGCCCTCGCCCAACACGCGTTCCGAAGCAAAATACAACAAGATGGTGCCGAACAAGGCGAGTGCGATGCCGACACCGCACAGGATGAAATACTTCCACGCTGCTTCAAGACTGGACGGGGTGCGGTACAACGACACCAGCAACACGGTGGTGAGTGTGGCCGCTTCCATCGCCACCCATACGATGCCCATATTGTTGGTGGTCAACGCCACCAACATGGTGAAGGTGAACATCTGGTACATACTGTAGTACAGGTGCAACATGCCAGTCGAGAGCTTGCCGTGGTGCTGCTCGATACGCATGTAGGGGCGCGAGAACAGCGAGGTGGTGAAAGCGACGAAGGCGGTCAGCGCGACCAGAAATACATTAAATTGGTCAATAAAGAACTGCTCGTTGAAGGCGACCTGTGGTCCTGAATCCACCACGCGCATAGTGAGTGCAACTGCAGCCAGAAACGTCGCACCACTCATTGCCGAGTTCAACTCAGCCGCCCACGGGCGTGAGCCGAACACGGCTAGCAAGCCCCCTCCCAGCAGGGGCGTGAGCAACAGCACGAGCAGATAAAGATCAATCATGGTGACTCATTCTTTCAACTTTTCCATGTGAGTGATGTCGAGGCTATCGAAGGTTTCGCGGATCTGGAAGAAGAAGATGCCGAAGATAAAGGTCGCCACCAGCACGTCCAACGCGATACCAAATTCCACCACCAAAGGCATGCCCTGCGTGGCACTGGTGGCCGCGAAGAACAAGCTGTTCTCCAGCGATAAGAAGGCGACCACCTGCGTCACCGCCTTGCGCCGCGTGAGCATGATGAGCAGCGACAACAACACGCAGGCCAGCGCGATACCAATCAGCCCGCGCGTGATGCCTTCAGCGAGCTGAGAGATGGGCGCAGCTAGGTTGAACGAGAAAATAACCAACGCGATCCCCACCAACATCGTCGTTGGGATGTTAATCAGTGTCTCCACATCCCAGCGCACGTTGAGACGGCGAATCAAGCGGTGCAGTAGCCACGGCAGCACCATCACTTTGAGCACCAGCGTCAAGGCTGCCGAGTAATACAGATGATGCTGCGCGGTGGACCAGGCCACGATGGCAGTACTTAACGCCAGTAAAGCACCTTGCCACGCAAACAGATTGATGAGCGACAAGATGCGGCGTTGCGCCAGCATGGCGAACACCACCAGTAACAGCAAGGCGGCTAGCAGATTGATGATTTGCAAGGAATACGGCATGGCGTTCGGCATGTCAAACCCCCAGCAGGAAATGAATTAGCAGCCCGAGCACAGCCAGCAGAAAAGCCGCGCCGAGGAACTCTGGTGCGCGGAAGATACGCATCTTGGCCATCACGCTCTCCAGTATGGCTAACGCCGCCCCAGCCAGCATTAACTTGAGCAACAGCCACAGCAAGGCCAGTGGCAGACCATCCCAATTGCCCACCTCGGCGATGCCGTGCGGCATGAACAGTGCGATACCAATCGACAGGTAAGCGAACAACTTAAGGCTGCTCGCCCATTCGATTAGCGCCAGATGGCGCGCCGAGTATTCAAGAATCATCGCCTCGTGGATCATGGTGAGTTCGAGGTGCGTGCTGGGGTTATCCACGGGGATGCGCGCGTTCTCAGCCAGCAGCACAATGATGAAGGCCAAACCAGCGAAGGCAAGACTGGGGTAGATCACGAACTGGTGGTGCGCCAGTGCTTCGACGATGCGCGGCAACTGCGTGGAATGCGAAATCATGGAAGCGGTGAACAGCACCATCAGCAGCGCAGGCTCAGCCAAAAAAGACACCAACATCTCGCGTCGCGCGCCCAACGTTCCGAATGAAGTTCCAATATCCATCGCTGCCAACGCAATGAAGATACGTGCCAAGGCAAACACGCCGACCAGCGCAATTACGTCCGCCGCTTGTGAGAACGGCAAATCGACGGCGATGATGGGAATGATGGCTGCGGCCAGCCACATGCAGCCGAATACGATGTACGGCGTGATACCAAATAACCACGAGGCGTTGTGTGCCATCACCGCATCCTTGTGGAACAGTTTGTGCAAAACACGGTAAGGCTGCAACACCCCCGCACCGCTGCGGTTCTGCAACCACGCTTGACATTGGTTAACCCAGCCCATCAGCAAAGGGGCGGCCAGCACCACCAGCAACAGTTGGGTAATCTGGAACACGATAGCAAGCGTTATTTCGGGAGCGGACATCATACGAACAGCAGCAACACCACCAGCGTGGCGAAGGTATAGGTAAGGTAAAGATGAATACGCCCATGCTGCAATACGGAGACCCAGCCCGATAATTTCTCGGTGAGCTGCTGCACGGGCAGATACAACAGATACCACAGTCGGTCTTCGGTGTGCGCCTCGTATTTCGGATGTGTATCAAAGGGAGTCGGCAAATGTGTTTGCATCTTGAAGAAAGGCTCAAAGATGCGGCGAATGGGCTGACCAAAACCTTCAGCCGTATCTTGCATCCGCGCGGTCTGGGCGGGAAAGCCGCAATCCCAGGCAGCACCGCGCCGCACTCGACCGTGATACAAACGGCGCACCAACAACACCGTCAACCCCATCACGCCCAGCACTGCCAGCAGGAAATACAGCGGACTGTAACTGGCACGGTCGGTATCTATGGGAGCTAGAAACATCCAATCGCTGGCCGCATTGCCGAGCGATGTGCTCACCAGCAATTGCGTCACGTGATCAATCTGACTCACCACGAACACGGGCGCGACACCCAGCACAATGCACAGCCCCGCCAGCCACACCATGCCCGCACGTTCTGGCCAGCCAGCATCGTGCGCATGGTGCAATATTTTTTCGCGCGGCTGCCCCAAAAAGATCACGCCATAAAATTTCACCATCACATAGGCCGCCAGTGCCGCCGCCAGTGCAATGCCCGCTGCCGCCACCGGTACCAACATATTGATGTAGCTGTTGGGCAATCCAGGTGACAACAAGAACGCCTGTAATAACAGCCATTCCGATACAAAACCATTGAACGGTGGAATGCCCGCGATAGCGAGTGCACCGATCAGAAGTAGCACCGATACCCACGGCATATGATGGATGAGGCCGCCCATGCGCCCCATGTTACGTTCGCCCGTCGCGTGCAGAATGGAACCTGTACCGATGAATAGTAGGCTCTTGAAACAAGCGTGATTAAGGCTGTGATAAAGGGTGGCCGTGAGTGCGAGTGCGGCTAGCGCGTCCTTGCCATAGACATGGAAGATTAAGGCGAGACCAATACCCACTAACAAGATGCCAATGTTTTCGATGGAAGAGTAAGCCAGCAAGCGTTTCATGTCAGCCTGCACTGCCGCGAACATCACGCCAAACACTGCCGTCAGCAAGCCCAGCGTCAGCGCCACTACGCCCCACCACCATTGTTGCGTGTGCAACAAATCGAAACTCACGCGCAAGATGCCGTAGATCGCCGTCTTTAGCATCACGCCGCTCATCAGTGCGGACACGGGTGACGGTGCGGCAGGATGCGCCTCTGGCAGCCACATGTGCATAGGCAGCACCCCCGCCTTGGCACCGAAACCGAACAGTGCCAACAGAAACGCCACCGATGCCCAGTATGGCGTCAACTCGGCGGCGCGCATGGCATCAAAGGTGTAAGCACCAATCCCGTGCCCGCCCTGCATTACGCCGAAGGAAAGCAGAATCGCGATGGCGCCGACGTGGGCAATTAAGAGGTAGAGAAACCCTGCCTTACGGATGTCTGGTTTCTCATGTTCAGTGGTGACCAGAAAATACGAAGACAGTGCCATAACCTCCCACGCCACCATGAACATGTAGGCGTCATCCGCCAATAACACCAAGGCCATACCCGCCAAAAACAAGTGATATTCCAACATCAGCAGGGACAGCACGTTGGCGGCCATACTGCGGAAATAGCCGCTAGAAAACAAAGTCACACCAACCGACGCCACTCCCAGCAGCAACATAAAAAAGGCGGATAGACTATCCAGCCGCTGATGCAAAGGCAGATCGGGCAACCCCAGTGGCAACACCAGCACCTCGGGTGTATTGGTCAAAGATTGGAATGCGACCCACGCCATCAACAGTGACAGCAGGGCGCTCAAAGGAAAGAGGAGATGCGTAATCGCGACCGTGCTACGGCGCAAAATGAGCCCGGCGCCCCCTAATGCGACCCATGCCAAAATCAGGACATCCAACTGGAATAACGATGACGCAGTGACGTTCATGCGTTGTTACTTATACACCTCGCAACAATTTTGATTTCAAAGAGGGCGCGATTCTACTCCTCGCACCGACGCAGATTCAAGAATACTGAACACAGATGTTGGCAGCCCCACATTCATCACGCAATTCATCTAGTAACTGATCGGGTAGCGTCACGTGCCACTCATCGCCCAAACGCATAGTAGTCGTACCCGCCAGATTACGGTAGTGAATTTGAACTGGGCATTTGCCGCCGCAATAGGGTGCAAGCAGCTCTGCCAGCTTGGGTACGCGCACCGTGCCGTCTATTGAACAGTTGATATCAAGACGCTTGGCGAACGCGGCACGTGCTGAAGCGAAGTCATACAGTTCGTCGGCGGTGACGCGCATACCGCCAGAATAAGCATCTAACTCTGCCTTGCCGCTCACCACCAACAGCTCATCGTCACGCATCCAATTACGGTTGGCATCGTAAAGTTCGCTGAACACCACCACTTCCAACGCTGCACTGCCATCATCCAAGGTCAGCACGGCCATCTTGCCACGACGTGTCTGCAAGATACGCACGCCGCTCACCATCCCCGCCAGCACGATGCTCTTCGCATTGTTGCGGCGGCCTCCGCCATTACCATTGCCGTAGCCACCATTGTTACCACTTGCGGGTGTGATGATGTCTGGTGTCACATCAATCAACTTGTGTTTCACAAAATTGGATAACTCACTCTCGAATTCTTGGTAGGGATGTCCGCTCAGATAGAAACCGAGCGCGGTCTTTTCCTGTGCCAATTCTTCGCGCACCTTCCAGCGTGGCACATCCGCCATCTGAATCGGCATATCGCCACCGTCATCATCACCAAATAAGCTGTTCTGATTGGCCGCGCGCGCATGTTGCTCCGCACTGCTCAGCGCCACATCCAGTGAGGCGAGCAATTGGTAGCGGTGATCGTTGATGCCGTCGAATGCGCCCGCGCGTATCAACGCTTCAATGGAGCGCCGATTGACGATACGTTTGTCCACGCGGCGACAAAAATCGAACAGGTCTTTGAACGGGCCATCCTTACGCGCCGCTACGATGTTCTCCACCGCCGCCTCACCTGTGCCTTTGACCGCACCCAAGCCGTAGGCAATGGTCTTGGTGTACGCCTCCGACACGTTACTGGCCAACCCTCTCTCCAACTCTCCCCCAGAGGGGGAGAGCGCAATCGCCTCATCTCCCTTTGGGAGAGGATTGAGGTGAGGGGATTTTCCAGCCGTTTGCGGGAGGATGCGATCAGGCGGCATTCCCGCCCCGGATGCTTTGCAACGCCGTGTCATGCCACCCACTGGTTGAAAACGGAAGCAGGAGGAATTGATGTCAGGCGCCAAGATAGTGAGGCCTTGCTGCAGACAATCTTGGTAGAAGAAGCTGACCTTGTCGGTGTTCACCATTTCCGAAGTCATGGTGGAAGCCATGAACGCAGCGGGATAGTGACACTTGAGATAGGCCGTCTGATAGGCGACGAGGGAGTATGCCGCCGCGTGCGATTTATTGAAGCCGTAGCCCGCGAACTTCTCCATGGTGTCGAAGATCTCGTTCGCTTTCTTCTCGTCGATGTTGTTGTTGGCCGCACCAGCCACAAAAATGCTGCGCTGCTCCGCCATCTCCTCGGCCTTCTTCTTACCCATCGCACGCCGCAACATATCCGCGCCGCCTAATGTGTAACCAGCTACCACCTGTGCCGCCTGCATCACCTGCTCTTGATAGACCATGATGCCGTAGGTCGAGCCAACTACTTTCTCTAAACACGGATGCGGGATGATGACCTGCTCTTTGCCGTGCTTACGATTGATGTAATCGGGGATGAAGTCCATCGGGCCTGGACGGTACAAAGCGTTCAGCGCAATCAAGTCCTCCAGACAATCTGGCTTGGCTTTCACCAAAGTATCTTTCATACCGCGCGATTCAAACTGGAACACAGCGGTGGTGTTCGCTGTCTTGAAAATCTTGTCGTAGGTTTCCTTGTCGTCGAGGGGAATGCTCTCTATCGAAAAAGATTTTGGATTTTGGATTTTGGATTTGGCCTTCGTGTCTGCCCCAGCGCTACCCTCTTCTAAATCCGAGATATCAGCTCCTAAATCCTGAATGTAACGCACCGCCCAATCAATAATCGTCAGCGTGCGCAGACCCAAGAAGTCGAACTTCACCAGACCGACCGCTTCCACGTCGTCTTTGTCGTACTGGCTCACCGTGCTCTCGCTACCTTCAGCACAATATAGCGGACAGAAATCCGTGAGCTTGCCTGGCGCGATGAGTACGCCGCCTGCATGCATGCCGACGTTGCGCGTCAGGTCTTCTAGGCGTTCACCTAATTCCATCAACTCATCCACGCCGTCTTCATTGGCGATGATGGCGTTGAATTCGGGTTCCATCTCGCGTGCCTTGGCCAGCGAGACGGGCTTTACCCCTTCCACGGGGACTAGCTTAGAAAGCTTGTCACACAACATGTAGGGGAAGTCCAACACGCGCCCCACATCGCGGATGACCCCTTTTGAGGCCATCGTACCGAAGGTGGCGATCTGCGACACGTTCTGTTGACCGTAGTGATGACGCACGTATTCGATGACGCGCTCGCGTCCGTCTTGACAGAAATCCACGTCGAAGTCGGGCATGGACACGCGCTCGGGATTCAAGAAACGTTCGAACAGTAAGTCATAACGCAGCGGATCGAGGTCGGTGATGCCAAGGGAATACGCCACCAACGAACCCGCACCTGAGCCGCGCCCAGGCCCCACTGGGACACCGTTAGGGAACTTCTCGTCGCGGAATGATTTTGCCCAGCGGATGAAATCCGCCACGATGAGGAAGTAGCCGGGGAACTTCATATTGATGATAGTGTTGACTTCGAAATCCAGACGCGCCTGATATTCTGGCATCTTGGCTACGCGCTGCGTTGCATCTGGATACAGATGCAACATGCGCAGCTCCAGACCGCGCTGCGATTCGTTGCGCAAGAAATCATCCAGCGATTCGCCATGGGGGGTAGGAAAATCGGGCAGATGCGGCTTGCCTAGCTTGAGCGTGAGGTTGCAACGCTTGGCGATTTCTACGCTGTTCTGCAAGGCCTCGGGCAAGTCTGCGAACAGTGCAGTCATCTCTGCCTGCGTCTTGAAATATTGTTGCTCGGTGAATTGCTTCACACGACGCTTGTCATTGAGCACATAACCTTCGGCGATACACACCCGTGCCTCGTGCGCCTTGAAATCATCACGTGCGAGGAATTGCACGGGATGGGTAGCGACCACGGGCAACTCCAGTTCAGATGCGAGTTTGACCGTCTCACGCAAAATCATTTCTTCGTGTGGCGCACCGTAACGCTGCACTTCTAGATAGAAACGATCAGGAAAAAGTTGGGCGTACTCTTGCGCTGTTATCAACGCCGCCCCAGCACTGCCATTGACCAAGGACATTCCAACCTCGCCCATGTGTCCGCCAGACAAGGCGAGCAAGTCTTCTGTCCCTTCACGCAACCATTGCTTGCATATCTCAGGCCGGCCGCGATATTGGTTTTCGAGATAGGCACGGGTGATCAGTTCGCACAGGCGCAGATAACCCACATGGGATTGACACAACAAGAGGAGACGGAAGGGTTGATCGCGCGCGACATCGTTGCTAATGAACACGTCGCAACCGATGATAGGTTTGAGGCCCGCGCCACGCGCCGCTTTGTAAAACTTTACCAACCCGAACACATTAGACAAGTCGGTGAGCGCCAACGCCGGCATGGAATCCGCCTGCGCTGCGCCCACCGCTTCGCCTAGGCGCACAATGCCATCGGCAATGGAATATTCGCTATGAAGCCGTAGATGAACGAAGGAGAGTTGCATGGTGCTCGCGAAGAAAATCTGACGAGAATTTTACCACTGGGACTGTCGTGAATCGCGCTGAAATATTTGCGCTTGCAATCATCCACTTTCAAAGAAAACCGAAACCCAGCCGCAGCTAGGATGCGCAATTTACTCGATCAGGCACATCCAAGAAACACAATCACTGAATGATGAATGTCTCGAACAACACATCCGACACTCCCTCCGCAGCCTCTAGTCCAATCGCCCTATTAACCGCCGCTTTGGACTCGACCAGCAAACGTTGTTTGCCTTGCATGTTGCTTATCTCATCCGCAGACTTTTCACTCAGCAAATAAATCATGTTGTTACGAATTGCAGGCATGTGTAACTTCACTTTTGCGCTCGCCTCTGGTTTGGCGAGTTTGAGCGTGATTGAAACTTGCAGATACTGCTGCTCGCCCCCTCTCAAGTTGACAGTCAACGGCTCAACGTATTCATAAGCCGATGCGCCTTCTCCGCCCTCACCACCACCTGATGCATTGGCAATCCCAAAAGGAATCAACTGGCTGACGATAATCACCGCCAAGATTCGTAGCACGCCACCTAACATTCCTTGCATATCCCCTCCCACCTACAGTTGATTGAATTCACCAAGTACTCGATGTAGGTATCGGTCGGGAGCAGGAAAAGTTTAGGGGGATGGAGGGATAGGCTTAAAAAATAGGTTCATCTGGGTTTTGCGTGGGAGACTGAAGCGAGATAGGGGACGCGTCTTTACAAGCAGAGCCTGCTACTTACTCGCTTGCGGGCTGGCGAATAGAGAGTGCTCCCCCACCCTAATCCCCCTCCCCCTGTGGGATAACCAGCCACTTGCCAGCTTGCTGGCTTAGTGGATTGGCTGGTAGTTTCAGCAGAGCGACTAAACCCAAAGCATCGCCGCTCTCGCTCCCTCTCCCACCAGGGGATGGCTGGGGTGGATGAGCACTTGGTGACATAACTAAATTTTTCGATCTACTGGCTAATCTGGCCTTGACCCACGCAAAACCCGGATGAACCGAAAAATAAAATCGCCCGCAAGGGGCGATTTGAATTTGGCGGAGAGGGAGGGATTCGAACCCTCGATACCTTGCGGTATGCCTGATTTCGAGTCAGGTACATTCGACCACTCTGCCACCTCTCCAGATGACTATATTACTGAACAACTATGCCTGATTTGGCTACCGCCGCCGCTTCGCGGCTTTAACCTGCAAGCAGGTTAGCGTTCGCCGCAACACTTATTTGTTGTGGTTACGGCATAACCTAAAGGTTAGCCTTCACCTCAACAAACCGCTAACGCGGAGTGTTGTCGAGTCAGAAAATTTGACATCCCTGCCACCTCTCCGAAACTCGATTCGTTTTAGGCACAAGGTGTTACGTGCAGCCCAGCGCGAAGGGCGCGCATTTTACCAGCAACATGTGAATTTCGGGCAGAATGATGGCATGTGGCATCTGCTTCCTCTCAGAGTCCCTGTTGTGATCGGCCTATGTGCTTGGTTGGTCGTCAAACTCATGTCGGCGCACCCTTTGCCTAATTGGCAAAAGGGCGAGTTAGTCGTTATCGTACCCAATGTGGAGATGGATACAGATAGCGCGTTTGAGACCGATTTGATCGAATTATTTGCTAAGCGTAGCAACCTCAAATTACGTCTGTTACACCAAACCACCGATGAGGCTGTCACCAGTCTGAATGAAGGGCGCGCGCACTTAGCAACAGGTATTCGCGCCAACTCGCACCGCTCTTTACGTTACAGCAAGATTTATCAATCGCTCGATGAGCGCCTCGTGTGCAACAACGATTCCCCCAGACGCATGGACGATGTGAACACACACCTCATTGCCGTAGCCATCGCTTCAGCACAAGAAGCGGCGTTACGCATTGCGCGAGATAAATACGAAGACTTAACGTGGGAATCCCGCAAGAAAACTTCCCCGATTGAGCTGCTACAAGAAGTCGCGGAGAACAACTTGGAATGTACGGTTGCCAACGAAGAGCAAATCGCCACCATGCGTAACTACTACCCAGATTTGAATTCGCGCCTAAGCCTCGATTCACCTTCACAGATGAGCTGGGCCATCAGCTCGGATGGCGACGAAACTTTGCTGGCGCAGGTGGATCAATTTATGGACGAGATCAAGCAAGACAACACGCTACGGCAAATGATTGATCGCCATTACGGGCACAACGAACGGCTGGGCGCAGTGGATACCGAGACTTTCATCGCCCATACGCAATCGAAGTTGCCGCACTATCGGCAATGGTTCGAGGATGCAGCTGACTTGACTGGGCTAGACTGGAAACTGATTGCTGCGCTTGCTTATCGCGAATCTCGTTGGGACCCGAATGCCACTTCGTTCACGAACGTACGCGGCATGATGATGCTCACTGAAGATACGGCCAACCGCATGGACGTAGAAAATCGTTTGGATGCGCAAGCCAGCATCATGGCAGGTGCGCGCTACCTGCAAATGCTCAAAGAACAACTGCCATTACGCATCTCAGAGGAAGATCGCCTGTGGTTAGCACTGGCCGCATACAACCAAGGTATGGGGCATCTGGAAGATGCCCGCGTCATCGCAGTACGCTCCGGCTTAAACCCAGATGTGTGGGCGGATGTAAAACGTGTGATGCCGCTACTATCGCGCAAAGAATATTTCGATAATGCAAAGTTCGGACAAGCGCGTGGAGGGGAGGCGGTCATCCATGTAGAGACCGTGCGCCTTTATCACGACATGTTGAAACGGCTGGATAGCCAACATGCATTGGGCTACACCCCACAAGCGTTACAACGCGGCTTCATGGGATTATTCAAAAGTAAATTCGGATTACAACTGCCGAAGAAGTGAATCACCTTGCACCGTAAGCCTGCCGCGCGCTCCCTGCTGTTGCACATACAGTCCTACCAGAATTGCCAAAACGGCTTGTCATCGTCTAACTGCTTTCCCCGATGAGATGGGGCGTTGAGCACCTCTTCTTTGTTTGGGTTCATCTGGGTTTTGCGTGGGGCAAGGCCAGATTAGCCAGTGGATCGAAAAAT
>JAVHQF010000160.1:0-2643 GCA_036170995.1 Sideroxydans sp. | reverse complement strand
CCACCATTCTGGCGGTGGTGGCGGGCTTGACGCTGTCTGGCGCTTCTGCCGTGTCGCATGACTTGTACGCCTCGGTGTGGCGCCATGGCCGCGTCGACCAGGCGCAAGAGCTGCGCGTATCCAAGATCACGACCGTGTGCTTAGGGGTGATTGCTGTGGTGTTGGGCATTGCGTTTGAGAAAGAAAACGTGGCCTACATGGTGATGCTGGCTTTTGTGATTGCCGCTTCGGCCAACTTCCCGGTGCTGTTCATGAGCGTGCTGTGGAAAGACTGCACCACCAAGGGTGCGGTCACCGGTGGCTTTGTCGGCCTGATCATGGCCGTGGTGCTGACCATTGGTTCGGCCAGCGTCTGGGAAGCCGTGATGCACTACCCCAAGGGCTCGGCCTGGTTCCCGTACAACTCGGCAGCCATCTTCTCGATTCCGGCGGCGTTCATCACCATCTGGCTGGTGTCATTGCTTGATCGCAGTGCCCGCGCCGCGATCGACCGCGAAGGTTACCCGGCGCAAGAAGTGCGCTCTGAAACCGGTATTGGTGCCTCCACTTCTGGCGGCCACTAAGCCAATGGCAACGCAAGCCCATCAAGGGGCTTGCTACCATTTTTCCTGAAGGACTGTGCAGCCAACTGCTACAGTCCTTTTTTTATGAGAGGTTACCGTGACTCTGGGATTTACCTGCGAGATTGAACCCTTCAAGCATCTGAGCGCGACCGACAAATCTCGCTTGCGCGCGACCGCGTTACACGTCAGCTTGTCGCCTGACACCCTGTTGCTCAGACCAGAAGCGCCTCCGGACTACTTGTGGATCATTCGAAGTGGGCACGTGCAGTGTGACGATGCAGGGCATGCGCGCATACTTGGCGCTGATCAGTCCATCAACTGGCTCGGAGTCATCACGGGCTACAACAAGCTGACGATCAAAACGCTGGACGCAGTCACCGCCTGGCAGATTCCAAGAGCCGTGTTATTGCCTATTTTGGGTCGAAACCAACGTTTCAGCATCGAGGTGTTCGGTCAACTGAACCGTGATCTTCGTGCTGAAACTGACGCCGACCACGAACGTGAAATGACATCGTTGATGTTGGCGCAGGTCAAGGACACCTACTTGCAAAAGCCCTTTTATGTTGACGGTCAATTAGACTTGGTATCCGTCTGCCGTATTCTGGCGGCACATCGACTTACCAACACCTTGGTACGGGACAACAGTACCGGTACCCTGCGCGTTGGCATCTTCACCACGACCGATTTGCGCGACGCACTGCTTCACGCAAAAGCCCCACATCAACTGAAGGTAGCCGAAGTCAGTCAATTCGACCTGATCAGTCTGTCCGACCAGTCCGAGCTGTTCGACGCACTGCTGATCATGCTACGGCACCGAATTCACCGGGTACTTGTGCGTAACGGGCAGGGTGAAATTTTGGGTATCTTGTCGCAGCTTGATCTGATGAGCTTCATGTCCGACCACTCGCATCTGATCACGTTGCAAGTGCAGCGCGCCCAGACATTGGACGACCTGCAAGCGGCCGCCCTGCTGGTGGACGAGTCTGTCGTGATGCTGCAACGTGGCGGATTGCACATCGAAATCATCTCCAGACTGGTCAGCGAACTCAACAGCCAACTGTTTGCCCGGCTGTGGACACTGTTGGCCCCCCCCGAGCTGATCCAGAACAGTTGTCTGCTGGTCATGGGCAGCGAAGGTCGTGGTGAACAACTACTCAAGACTGATCAGGACAACGCCATCCTGCTGCGCGAGGGTTATACCCATCCAGCGCTGGCCGATGTCACCGCGCAATTCAGTGCCATGCTGCTGCGCTTTGGCTACCCGCCCTGTCCTGGCAACATCATGGTGACGAACCCGCTGTGGTGTCAGGAAATTTCCACCTTCAGACAAACCGTGACACGCTGGATCTATGGCGGAGAAGCCGACGGCACCATGAATTTGGCGATCTTCATGGATGCGCGTGCGGTGGCAGGGGATGCGGCACTGCTCGACAATGCCCGCAGTCACATGCTCGACCTGGCCGCCAACGAGTTCAGTTTTCTCAGCCGCATGACCAGCGCCATTGATCAATTCCTGGAACCCGGAAGCAATTGGTGGAGTCGTTTTTCACTGTTGGCCAAGACCGACAATGAAACGATTGATCTGAAGAAAATCGGCACTTTTCCAATTGTTCATGGGGTGCGAGCGCTGTCGCTCCAATACCGCATCACGGCTCTTGGTACCCTTGAACGACTACAGACGCTTGGCAATCGCCAGCTCTTGCCGGAGACGCTGGTCCGTGATCTTGGTGAAACCTTGCACATGCTGATGGCGTTGAAACTACGCAACAACCTGCGTCAACGAGACATCGGAAAGGACATCAATAATCTGGTGGAAATCGGCAGTCTGGGAGCCCTCGACCGGGAACAATTGCGCAAGGCGCTGTCGATCATCCGGCAGTTCAAACAGTACCTGCGCGTGCACTATCGCTTATCACAATAGTCAGCCCGCGCACACAATGGCAACCATCTTTCATCATCCAGGGCGCTGGCATCGATTCATGGTTTAGTTAAACCGTCCGCCCGAATAACGCTGTTGCAATACCTCTTGCATGGTTTGCACCATGCTGAAGGCTGATTTCAGATGACTGCGCTCGAAATT
>JAVHQF010000159.1:0-2689 GCA_036170995.1 Sideroxydans sp. | reverse complement strand
CAATCGCTGACACCACCGACGAGTCCTTGACCAGCAGCACAAATTGCCCGACCAGAGACGGAACAACCATCCTGATGGCTTGTGGCAGCACGATCAGCCGGAGTTGTTGCAGACGGGTAAGACCCGCTGATGCGGCGGCCTCAACCTGACCGACAGGGATGGCCTTGATGCCAGACGCTACTATTTCAGAGATAAAGCAGGCCGTGATATTGGACAGTGCCAGCGCGCCGGCTGAAAAAGAGTCAAGTTCAATGCCAGCCTCGGGGAGTATGAAAAAGACGACAAACAGTTGCACCAGAACAGGTGTTCCGCGGAAGATATCGGTGTAAGCCCCAACGACAAAGGCAAGCACCCTGTGTGAACTGGCGCGAGCGATGCCAAGTACGAAACCAAGTACGGTGCCTGCCATGATGCCAATGAGTGACAGTGCCAGGGTCATGCCAATGCCCTTCATGACGACCGGGTAGTACTGGGCAATGCCATAGAGTTGCTCGAAAAATATATTCATGGCCTTGCTCTTCAGTGGCGCACAGAAAGCCGATTCAGTCTCAGCCATGCAGCGGCCATGAACTTGAGTCCGTAATAGATGATCAGGTAGCCCAGCGCCGTGGTTGCCAGACCCTCAACAGGCATGAACCGGTCATTTGCCAAAGTCTGGCCGGTGCGTGTCAGCTCCAAAATCGAGATCAGCGACAGCAGCGACGAGTCCTTGACCAGCACGATGGCCTGGCCTATGAGTGGTGACACCATGGGCCGCAACGCCTGGGGCAGGATGATGAGGCGCATTTGCTGCCAATAAGTCAATCCAGAGCTGGCACTGGCTTCGATCTGACCCGGTGGGATTGACATGATTCCGGAGCGAATGATTTCGCTGACATAGGCGCCACTATTGATGGATAAGGCAATGACTCCGATCATGATTTCCGGCAGGAGGACACCGAAGTATGGCAACCCGAAATACAGAAAATACAGCTGCGCCAGCAGCGGCGTTGCACGTATCACATCCACATAAACGACCGCCGGTATCCGGGCAATGCGGGCGGGCTGCAGACTCAATGCGCACGCGATGATGCCGATGGCAACCGCACCTGCGAAGGAGGACAACGAAATCGACAAAGTGGACAAGAAGCCTTGCCAAAAATCAGGCAAGGTTTCACCGATCACCCTGAAGTTGAGATCCAATAGCATGGGTCGTTGAAGGTCTGATTACGGTGTTGGAATTGGCGCGGCGAGACGCGCGCTAATTCCGCCCTCACCGAATTGGCTTAGTGAGCTTCTTTCCATTTGGTCGAGTTGACCCAATAGTCGAGATTCTCTTGAAGACGACCGTCCAGAGTGGTCTGGTCGATGAACAGATTCATCCATGTCAAGAGGTCGAGCGAGTCGTAGCGCGTAGCATAGGCCAAAGGTTCCTTGGCAAGCATTTCAGGCATGATTTTGAATGTTCCCTTGGGATATCCTGCCGCCTGTCCAGCTACGGCCGAGCTGTCATTGAGCAGGCAGTCGGCTTGTCCGGTCTTGACCGCATCCAGCAAGACCGTTCCGCCGCCCTTGTAACTCTTGATCGCACCTTTGGCGAAGACAGTTTTCGCAAGCTTCTCGCCAGTACTGCCGAATAAAACCGCGATCCTTGTGCCGGGTGCTTTGCACGCGTTGGTGGAGGTGAATTTGCTTCCTTCTTTGGCCGCTACGACAGGTCCGACATACATGAACGGCTTGCTGAATGCAACCTTCGTGGCCCGCGCCAGGGTTGGCGTCATGTCGGCTGCGAGCAAATCGGCTTTACCGGAAATGAGCGCGGGCAAGAGTCCATCCCAATCAAGATCAAGAAAAACCACCTTGACATTCATTTCCTTGGCCATCAATCTGGCGAGTTCCACTGAACTGCCGGTGCGCTGCCCGTTCTTGTCGATCATCGAAAACGGAGGCCCCTGTGTTTGGACCGCAATACGCAACTCACCGCGCTTTTGAATATCGTCGAGCGTGGATGCTTGGGCGAGACCCAGGTAGCCCATGCACGCCAGCAGTAGCGTAGCTAAAAAATTTAACTTTTTCATTGACGTTCTCCTTAAATAATCTCCTTGGAAGACCATCTTCCAAGATAGAAACCAGTCATCAACTGTTCATCTTTACGGCGTGGTCAGTGCTGCATCGGGGATGCATGGCACGCTTTCCTCCCAGCAACCGCGCGGCAGGTTGACCCATTTGTCGTGTGACTTCATCACGACGAATGTTTCACTGCGGGTGATGACCCCCGGCGCGGTAACGCGGGGAAGCAATTCGCTGGTAAACCGGTACAGATCCTGCACATCACCCGCGACAAGCACTTCCACGATCAGATCAAACCGGCCGGTAACGATGCTGACGGAAGTGACAAATGGCAACTCAGCGATCTGCTTCATAAGTTCGTCAAGGTGGCCTTGGGAATTTGCGTTGATGCCCACAATGGCAGCGATGAGCTCAGGTCGCTCCGACAAATTCAGCAGTCCGACGATCTTCAGCAATTTTTTTGCGATGAGGGACCTGATGCGAGCTCGCACGGTGGGAGGACTGACCTGCAATTTGTCAGCAAGCTCATTCACACTGTCTTGCCCATCACTACAGAGCAACTTGGTCAGACGGCGATCGGTTGGGTCAAGAAAATCACGCATAAATCAAATATACAAAATTTGTGCTTATATTTTTTCAA
>JAVHQF010000158.1:0-2737 GCA_036170995.1 Sideroxydans sp. | reverse complement strand
TTCTCAGAAACTGAAACAGCCCGCGACTGCGGAAAGAATAGGCTTGCTTGCGGTAGAGCAGTTTCATCGCTTATGGCTATGCGCAACAAAATATAAACAGAGTGCGGTCATTATGTCACAAGTGTCATCCTGTGAGTTTGGTTTAAACGAGTGTAGTATGCGGAAAGTTTTAAAAATCAAAGACGCAGGCTGGCAAGGCAGTAATTACAAGTGCAAGCATAGGCAGGGCGGCGCAGGCAATCAGGAAAACCGGGGGGCGAAATGATGCAAAAGGTTATGAGTGGAATCAGTGGGATGGTCAGGCGGGTTACTGCTGTGGGTCTGTGTAAGTACGAGAATTCAATTTTTTTCAGGGTGGTACATATAAATCGATGTATTTATAACATTGTTTACCTTTCTTTTCTAATTTTTTTCGTGTTATCAGAAAATGCTAATGCTGCAAACTGCACCTCTATAGTTAAGACGGGTGGCTATGCAAGAGAACTTTCTATTGGGCTATTTGGTTCAGAGCAGACTGTTAGTTGCGCATATCTTGATACTCCATATGTTGTTTCTTCACCCGCCGATGGAATGGCTGCACATGCTGGTATTGACTTTGCTGTCCCTGCTGGAACAGCTGTCAAGTCAGTTACAAATGGGTCAGTAGTTCGAGTTGACGGCAGCGGGCCTGTAACAGTTGCAGATGGCAAAGGACTTGGCAGCGTGTCGGTTAAAACGCTAGATGGAAAATTAGTAAGTTATCTCCATCTTTCAAATATTAGCGCCACTATTGGCACTATTAAGATTGGTGATCCAATTGGTCTTAGCGGAAGCACCGGTGCGGGATCGGCAAACCATTTGCATATTGAGGCAAGAGTTAATACCAACTCAACTGGCCCTATTGGAAAGTTATCTTGTCTTAATAAGATAACTTGTTCGCTGGAAGAGATGACGGGTATGACTTCTGATCCAATTGATCTCTCACCAATTGTCGTCAGTCCAGTGAATAACAATAGATCTACTGGAGATATATCCATAACGGGAAATGGCTTCGGAATAACTGCTGGGAGAGTAGATGTTTTCATTCCATTCCTCAAAAGCAATCCAGCAAACTCGAACCGCACGGTTAGCGTAGCCATTCCACAGTCTTCATGGACAGATAAGAATATCGTCATGAATCTGTTTAGTGGTTTTCTGGGATACCAAGGGTTTGAGAAAGATTTCAATATGCCCTTCAAGTTATCAGTCTATAAAAGCGATGGTAGTTTGGCTGCCAGTTTTAATTATCCTTTCTTCGATGTTAAGCCGGAGGATAGCCTTTCATGCTATGTGATTCAGCTATGGAAGAAGGGCATGGTTAATGGAAAAGGCGCTAATAAATATGATCCGCATGGCTCAAAGACCAGTGAAGTAACACGATCGGAATTTTTGAGAATGGCAATGAATGCCAAGAATGGTCCAGGTCAATTTAATATCCCACCCGCACAAGCTCCGTTTTATGACGTAACGACACAAGAGTATGCCGGTTATGTTGATAGTGCTAAGCGTAATGGATTTTTAACCTACGTTACAAATGACTGCAATAATCCATCGCAACCCCAATTGTCATCAGTGGCATGCTTCTTCCCTGACAGGTCTATTACCCGTTTTGAGGCTGTCAGCATACTTTCTAGCGTTTTTGGTTTGACCACAAATGCCAATGAGCTTCTGTCATCAAAAGTAAGTTTTATAGATGCACCCAACAGTGCTCCGTACTCGCAAACTGTTTATCCGGTTGCCACTAATAAAGGTGATGTCGGCTGCAATGGGAACGAACCTATCGTAGGAGGCTATGGCAACGGTATGTTTGGTGTAAACAATTTTTTGCAGCGCGATGAGGCTGCCAAGCTGATTGCGTTGTCCATGGCTCACGGCAAGGTGCAATGATGATAACCACTCGAGCAGTTCGGTATTGGGTTTGTGCCATTCTCGCAGTCACTGTTTTTGCATCTGCAAATTTGAGTGTAGCAGGGGAATTCGGACGTAACTATGAGCAAGTCAACAATCCGGCGAATACGCAGATTCCTACGGTAACACTGACGGGGAATAATACGGTACAGAACAATCAACAATTAAGTTTGACTGCAAATGCTAGCTATTGTCCTAGCTGTACTCCCTTATATTATTGGCATTCAACCGGTGGCACTTTTCAGGGAACTGCAAATAGTCCCAATGTCACTTGGATTCCACCTGTTACTAACTCGCCGCAAAGCTACAATATTTTCGTCACTGTAGGAGATGGCACAGGGAAGGTTGCGACGGCTTATTTGCCTGTTGCCGTTTCGAATACGGTGAATGCTTGCTCGTCAGGCGTAACTGCGCCGACGCTGTTTAATAGCGGTGCATGGACTGAGAGTACTTATGTGATTGTTGATTGGTTGCCAGTCAACAATGCCACTGGCTACGTTTTACAAGAATCAGCAAACGCCGCTTTTACAACTGTCGTTGAGTACGTTACTACAGGCTATGCCAGTTCCTCACAGACCCTGACTAACAAAATCAACGGCACCTATTACTACCGAGTCAAAGCGCAGAACAGTTGCGGTGCAAGCGGATGGAGTAATGTTGCCACTCGCGTTGTAAAAGCTAACGCGCCGCCCAATACGCCTTTAAGTCCATCACCACTCAGTGCTTCGGTGGGAGCCAGTCGTACCCAAACACTGACCTGGGTGGGGGGCGACATCGACGGTCAGGCTGAATATGCCATCGAGATGGGGAC